>JAYUJA010000145.1:0-1764 GCA_043765495.1 Bacteroidia bacterium
TATACGCCTTAATTAGTAATTTAGAGCTATGGAAAAATAAAATGGCTTCTACTACACTTATTACAATCGCAGTAGCTTTTACTGGGTATAAAATAGTTAGTATACCTTCTTCTATACAAAAAGTGATACACGATAATTCTGGTATTGTAGATATTGTAAAATTAGATAACCTACACACGGATATTGTTACTATCACCGATTATTGCAAGCAGCAGGATATACAATGGATAGTACTAGGCGAATGCAATACTACGCCGCTCAATTATGCTATCGACTATTGGAATATCCCAGCTATACACACCATCTACCCTTGCTACGAAAGAAGACATTGGATACGTGAAAAGGCCAATACCGTAAAAAACCAGAAATTACTGCTGATAGATGTACCCAATAAACCAGAATATACCTACGTAAAAAATTGGCAATCTATTGCATTACATAAGTCTTTCTCTATGCACACATATACACTTAAAAATACTACATTGGCGGACTTTTGTGTACCAATACATTCTAATTATAAAAAACACTAACTAATTTATTTATAAACTATTACATTTTTCATGAAAATCTTACCATTATTTCTTATTTTAACCACCACTGCGATTGCACAAACAGATAGCACTTTTACCAAAGAAGTAGTTATCTCTGCCCACAAATATTTGGAGAAAAAAACCGAAATTTCCGATGCTATCACTATTATTCCAATGCAAGAAATTCGTTTTTTAGAAGCCGCTACGATGGCAGATGTATTACAAAATAGTGGACACCTAGCCATACAAAAAAGCCAACAAAGTGGAGGAAGCCCTGTAATACGCGGGTTAGAAGCTAACAAAATCCTGCTAATAGTAGATGGCGTACGCATGAATAATCTAATATTCCGATCGGGGCATTTACAAAACATAGTAGGCGTAGACGAAAGCAGTGTACAGCAAATAGAAATACTACAAGGTGCAGCATCTACTATGTATGGCAGCGATGCAATGGGTGGAGCTATCTATGTACAAACGTTACAGCCACGTATTACTACCTATTCTGATAAATTAGTAATACACGGAAACACCTCTCTACGCTATGCAAGTGCTAATAAAGGTAAAAAAGCACATTTCGATATAGGAGCGTCTTCTGCTAGATGGGGGAGTATAACCTGTTTCACATACAGCGATTTTGGAGATGTGAAAATGGGGAAAAATACGTTCAAAAATCAAGCTTTCTTTGGTGCAAGAAATAGTTACATAGAAAGAATAAATGGTAAAGATAGCCTAGTTACCAATACAGATAGCCTAGTACAAAAATTTTCAGGATATAAACAATACGATGCCCTACAAAAAATAATCTACCAGCCAAGTAGCCAGCAAAAATATGGACTAAACCTCCAATACTCTACTACTACCAATAACCCCCGATACGATAGACTTACAGATGCTAGCAATGGAATATTACAACAAACAGAATGGTACTACGGCGCTGCCAAAAGAGGACTTTTACAGCTTCACACCGAACAAAAAATAAATAACCAAACAAGCCTTAAAGCTCAACTAGCCACACAGCTATTCGGTGAAAGTAGACACAACCGCAAATTAAACTCTATTTTTAGAAACAATCGTATCGAAAAAGTAAAAACACTGCAAATAACAGTAGATATGATAACCCAATTACCCAAAGGACGCTTACAATACGGTATAGATGCTACTACGCAAACACTAAAATCTACCGCTTATAAGCAAAGTATAATAGCCGAAATCCAAAAACCCCTCGATACTCGCT
>JAYUJA010000146.1:0-4865 GCA_043765495.1 Bacteroidia bacterium
GGCTCATGTTTTTGCAATTTTTGGACCAGGAGCAAAGTTCATAAAATTTAACTGGTAAAAAAGAAAATGAGAATTTATTTTCTCTTTTACAGAACTAAAGTCTTTCAAAATTGCTCCCAAAGTTGCATTTATTACTTGAACTTACGAATTAAAATAATACACCGATATTTAATTGTAGATAATTGGTATTACCCGTTACTTTTGCACCATTCTCGTTACGTTGCGCTAACTGGTTGATGAAACCATTGTTATACGTCAAACTAGCTACTAGCGTATTGCTATCGCTGATATTATAATCCATACCACCACCTATTACTAATGCTGCACGGAACGGATTCAAATACGATAATGTTTTATCACTATTCGCCGTAGAGCCTACTTCATAGTTGCTAGGCGCTACTAAACCCGCAGGAGTAAAACCACCATAAGAATCCGTACGCGTTACTTTACCTTTGAATCGCATGCCTACAGAAAGTCCAATTTGTCCAAAAAATTGCATTAAATTCATTTCACTAGATTTTAATTTTAGTGTCAATGGAATTTCTACACTTTGGGTAGTATAGCTTATCTGGGTAGTACGTATAGCGGTTGGCGTATATTTTATATCATCTTGGTAAGGGTTCGCTCTCAAACTATCGGAATAAGCCATTTTGCCGCCTGCGTACACTATGTCCGCACCTGTAGCAAGATATACATTATCCGTTATCTTTTTTTCTATCATAATCCCACCCGAGAAAAATAATTTAGAACCATCGGATTTACCAGCAAAATTAGGTAAAGCACCTGCAACTTTAGGTTTTATCCAACCTAAACCTGGACTCATACGTAAGCCAAATCGGATACTTTTATCTGCACCTTTACTTTGAGCAGAAAGTGTAGCAAATCCTAGTAAAGACAAACCACACAAGAAAATTGTTTTTTTCATTTTTTCAATAAATTAATAATTAAAAATAATTTAGATGGCAAATATATAGTTTTTTTTTATATGCACTATTTTTATAAAGCAATATTAAAAATCTTACCTTTGTAGCTCATTCCATACTTCCTATATTTTTTCTCAACTATGAAAAAATTACTTACTACAGCGTTTGCTGTTTGTTTAAGTCAATTAAGCTTGCAGGCACAAGCCCCAGTTCCTTGTGCATACAGCTTTGAACTACCTGCGCCACCTATTGGCTGGACAGAATTTTTAAGTGTAACCAATGGTACTACCCGTTATACAGGCGGTAGCGACGCTAGTGCGTGTTGTAAGCTAGATGGCACTGCCGAATATGTACAAGTACAACTAGCCGATGAAGCTGGTCCTATCACCTATTTCTTACAAGGTAAAGTAGCCGCTGGGGTCACTACTTGGTTAGGCACATTCACCGTAGAACAATCTGTAAATGGTAGTACTTGGACACCATTACACACGTTTACAGGCAATTTATCTACTTCTGCTTTTGGTTCTTATACCGATACTCCTAACCCAGCATCTCGTTACATTCGTTTTTATTTTACTAATAAAACATCTGGTAATAATGTAGCATTGGATCAGATAAATGTAGCTCGACCAATTCCAACTCCAGCACAAGAGATTAATGCAAGTATCAATAGCACGAATTACCCTGTAGGTGCTACTTATTATACCCAAACGCCTATTTCTACGCCACAAACTATCAACGTACTCGTAAGTAACCTAGGAACAAGTACGCCACTGGTTATCAATTCTGCTAACTTACTTACTTCTGGGCCTGGTTTTACTATTGCAGGTGCTGTACCTACTACTATCGCAGCGAATAGCTCTGCTACTATTGCAGTTACGTTTAATCCATCTGCTGCTGGTACGTATACCAATCAGTTAATTATTAATTCTAATGATGCGAATGAAGGCGTGTATGCTATTAATTTATACGGTATTGGAGGTAATGCAGCTACAGAACCTAGTGGTAATATTTCTAGTACTTTATTGACTTTTCCAGAATCTAAATCCTATAAAACGAAAGTACGTGTGACTTGCATAATAGGAGAGAAATTTTTGGTAGTAAAATCCATAGGAGCTCCAGGTATACCACAAGATGGTAGCCAGTACCTTATCGGAGATGCTCCAGGAGGAGGACAAGGTAAAGTTTGTTTTATTGGAACTAGTGGCACGAATGCACAAGAATTTTACCCAACAGATGTAAGAGCAAATACACCTTACACGTATACCGTATATGCGTACAACGGTTTTGGAGCGTATAAAAACTATACCGCAACAGGCTATGACAACATGGTTACTTCTAGTGGTGGCCAACCAGGTACTTACTACAATGGACTAAACCCAAGTGCTAGTACTTTCGTAACAGATTTACATGCGAAGATAAACCCACATACTTCTATTTTCTATTCTAATTATAAAGCATTGATAGTAAAAGATTTTGAAGCAAGAGATACCACAGCAGGCCAAAGAGTAATCACGTGTGCAGAGTCGGGAGAAAACGTAATCTATACCGAACCATTCGACTGGACAGCTACCAATATGAGCCGTGAACACGTTTTTGCACATTCTTGGATGCCAAATTACCCTGCTAATACTGGAAGTGAAAAACCTAATTACAACGATTTTTATAATTTATTTCCTGCTAATTTTTCGGACGTAAACCAAATACGTGGTAATAAGTCGTATGGCGAAATAATAGGAACACCAGCCTATACCTACAAGGGTTGTAAAATAGGATTTGATGCCAATGGTACAAGTGTATTCGAGCCATTAGAAAGTAGTAAAGGAGATCTAGCACGTGCTATATTCTATATGTGTGTGGCGTATAATGGCGTAGATGGTCTTGCTTGGACGATGCCTACTGTACAACAACAAGATGTATTAAGAAAATGGCATTTCCAAGATTTACCAAGTAATTATGAAATAGCTCGTAACGACTATATATATGAAGTACAAGGCAATAGAAACCCATTTATTGACTATCCAGATTGGTTATGTAGTATTGATTTTAGAACCATGAACCATATCAATTTATCTAGTCCTTGTGCTGTTACGGCTATCAACGAGCAAGGAAATATAAAAAGTTATGCATTATACCCTAATCCTGCTACGAATGTACTGTACTTAAATTATTATTTACAAAGAAACACGAATACTTCTTTATATTTGACAGATGTGACAGGCAAGCAAGTACTAACAACTACTTCACAAGATGCAGCTGGATTACAAGAAAAACAAATCAATATCGCAAACTTGTCCGCAGGTATATACACCCTTACTATACAAGTAGATGGCAGTGTAGTACACCAAAGAGTAGTTATCCAATAAAAAAAGAAATACAATAGATTATATAATTCCAAAAGCTGCCTAATTAGGCAGCTTTTTTAGTTGTTTTAAGTACTTATTTTATGAATACTGTGTGGAGAATGTCAATACAAAAGATATATTATTTATGTATAAATTAGGTGTATCTCCCAAAAAAAGCTGCCTAATTCATTAGGCAGCTTTTGATTTGTTATTATTCTGTATGAAATTATTTTTTAGTAATACGAACAGCTACTCTTCTGTTTAGCGCTTTACCTGCTGTAGTAGCATTGCTTGCTGCTGGGTGTTGTGGACCGTATCCTTCTCCTTTTAGTCTAGTAGCTACTACTCCTTTTTTGCCTAATTCTGCTATTACATAATTAGCACGTCCTTCGGATAGTTTTACGTTACCTAAAGAATCTCCTATATTATCCGTATAGCCACCTATTTTTAGGTCTACTGTTGGGTTAGCAACTAGTATAGCTGCTAGGTTTTCTAGACGCTTGAAAGATTCTTGTTTTAAGCTAGCTTTACCTGTTTCGAATTGGAAACCGTATACTTCTAACCAACCTTGTGACTTATCATCAGATACTGTAAAAGCTTTGTCTGTAATAGAACCTAATAGTCTGTTTTCAAAACCATTTTCTTCTACTTGTATTTTTTTACCATCTGCTAGGGTTACTTCTTTCATTTTACCAAAGTCGTAGCCTGTTACATTTCCTTTTGCATCAACTACTAATCCTGAACTTTTGATTTTTGCTGCTTCTTCTACTGCTAGTTCTTCTGGAGTTTTTGCTACTGGAACTACTGTTGTAGTAGGTGTAGTAGTTGTAACGTCTGTGGTAGCAGTAACTGGGTCGATAACTGGATCTACTGCTTTTTTATCTTTCGTAAAGAAATAATAAGCACCTGCACCCAATCCTCCTACTAATAATAAAGGCAATAACCAACCTGCTACTCCTTGTTTTTTATCTTCTTCGTTGTTGTTATTAAATGTGCTTCCGATACCTGCAGCAGCTCCACCGATAGCTCCAGTTACGGCAGCACCAGCATCTTTAGCTCCACTTACTGTATTTCCTACTGTTTTGGTAGCTCCCGTGGTTACAGTACTAGCTGCATCTCTGCTTCTGTCTGTTACATTGCCTGCGAATCCAGAAATAGCTGCACCAGCGTCTTTTACTTTATCTGTAGCACCATCAGCAAAATTACCAACGAAATCTGTTATTTTACCTAATCCAAGAAAAGCTGCCAAAGATCCTAAACCTGCTGGAATCATTTTTAACCAAGAAGATTTTTCGTTATTTAATGAATTATTAAAAGACGAAATATCCCAATTGTTTTCTTCAATACGCTTACCTAATACTGCAGTAGTTACTGGTGTAGCAAAAGATATTAATTTTTCAGCACTACCTTGGCTGATACTAGCATATTTGCTAATTTCCTCTGCCATATTGGTACTTTGTTTTCCAAAAAGATGAGAAGCTAATTCTTTCCCATTTTCTAGTAATACAGGTTGTTTGATTAAAGAAGATAAATTCTCTAATAAACCAGATTGTCCAGCATCTTTACAGATACCAAATAAATCCAAATCAGAAGATTT
>JAYUJA010000147.1:0-1757 GCA_043765495.1 Bacteroidia bacterium
TATATCGTATTGCCCTACTGGTGTCATTATTTTGGATAAGCTGGGTAGTACTTCTATTGCTAGGAATATCAAACGTACTAGCCATATCAACAACCAAAGTTCTATTTTACCTTCTGCAAACTGTTTTCCTGATTCATGTTCTAATGCTTGGTAACGACGTACAAAACCTTCTTGTGATCCTAATATTTTGTCTACACTTTCTTGACGTTCGCTCATCACTTTATCATATTCGTCTTGTTTTTTCCTTTTTTCATTCATATCTTCTTTTTTTGTAGCTTCCTCTTTTGCTATTCCTTGATGCCATTTAGATTCAGCTATTCTGTATTGATTTATTGATTCAGTTACTAAATCTGCTTGTTTTATTACATCTTCTTTAGCTCGTACGTATTCGTCTGTATCATAAGTGTTATAACCAATAATGGACTGTATTTTTTTTCCTCTACTATTCGTTACCGTTCCATATACAGGTTCTTTACGAGTTTTAGGATTAATCCCATCTTGATTTTGCACATATTTTCTTAACTTTTCTCTTTCTATTTCTTCTTTATTAAATAGCTCTATACATTCTGGTAGGTCACATTCATTTTTATGTTGTGCAGCTATGTTTTTCAATGCCATGCTATCTAGACCTTGACCATTAAGCATATTTGCTTTCGTTATATCTTTTGATTCGGCAGTAGCAAAATTACGTCTATCTGCTTGTTCTAAAGTTTTTAATCCTAGTTCGATAGGTTCTTTGAATATCAATATTTCTACGGGTATGGATATAAAAAAAGATATCAATGCCCCTATCATAAAACGAGGTACAAAAGTTCCCCAAGGTTTTTTGTTGGTAGTAATATCTTTTTTCATGGTTACTATCATACTTCTATCTATACCGAATATCATCAATGCCCACAAGCTTCCAATAATCAAGGCTCCTACTATACTATTCGTAAAATACCACCCAGCATAAGAGCCTGCCCCGAAGGCAAATACAGTAGTGATGAGTAATACTAATCCTATATTGGAATGCCGCTGGTAGTCGGTAGGGCAGTACTCTAGTATATGAGATTCTGAACCAGCAAATTGCCACATCGCTCGTTGGAAATTAGTAGGTTGTATAGTTTGGTTTTTAGGAGTAGTAGTAGTATTTGCCATAAAAAATAGGTAAGTATAAAGTATAAGTTAGGGAATATTTTGTGCTTATTTTTTTCGTTTTGTATTCTTTATTTTTGTATTCTTTATTCTGTTTTTCGTTTGTTGTACAGTATTGGTATAGGTATTTTTACTTGTTGTTATTGTGTTTTGTACTTTATTTTTCGTTTGTTGTACAGTATTGGTATAGGTATTTTTTCCTGTTACTATTGTGTTTTGTACTTTACTCTTTGTTTGTTGTACCGTTTTTGTATAGGTTTGTTTGCTGGTTGCTACTGTATCCTTTATTTTCTTTTTTATTTGTAGAATAGTGTTTTTTATGTACAAACGTATGCGGTATAAAATCGGCTGTATTATTGCATCAATCTTTTGTAGTAATGGTTCTATAAATTCATAATAGCTTTCTTTGTATATATTGTTTATTAGCAGTAATCTAGGTATAGAACTTACTACTACTTTGGTGGTGGGTAGTTTTTTATCTTCGAAATAAGCGAGGTATAGTTTTTGATAACTATTATACATACTTCCATACGATAATAAAAAATATAGCACGGGATAGCACCACAATGCACTAAATAATATCACCACAATGCCGCTTAAATACCAATATATATGATTTC
>JAYUJA010000148.1:0-17362 GCA_043765495.1 Bacteroidia bacterium
GTGTAGGCTTGGGTATAATAACCCAGTGTATAGCCTTGTGCATTTGCTACCGTAAGCATAGAAATACTTAATGCTAGGGTGGTTAGTAATTTTTTCATACCAATGAGTAAAAGTGTTTTGGTAAGTAATGAATGATTTAATTTTTGCAAAAGTAATATATGTTTTTAATATACACAAATTAAAGTATCTTTGTTTGGAACAAAGTAAATTCAATAATAGCACCTAAATTATTTATAACCAAAACACTATGAACATAGATTTACCTTCTATAATAGCTTTAATTGCGACGATGAATAAGGAAGAACGAAAAGAATTTAGCATACAAGCAGCAGACACAGAGTACAAAAAGCTATTCAGAATACTGTGTATGCATCCTCAAATAAAAGACGTACACGAAATCACCAAAAAATACCCATTTAAGCATGTGTTGAAAGTAATACACTATCTAGGAAATGCACTATTCTACCATTGGCTAATCTACCAACCCTCTACTGCGTATGTACACAGCTTTCATAAACTCACCCTAGCTCTGAACCTCAAAGAAAGGGAGTTATACACAGAAGCGTTAGAAATATTAAATCCAATAAAAGCAGAAGCCATAGAATCCAAAAAACACGAGTTAGCAACTATTATTATAAAAGAAAAGATTGTATTACATTCATGGCTACACCAATATGATTTAGCAGCCATAGAAGCCAAAGAGTTACATACCATTGTTAACCATGCATTCCAAGAGCAACAATCCATTTACTACTATGTAACTGCTTATAAGACATATAAGGATAAAAATATTGAAAAGGCAATAGAATGGGGTAATAAAATAAATCTATTCCTGCAACCTAACTTACCTTATTTAGTGGTTTGTCGTATCCATAACGCATTAATTCTGTTATGCACTATACAAAAAAAGTACGATAGTATTATTAATCTTTATGAGAAAATGTTAGAATGCTATGAAAAAGAAATAGAAAATGCTCCATGGGACACAACTGTATTTAGATCTCACTATGTGACAGTTGGCAATTATATAGGATTTCTATCTAGTTATAAAAAATTACCCGTAGCTATGGTTATAGAAAAAGGAGCTAAAAATTTAGCCCGTTTAGAAAAATGTATCGCTTATGTGGAAGGCATTTCCAAATTAGAATACCTACCTCCGTTAAGGGAAATTTGGTTTTTAGCTAAAATAAAGTATTGTTTTTATAACAAGGATTGGGAAGAACTTATCCAGTATTATGAAACTCATTTTTCAGTTTATAATAGTTGTATAAGTATTTTTTCAGTCTGTGAAATAGTAAGTTTGTATGCTGTTGCAACTAGTCAATTGAAGGAATATAAAAAAACCATTTCAGAGCTAAAAAAGCTATTTAGAATGGATAATACAGACTATATAGACATTTCTTGCTTTGTATATGCAAAATTAATATTAATCATAGCTGAATTCGAGAATGGGAATATACATGAAACGGATTATATTATTAAAAACTTACCCAAACAATCCATTTCTATTCAAGATACACTTACCTCCTTCGTTGCATTATTACAAGCAGCTAATATAGATTGGGAAGCCATAGCTATACTATTTCAAACAGCAGATGTAGAGATAGTGTACTACTTCGATATACAAGCTTGGATACAGTCAAAGGCTAGCATGTAACTAAAAATCCTCCCTTGCATGCTTTCTGCATTACAGGGGAGGATTTTACAAGTATACGAGTATCTATATTTTTGTATTTTTATTTAGAAATAATAATTTTTTCTACTTTTTGATTATTAACAGTAACAAAGTAAGCTCCTGCTGCTAGACTAGATATATCTAATGTAGTAGAGAATAATGCTTTATTTTGGGCTACTATTTTGCCAGTTACATCGTACACTACGTAGTTTTCTATGTTATCTTTACTACTAAAAATACCGTTAGACGAAGGGTTAGGATACAAACTATTGCTAACTGTACCAGTAGTACTAGAAACTCCTGTATTACCTACATGGATAATGATAGCGTTATAGCCACTACATTCCATATCTATATTCGTGAGTTCTATCCCATCTACACAAAACATTTGTATATAATCCGTACCATAACGCGTATAGATAGTATCATCTCCTATAAAACCTGGATTTGGAACGTAACTTACTTGATTAGTATACTGGATAGTATCTGCGACGTATTGTAATGTACCATTATGTGGAGCTGTAATAGATGGCCCCCACGCAAAAGGTATCTGTGGCAACACTACTACGGGTTGATTAGCAGTAGTAACTACAATACTAGGATTAGTAAATGTATTATTTTGTATCGTAATGTAAATAGGATATATACTAAAACTAACACAATTTATCATACTACTTACTACTTGTATGTATACTGTATCGTACATAGTAACTGTAGTAGATAGCGTAGGTGGTGTATCATAGATTAATACATTATTAGTGAGTTGGATAGTAGCATTCAAACTAATATTCGTGTGAGTATACCCTGTTATATTTCCTGCTATACTCATAGGCTTGCGTAGGATTCCAGTGCCTCCCAAACACATACTAGCATTGCTAGGAGCATTAGAAAGATTATAATCAAAAGCAAAATTAGTAGGTTCTGGATTATTACAGTTCGATACTACTGGTAATACATTTATGATGAAAGCATTATAGCTATTACACTGCATGTCTATGTTCGTAAGTTCTATCCCATCTATACAAAACATCTGAATATAATCCGTATAATAACGCGTATAGATAGTATCCGAACCTATAAAACCTAGATTTGGTACATAAGTCACTTGATTAGTATAGTTTATAGTATCTGTGACGTATTGTAGTGTTCCATTACGTGGAACTGTAATAGATGGTCCCCATAGCATAGGTAATTGTGCGAATACTACTACGGATTGGTTCGAAGAGGTAGCTAGTGTAGTAGGATTACTAAACGTATTATTTTGTATAACGATGTTTATACTATGGTAATAGGTATTATTATATATGTCTACGAATTTTATTACCACTGTATCGTATAGCATAGGCGACATAGATAGGATAGGCGGTGTATCGTATATTAGTATATTATTCGTGAATTGTATAGTAGCGTTTATGTTATTAGAATTGGTATGTGTATAGCTCACCATATTGCCCCGAAAATCGGCTGCTTTGCGTATTATGCCTGTACCACCAATACATGGCATGGAAAGGTTGTGCTGGGTAGGAAGTGTATCTGCTGCGATAGTATAGTCAAAAGCAAAATCAGTAGGTGCATCGTTGTTACAGGCTATCATATCTATCGTTAGTAGTACTTCTACTACATAAATAGAATAGTTTTCGCATTGTGTAGTTCGTTGGTCTTGGGCACCGCCACATGGGTCGTCCATAGGGATAATAAAATCGTCTACATTTCCTATGATGAAAGTATCTAATCCAGTAAATCCAGCTTCTGGCGTATAGAATATATCGCTAATCATAAAACCACTAGACATACAATTAGGATTATGGGTTGCTACGTAATGTGCATTTCCATGTTTACCATTTAGTACTATACTTCTCATGAAAGCACACGGAACTACTAGTAAGCTATCCATACTAGGTACTTGCTTGTTTTGTATATTGGCAAGATTAGGATTCGTAAGGGTTAAATAAACAGTACTGATGAAGCTATTCCCCAACGTATCTATTATATTTAAGGTAAGTGTATCGTATTGCGTTGCTAGTAAAGTAGCAGTATTAGGGCTATTGTACA
The DNA here is from genome assembly GCA_043765495.1 of Bacteroidia bacterium. Lineage (GTDB taxonomy): Bacteria > Bacteroidota > Bacteroidia > JAYUJA01 > JAYUJA01 > JAYUJA01. The sequence goes on from JAYUJA010000148.1 coordinate 3,728, forward strand.
CCAAAGTAGCACCACAAGGAGTAATTACAGAATTCAATACTGTATTAGAGGCTAGTATAGTACTAAAATAATAAAGGTTTAAAGCATTCACATCATTCGGATTAAAATTATCCAGACGTATTACTCCTGCTTCGCCTGCACAAAGAGAGTAAGAATAATTTTGTCCTGGTACTATAATCGCATTGAATGCCGTAGGCATACTTGTTTGCGAGCATAATTGGCTAAATAAACGTTAGCACGAGTAGTAATTTCTTCATAGAATAAAGATTTAGTTTATTTGAAATTGGTAAAATACAAAATTATTGCTTTTTTTTATAAAAACAAAATATTAAATCCCGAATATAGAAATCACGCTAAAGTATATATTTTACCTGGCAAACTTATTACACAACCCTTCATCTCTAATTCGAATAAAACACTCAAAACGTTGCTAATAGATAACTGATTTTGTAACGCTAATTCATCTACGGATAAGCTTGTTTTTTCTTTTAATAATTGCATGATTTGCATTTCAGTATCCGAAAAATCGGTAAATAAGTTCAAATTTAGCGGCAAATTCGTAGGAATAGAACTATTTTCCCAACCCATAGCATACACTATATCGTTAGCATTTTCGGCAAGGCTGGCTATATTTCGTTTTATGAGATTATTCGTACCTTCTGATGAAACATCTCCTACCTTACCAGGTATCGCGAATACTTCTCTGTTGTACGAATGGGCAAGATGTGCCGTAATCAATGCACCGCCTTTTATTCCAGCTTCTATTACGATGGTGGCGTCGGTCATTCCTGCTACTATCCTATTGCGTTCAGGGAAATGTTCTCTATCGGCAGGCGTACCCGAAGGGTATTCTGTGATTATACCACCATTGTCCAGCATTTGGGTCACATATTTCGCATGGGTAGATGGGTAGATAGTATTCAAACCATGGGCTACTACTGCGATAGTTGGCATATTGCACTCCATGGCGCGTGTGTGTGCGGCTATGTCTATACCGTAGGCTAGCCCGCTTATTATATTTACGTTATAGGCTTGCAAACCTTCTATTATTTGCTGGGTAATTTTTTTGCCGTAAGCCGTACAATTTCTAGTACCTACAATAGCTATTTGGCGTTGCGAAGCCCCTGTTTCATAATTTCCTTTTGTATAGATAAGAAAAGGGCTATCGTTACAATAGGTTAGTTTGTAAGGGTATTGTTTATCGGTGTACAAATAGGCATTCACCCCATTTTTTTTAATGAAAATAAGTTCTTTTTGCGCCCTTTCCAATGCTTCTTCTCGTTGAGAAAAAATATTTTCTGCTAAAACTTCGCCTATTCCATCTACTTTTTTTAGCTCTCTTTTACTATATTTCCATATTTGTTCTACTTCTCCATTGGTATTGATATATAGCTTTTTAGATAAAGAATTACCTACTCCTTTCAAAAAAGTAAGTGCGATAGAATAAACCAGCATTTTAAATTATTTTTAGGATATATAGAATTTTGCTTACATTAGCACCACCAAAATTACTAAATAATAAGATATATGCGTAAAAATTGGAAATTTTATTTAGCATTGCCAGCTTGCACTGTAATGGCAACAGCAATCGCACAAACAGGGACTATAAAAGGTGTAGTAAAAGATTTTAAAACCAAACAGCCTGTAGAGTACGCAGGGACTCTATTTCTTAAAAGTAACAATAAACTAATAGGAGAAGTAGAAGAAGGAGGGAGATTTACTATTTCTAATGTGCCAGAAGGCAAACAAAGCATTGTAATCGACTTACTAGGCTACAACGATTCCGAAAAAGACATAGTAGTAAAAGCAAACGCAGACGCTACTGTGGAAATCTTAATCATGGAGGTAAAAACAGAAGAAACTGGAACAGTTACTGTATCTACTGGTAAACATGAGCAACGTATCGAAGAAATCATCGGTAAAGTAGAAGTAATTGGCGCGAATATTAGCGAAAATAAAGCAGTGACGAATATGTCACAAGCAGTAGATCAAGCGCCAGGCGTTACTATCGTAGACAATGAACCACAGATAAGAGGAGGTAGCGGATACAGCTTCGGAGCAGGTAGCCGTGTGATGGTCATGGTAGACGATTTGCCACTACTATCAGGTGATGCAGGCCGCCCAGCTTGGGGATTTTTACCAACGGAAAATATCTCACAAATAGAAGTATCCAAAGGAGCATCATCGGTGCTATACGGCTCTGCTGCTATAAATGGTGTTATCAACCTTCGTACTGCCTACCCTACGGATACCCCACTTACAAAATTAACCATGTTTAGCGGCTTCTACGATACCCCAGGCAAAGATACGCTAGGAAATGATAGCTACGGATTCTGGAAAGAAAATAGAAAATTCCTTACAGGAATGAATTTCGTACATTCCAAAAAAATAGGACAACTAGATTTGGTAATTGGTGGGAATATCTTTTTTGATAATGGCTATATTGGTGGTGCACCCGAAGAAATTTATATACAAAAAGGACCCAACCCACAGCAAGTAATAATAGACGGCAAAACAATAGTAATTCCCGCAGGTACGGATTCCGTAAAAGCCTACAAACAATCTACCCAAGACGGCGAATACGACCATAGAGGACGTATTAACGTAAACCTACGCTACCGTTCCAAAAAAATACTAGGACTAGCGTATGGTGTCAATACCAATGTGATGATAAATAATAGTGCCAATACTTTTATATGGCAAGGATACACGCCACAAGGATTGTACCGCTCCTTCCCTGGTAGTGTAACCGCTAGCAAGGGGGTATTATTTACCATCGATCCATTCCTTACCTATACTTCTGACAATGGAATAAAACATAGCTTAAAAACACGTCATTTCTCTACGGATTATACAAATTCTGGAAGCCAATCCAACCAAGCAGCTATACAATATGGCGAATACCAATTCCAAAAATCCTTTTTAGATACCAATGGAAAAGCAGGATTAGTAATCACCACAGGAATAGTAGCTACATTCACCAAAGCACAATCACAACTATACAAAGGAAACGAAGCAGCTAATGGAGCAAATAAAGGGCAAAATCTAGCAGCATATTTACAATTAGAAAAACGTTTTTGGGATAAACTGAATGTAGTAGCAGGTGCGAGATACGAGAAATTTACCCTCAACGCAACCTCTCTTGGTAAGCCTGTATTCCGCTTTGGAGCTAACTGGCAATTAGGAAATGCTATTGCTACCAACTCCCTTGGTAGAGCATTACAAGCTACGTACCTATCTGCATCTTGGGGACAAGGATTCCGATTCCCTACTATCGCCGAAAAATATATACGAGCAGCCACAGGAGCAGTACAAGTATATCCAAACAAAGACCTAGAACCAGAAACTGCTACAGGTATCGATATTAGTTTGAAACAAGGTTTCAAAATTGGTAGCAACGATAGACGTAATTTCAAAGGCTACATAGATGTTACTTACTTCCAACAAACCTACACCAACAATGTAGAATTTAACTTCGGACAATGGGGTAATTTCGCAACAGATCCACTATTCGGTCTAGGATTTCGCTCTTTGAATGTAGGCAAAACTAGAACTTCTGGAATAGATGCTTCTATACTAGGACAAGGGCTAATAGGAAAAGTAAAAATAAATACCTTATTAGGATATACCTACATGAACCCAGTATCGTTAGAGCCTAATAAAGTATACGCCCAATTCAGCAACGATTCCCTTACCTTCGCTAATACAAGCTCGAACCCTACGAACAATATTTTGAAATACAGATTCCAGCATTTAGTGAAAGCAGACATAGAAGGAAACTGGAAAGGCTGGATGTTTGGCGTAAGTGTACGATACAATAGCGCTATGCAAAATGTAGATAAAAGGTTAGAAAACATCGATCAATTACTAGCACTTACAGGTACTGCTTACTACACCAATATCGCCGAATTCAGAAAGAAAAACAACAAAGGGGCTACCGTAGTAGATTTGCGTCTTGGATTCAATGTAAATGCTTCTAATCGTATATCCCTAGTGATTAATAATGCCATGAATAATGTATATTCCTTACGTCCAGCACGTATAGAAGCACCACGAACATTCATGTTCCAATACATGGCAAAATTCTAAAAAATATACTTACTATCTAAAAACAAAAGCCTTCTAAAATTAATTAGAAGGCTTTTTTGGTGGGTAAAATTGCTCCAATAAATTATCCATTACTTCTTGTACAATAGGACAGAAAGCAGCGTTTTTCAGCGTGATAGCAGGTTTTTTCATTAATACATTTTCATTCGTATACGGGAAGCGTACACAATCCGAAGGGCGATACTCGTAGATACTACAATTATTATCCTCGCCAAGGAATGCACACGGCTGGGTTGGAGTCACGTAATCCCCATCTGCATCTTGGACTAGGTATTTAATCATAAAATCTTTTTCCTTCATTTGTAGATGTTTCGCAATACGCTTTCTATCCGTAGGGTTGAAGGTAGGGGAATAGCTTTTACAACAAATAGCACAGTCCGTACACTTTGTATTTTGTATCGCTTTCTCATGCAAAGGCGGCAAGGCAGCAAATACTTTACTTGCATTTGCTTTGAATAAAAAAACCTTATAACTTTTGAGTTTTTTACTACTGAATGGTAACATGGTGGTAATAATAGTTTATAAAATGATGGTACAAAAGTACTTTATTTATAAAAAAATCGGTATTTTATTTTTACATTCAAATTAAAATAATATCTTTGCCACCCGATTGAAAATATACTTCCTAATCCTTAATTTACAGCTATGTCTACTTTTTTCATTATTTTAATTATCCTAGTTGCAATCCTGTTGATTGTCGTAATACTTATACAGAACCCAAAAGGTGGTGGTTTATCTTCTAATTTTACCTCCTCATCTCAAGTAAGCGATGTACGTCGTACTACCGATGTCCTAGAAAAAGGAACCTACTTATTCGCAGGTCTTTTAATGGCATTGTGCTTAATCTATAATATCGTATTCCAAGGTAATGAAAAAGTAAAACAAGAATCTGCATTGAAAGGACAAGCTATCCCTACCCAACAAGCTCCCGCACCAGCTATTACCCCACAACAAAACCAACCAGTAGCTCCTGCACCAGCACCAGCAAACTAATCCAAACTATAAAAATATACCTTCATTTATACACTGAAAGCAATAATTTTCATTTCTAGGAAGTTATTGCTTTTGGCATTTATATACTTTATCTTATGCTAGTCACCTATCAAGTACACAATAGAATAGCCGAAATTATCCTCGATAGACCCGAGAAAAGAAACGCATTAAGTCCACAATTAATACAAGAACTATACGATAGCTTCGATAAAGCAGAAAAAGACAACGCTGTAAAAATAGTAATCCTACGCTCTAGTGGTAAAACATTCTGTGCAGGCGCTGATTTAGCTTACATACAAGCCATGCAATCCAATACCTACGAAGAAAACCTAGAAGACTCCCAAAACTTAATGCGCTTATTTTTAAAAATATACGAACTACCAAAAGTCAGTATCGCGCAAGTAGAAGGTGCAGCTATTGCAGGAGGCTGCGGACTGGCATTCGTTACCGATTTTACGTTTGCGAGTGAAGAAGCTATTTTTGGCTATTCGGAAGTAAATATTGGATTCATACCCGCATTAGTAAGTGTATTTTTAAGTAGAAAAGTAGGAGAAAGTAGCACCAAATATTTATTGTTAAGTGGGTTGAATATCACAGCCCAAGAAGCTAAACAAAAAAATCTAGTACACGAAGTATACCCTACCGCCACTATTGCTAGCGATGTACTGGCTTTTGCTACGATGCTAGTAAATCAAAAATCCGCAAATTCATTAGCATCTACCAAAAAACTAATCCACCAAGCCCCCGAAAAACCACTATACGAAGCCCTACAAAATGCCGCAGAACAAAATGCCATCGCCCGTGATAGCGAAGATTGTAAAAGAGGTATCCAAGCGTTTCTAAACAAACAACCCATTATCTGGTAGTATTTTATTTTTTTACTGAAAAGCATTTTTTGTTGATTTAATACAAAATAGATTCATTTCTAGGTTACTTACACAAAAATTTGTTGTTTTAACTACAAAATGTTGTTATTTATAAAATTATTATTATTATCTTTGCACACGTTATAAAATTTATTACTTATTACCCAAAATGAAAAAAACCTTATTAACTTTAGTAGCCTTATCCATGGCTACAGCTTTGCAAGCACAATTGCACACAAGTCGTTCTGCTACGCCTGTTAATGCAAAACTATCTGCAAAAAAACAAGCAGAATTACAAAAAGGTATATCTGTAAAAGAATACCATAATAGAAGATATGTTTCGGATCAAGTAAACCTAAACGCACCTAATAACCCTAGCGTTAGTAGTGCTTATGAAACTCCGATAAACAAAGCTGGCAACCGTGTGACGATAGGTAAAACAACCTATGACCTACAAACCAATGCGTCAGTAGCAGAAAGAATCATCAATTATGGTGGTGGTAAAGTATCTGCTACTTACATACATGGTACAGGAAACTGGATAGATAGAGGAATGGGCTACAACCATACCGATAATGGAACTACATGGACTACTCCTATTCCAGTAGACATTAACGGTATAAACCGTATAGAAAACATACGTACAGGATTTGGTGGTATTACCCGAAGTCAGGAGGGTGAGATGATAGTAGCACATACTGGTAATGATGCCGCTAACCTTAATTTCTCGCACAATACAGCAGTAGGAGGTGCTACATTTAGCTTCAATATGCCATCTGCTATTGATAGCGTGTACTGGCCAAGAGCAGTGTATAGTGGTGTGAATAACGAATACTTACAAGTAATAGCACTTACAGAACCTGCATCAACTGGTGGATCTGCTGTATTTAATGGTGCTAAATACCGCGGTATCAATGGTTGTTTAGTATATTTCCGTTCTTCAGATAATGGCGTTACTTGGCAAAAAAACAAAGTAGTACTACCAGGTATCGATTCTACCATGTATAAATTCATGAGTGGAGACGACTATACCATCGTAGCAAACAAAGAAGTAGTAGCTATAATATGTAGACCAAATATAGTAAGCCATACTTTCGTAATGAAATCCACAGATAATGGAAATACATGGACGAAAAAAACATTTTTAGATTGGAAGCCTACTGGCTCTACTACGCAATACGATCCAAAACCAGGTATACTAGATGTAAATGGTGATGGACGCGCAGATACTGCAATAGTAGGAACAGGATCGCTAGCTGCTGCGATTGACGATGGCGGAAAAGTACACGTAGTAAGTGGTTTCTTTGTATATACAGATACTTTCAGCCGTGTAGATACTTTAGGGAGATTCAATCCTGTAACAGATGGTATAGCATTAGGAGGTGATGGAATAGGACTAGTATACTGGAACGATGTAGAGCAACAAGAAAGACTAATAGGGGGATTAATAGATGAAAACCAAGATGTAAACAATAGATTCCAAACTGCAGATACTGTATTCACGTACGTGGCAGGAGGATTAAATGCGTTCCCATCAGTAGCAATAGGCCCTAATGGGGACATGTATGTAACCTATTCTGCACCTACCGAACTAGTAGGAGATGCAAGACAGTTTGCTTACAACCATATATTTGGAACTTTTTCGAAAGACGCTGGAGCAAATTGGTCTACTCCTGTAAATATGTTTGGTGGTCCAGATGAGTATGTCGAAATGGCATTCCCTTCTTTGGCTAAATTAGTGGATAATAACCTACATATCGTATATCAAGAAGATGATAAAACAGGTTCAGTAGTATCCGTAGCAGGAACTACCAGTAATACTGTAGTAAATGATATAGTATACGGTACCTACCCAGTTGCAAGCCTTTCGGCAAGTATAGAAGAAAAGCAAAATAATGTACAAAACGTTACTTTATATCCTAACCCTACGAGTGATAGAGCTACTGTAGTAATAGAAGGTTCTGCGAAAGCGAATGCTAGCATCAACGTAATGGATATAGCTGGAAAATTAGTAAAATCAAGTAATGTAACTATCTACCCAGGTACTACCAAAGCGACTATCGAAGTAGCTAACTTACCAGCTGGTTTATATTTCGTAACAGTACAAACAGAAATAGGTACAAAAACAGTGAAAATGATTATAAAATAAGAAATGTTTCTTATCCATAAACAAAAAATGCTGCTTAATAGCAGCATTTTTTGTTTTATATAACTTGGTAGTCTGTGTACGTTTTTTGTTTTATAAATAAAAAAAACAAAACATAATCAAAGAGGAATAAACACAGGAACAGTATCCAACAAAATAGGTAACATTTGAAAACTATAATTCTGCTCTCGCCAAGAACCTTGTATCGCACAGGATTTGTTGTAACAACTGCCTATGGTCCAGTATCCAATTACTTTTTTATCTTCTAATTCTTTTATTTCAAATTCCCAACCAGCTTCCGAGCGAAAAGCAGTACCCACTAGTGGGATCAAATCATCTTTATCCTTATCTAGAACGTAATACCCTTTTACACTGTCTGCCTTGTTGGTTATAGATAATTGAAGGTGTATATTTTCGCCGTTTTTCTGTCCATGTAACCAATAGTTGTGGTAAGCAGAATCAATGGGATTAGGAAAATCTTTGAAAATAGGATATTGATTTTGAACCAGTTCGTGGGTGGTACGCGGAACTACAGGAAGCAATAATAGAGCAGTATCTGCAGTAGAATTAGTATCTACTACATCTGGAACAGGGAAAAGATTGCAGCCTAATAATCCCAAGCAAGGCAAAAGATACCATTTCTTTAACATACCATAACTACACATCAATATTTTTACAAAAATAAAAACAATAAAGATAGATTGTAAAAAAAAAGCAAATTTTAAGTTGTTAATAATCAAATAATTGTGTTTTTATAAAAAAGATACTACAAAAAAGCAAACTAACACCAATTAAAAAAAATAAAAATATAGCAAAATTTATTATTTTTGCTCCTAACTATTTACTTATATATAATTTACTATAAAATGAGAAAAATTATTCTATTGTTTAGTCTGTTTTATTTTGGATTTTATTTACAAGCAGCGCAAGGCCCTGGCGATGAAGAATTAGCTACCGCAGACGCATTATTCAAAAAAAGAGATTATAAAGAAGCTATTATCTATTATAAAAAAGCTCTTTCTAGCACCAAAAACCCAGAAATACAGTTCCGAATAGGCGAATGCTATCGTCTGTGTTACGAATATAAAAATGCAGAAGCTACCTACTTATTAGTAACCCAGTCAAAGGAGTTTCCGCCTATTGCATTGCTACATTATGGCAATATACTGCGTAACAATGGTAAATACGACGAAGCAAAAGAAATTTTGAGCAAATACAAAAAAATGAATCCCGACCCATTAGTAGAAACTGCTATACGATCGTGTGACTGGGCAAAACAACAAGTCCTAAAAAAATCACAATTAGAACCCTCGCTACTATCCATTAAAACAGGCGGAAAAAGCTATGGCGTAGCTTTGTACAAAAATGGACTGGTAATGAGTACCCCGATTGAAGACGAAGTAGGAGATACCAAAAACAAAAAATATGAAATGAGCTATGTAGAAGTAAAAGGTAGTTTCTTTGGCAAACCACAACGCTTATCTGGCAATATAGACGCAACATTATACCAAGGCTCGCCATCGATGCCAAGTAATCAAAAATACTTATATTTCACACAGAATTTTTCGGCAGATGCATTTATCAAAGAAAAAGAAAAAGGAAAAAACAAAGGCAATAAAAATGTGTTATGGATATACCGCGCGAGCAATGTAAAAGACGACTGGAAAGACGTGCAGCCACTAAAATTTAATGATAATAACTACAGCTGTACTACCCCATTCGTGACAGCAGATGGTACAAAACTATATTTCTCTTCTAACAAAGAAGGCGGAAGCGGTGGCTACGACCTGTATGTATGCAATGGAAGTAGCGATGGGCTATGGGACGAACCAGTAAACCTAGGTACAGACGTGAATAGCGTAGGAGATGACATGTTTCCATTCGTAGCAGGCGATAGTGTATTGTATTTTAGCTCAAACGGGCAACTAGGATACGGTGGATTAGATGTGTATAAAGCAAGTTTTCTGAAAAATAAAAAAATAACCAAACCGCAAAATTTAGGCAATGGCATCAACTCTTCCAAAGATGATTTCGGACTAGTATTGTATAACAAAGGCAAAAGTGGCTACCTATCCTCCAACAGAGAAGGCGAAAATGGTGGAGACAGAATTTATAGTATCGCAAAAGGAATCCGCTACATGTCTGCTTCTGGTAAGGTAGTAGACGAAGTAAACCCCAGCCAAGGCATACAAGGTGCTACGATAGAATTCCTAAACGATAGCAATAGTGTTACGGAATTAAAAAATACAAATACTACTGGAGATTTCAAAGTAAAACTAGACGAAGAATATGGCTATACCGCTATTGTATACGCACCAGGCTACGATACATTAAAAATAAAATTCAATACCGATACTACAAAATTAAGACTGATAAAACTAAAACCTAGTGCATTCAACGCTACTGCCAGCATAGTAGACCAGCCTACCCGTAATGCCGTAAAAAATGTAAGCGTAAAACTATACGAAGATGGGAAAGTAATAAAAGAATGGGTATCGCCAGACGGGAAACTAGACCTAAAAGATTTGAAGAAAGGTAAAAAATACAAAGTAGAACTATCCGCGGAAGACTACGATCCCATCACCTACGACGTACAAGCAGGCAAAAACGATTACTATCTAAAACCAACCCCAAAGAAAGATATTGTATTTACGTTTAATAATATTTATTTTGATAAAAGCCAAGCAACCCTAAAAGAAGAATCCAAAGTAGTACTGGATCAATTACAACAATACCTAACCGAAGAAAAACGTATCCTAAAAGTAGAACTATCCGCCCATACTGATAGTAGAGGGAGCGACGTTAGTAACCTATCTTTATCCAATGCAAGAGCAAAATCGTGTTTAGACTACCTAGTAGGCAAAGGGCTAGCTGCACAACGACTAGCACCAAAAGGCTATGGCGAAACACAACCCAAAAACCAATGTACCGAAGGCGTTACCTGTACCGAAGAAGAACATAGTATCAATAGAAGAGTAGAAATCAAAATATTAGAAGTAAAATAAAACTTATGTGGAAAGATACACCGTTAGAATTACCTACCTACCCAGCTGCCAATATATCGAAAGAAAATACAAAATCTTGGGTTACGAACGAAGGCTTCCTTGCTTACGAATCCACTAGCTTCGAGGAATATGACCACCTAGCCTACCAAGCTGGAATCCCGCCCTTCCTACGAGGGCCGTATAGTACTATGTACGTAGTAAGACCATGGACGATAAGGCAATACGCAGGATTCTCTACCGCCGAAGAATCCAATACCTTCTACAAAGCAAACCTAAAAGCAGGACAGAAAGGGCTATCCGTAGCTTTTGACCTCGCTACCCATAGAGGCTACGACTCCGACCACGAAAGAGTAAAAGGAGACGTAGGCAAAGCAGGAGTAGCCATCGATACCGTAGAAGATATGAAACGTTTATTTCAAGATATTCCACTCAAAGATATATCTGTATCCATGACGATGAACGGGGCTGTACTACCTATCATGGCTTTTTATATAGTGACGGCAATGGAACAAAATGTACCATTAGAAGAATTAGCAGGTACTATCCAAAATGATATTTTAAAAGAATTTATGGTTAGAAATACGTATATCTACCCACCAGCTGCCTCTATGCGCATCATCGCAGACATATTCACGTATACTGCTAGTAAAATGCCAAAGTTCAATTCTATCAGTATATCAGGATACCACATGCATGAAGCTGGGGCAACCGCAGATATAGAACTAGCTTACACACTCGCAGATGGATTAGAATACATAGAAACAGGCATACAAGCAGGACTAAAAATAGATGATTTCGCACCTAGGCTCTCTTTTTTTTGGGGAATAGGAATGAACTATTACATGGAAATAGCAAAAATGCGTGCTGCTAGGTATCTATGGTCTACTATTGTAAATAAATTTTCGCCAACTAATACCAAATCATTAGCCCTACGTACCCACTGCCAAACTTCGGGGTATAGCCTTACCGAACAGTCGCCATACAATAATATAGCACGTACTACCATAGAAGCCATGGCAGCAATAGCAGGCGGAACACAATCTCTACATACCAACTCCCTAGACGAAGCAGTAGCGTTGCCCACAGATTTCTCGGCACGTATCGCCCGTAATACACAATTGATAATAAATGAGGAAACCAATATCACCAAAGCTATAGACCCATGGGCTGGCTCTAATTATATAGAATACCTAACCCACGAACTAATACAAAAAGCCAAAGAACATTTACAAGAAATAGAAGAAGCTGGCGGAATGGCAAAAGCCATAGAAAAAGGTATCCCTAAACTAAAAATAGAAGAAGCTGCCACTCGCAAACAATCGTATATAGATAGCAAAAAAGAAATAGTAGTAGGTGTGAATTTGTTTCAAAGTACTACCCAAACCATACTACCAATAAGAGACATAGATAATGCAAGCGTATTAGAATCACAATTACAAAAAATAAAAACCACAAAAAGTACAAGAGATATAAAAAAAGTACAACAATGCCTGTCTGATTTAGAAAATGCTGCCAAAAACAAAAACAATAATTTATTAGAGTTAGCAGTAGAAGCCGCAAAACACAGAGCTACATTAGGTGAAATATCGCTAGCTTTGGAAAAAGTATACGGCAGGTACAAAGCTACTATACAATCCGTAAGTGGTGTATACTCCTCCCACCATAGCAACAAAGAAATAATACAAAACATCAAAAATAAATGTAGCATATTCGCAAAAAAAGAAGGCAGACAACCCCGTATACTAATCGCTAAAATGGGACAAGATGGACACGATAGAGGTGCAAAAATCATCGCTACTGGCTTCGCAGACATGGGATTCGACGTAGATATAGCTCCATTATTCCAAACCCCCGAAGAAGTAGCCAAACAAGCCATCGAAAACGATGTACACATTATCGGCATATCGTCGCTAGCAGCAGGGCATAAAACCCTAGTTCCAGCACTCAAAGAAGTACTTACAAAATGGGGCAGACAGGATATACTAATCGTAGTAGGTGGGGTGATACCAAAACAAGATTATGAATTCCTATACCAAGCAGGTGTAAGCCTCGTATTCGGGCCTGGTACACCTGTGCATGAAGCCGCATCTAAAGTAATCGATTTCTTATCGGAATAATACACTTTTTTAATAGCTAGTAACAGTATCCTATTCAATATATTCCTATATTTGCATTCGTATTTTATTACTAGCTACTGTATGTTACAACAAATAAATGAATTAGACCTAAAAATAACTACCATTTCTATACAAAATAAAGAAGAATTAGAAAACTTTCGTTTAGAATATTTATCTAAAAAAGGAAGTATCACTACTTTGGTAGAAGCGTTTAGAGAAGTCCCAAATGAAGACAAAAAAAGTATCGGAAAACCCCTCAATAGCCTTAAAGCCAAAGCAGAACTATTGTTCAAAACTTGGCAGCAAGAATTAGAAAATGTAGAAACTACTACTTCCAACGACATAGACCTTACTACCACAGGCGTAAAACAATTCGTAGGCTCGCACCACCCATTATCCAT
>JAYUJA010000149.1:0-1748 GCA_043765495.1 Bacteroidia bacterium
GCCGTTGTTGGTACAAATTGAATTAAGCCCACTGCTCCAATAGAATTAACGATACGATGATTCATCTTACTTTCTTTCCACATGATAGCCATTAACCAATTAGGATTGATGTTCATTTTCTTTGCAAGAAATCGTACCTTTGCAAGAAATGCTTCTTTGTTTTCTTTTATTAAATCGCTAAAAATAAGCGGTTCATTATCGTAGTTCATATGTTGGTTGAGTTTGTATTTTAGTAAAAAATAAAAAGCTACAAAAGTAGCTAGTAATATATATATTCTTTTTTCCATGTTAGGCGAGTTTTTTAACCACTGCATTCGTTAAAATAGCTATCGCTATTACTAATATCAATGCAATAGAAAGTTTCGTTATACTAGAATTTTCAAAGGATACTACAGTTTCTACAGTAGGTAATTTACCTTCTTGTAATAAGTTGTTGAGTAAAGTAGGCATATTGTTTTAAGTAAAATGTTCAAAAAATGGAATCGTAAGAGTAGGATTGCTACTACTCCATACATACGTATTTAACTCTTCTGTTAGGGTCTGTTTTAAGGAAAGTCCTTTGGTGGCGTCTTGTCTAAAATACTCGGATACTAATACTGCTTCTGCTGGGCTTTGTATCCTTTTTAGGGCTTGTATAGCTCTATCCTCGTCGTCGTTGCTAGTGGTGGCATACCACCAACCTACATCAGTGGCTACATTTAAGGCTACTGCTACTTCTCTGGCTATTCCTGCACACAACGTTACCCTATCTTTGCTAATACCTGTATTCGCACTTGTGGCTGCAATAGTGGCATCTGCTGCATTCACTGCCTGCCCTATTCTTACCCCCTTGTTTACATTACTAAACGCCTTATAAAGCTTATAAATAATAACCACTAACGCTATCAGTACAACAAAACTAACTGCATACGTAAGCACGTTTTCACTCTTTATTTTTACGCCTTCTACGAATTTGTTTTGTGCTGGCATGTGAATTAATTAAAGTATATAAAAAGAAATGCTATTACTACTATTGCTCCTATAATCCAATACATGGTATAATCCTTTTTGCGTTGGTAATACATAGGTTCATTACGCCGAGTATTGGAGTTATTATTTACGTATGTACCCGCATCTAAAGGCTTTCTGAATGGAAAAGGAACATAATCGGGGTTCATAGGACTCGGAGTATCCATTACTGCATAATCAGGAGCGTAAGGTCCTTGTGTATAATCTTTGCCCATATTACGATTTTTTACGCATGATTAAATACAACGCTAAAGCTGCTACTACTACTCCTGCTATAATGTACATTGTCGTGTTGTCTTTTGGGTCAGGGTCAGGGTCTTTTTTATTGTTTTGTCCTGCACCCGCTGCACCTGCTCCCGCTGCGTCTTCTTCTGGACTCGCTGACCCTCCTTTTCCTTTACCGAAAAGCCCACCAAATACACTGCCTGCTCCTTCTCCTATTTTTCCGAATGCTGCACCAAGTCCGTAAGCTTTACCCGACCTAATCGCATCAGCTTGTGCTTCTGACCTTAATTTTTTTCTTGCTAATCTAGCATCTCGTTCTGTTTTACTTAATCCAAAAATAGAAGATGTATTTTCGTATTTTTCACGCTGCATTCTTTCTGGTATACTTTCTTTGTCTAGTATATGGTACATATTGTTAAGGGTATGATTGGTTTTTTTGTTATGATTGTGATAATTATCGTATTCGTAAGCGCGGATAAATTGCTGGATTACCCTATTGTATTGTTCTTGATTGC
>JAYUJA010000150.1:0-1738 GCA_043765495.1 Bacteroidia bacterium
AAATCACTAGAAAATCATATCGGAGCAATAAAATACTTTATTTGTAATTACAATCTAAATTGTAAAACATTACATTAGACGGACTACCGTATTTATTTCTAAATACTATCTAATAATTCTAATAATTCCACCCCTACTCGCTGCTGTGCTTCTACTGTAGACGCCCCTATGTGCGGCGATAGTACCACTTTATTATTTTGTAGTAAACTACTGGAAATAGTAGGCTCTTGACTAAATACATCTAACCCTACATACCCTATGGCTCCACTTTGTAGATATGGGATAATAGCTTCCTCATTCACTATCCCACCCCTTGCAGTATTGATAATAGCCACACCTTTTTTCATTAGTTGAAATTCGTTATCATCTAGTACATAGCCACCAATAGAAGGAATATGCAGGCTTATAGCATCACTTTGTGCAAGCAACTCCTGCAAAGTCAGTGTAGGTATGGTATACGTAATAGTTTGCTTGGCTATCTGCCATTGTATAGTTGGGTTCGTACAATGGGTATCATAGCCAATTACTTCCATACCATTGCCTATGGCCAGCTGTGCTAGCGTTTTACCTATCCTGCCGAGTCCTATTATGCCGAGGGTTTTGCCTTTTAATTCTGTGCCTTTGCTGTATTCTTTTTTGAGCATACTAAAATCCTGCCCCATTCGCAATGCATAATTAGATGCCTGTAAAAATCTAGCTCCTGCATACAAATGAGCCATCACCAACTCCGCTACGGATAGTGAAGCAGCGTTAGGCGTATTCTTTACTACAATACCCAATGCCTCACATGCCTGTATATCCACATTATCTAGCCCTACCCCAGCCCTTACTACATACCGAAGTGCGGTAGTATTTTGTACTACTTCCTTGGTTACTTGGGTAGCACTTCTCACTACTAATACTTGTATAGCTTCTTGTATTAAATACGCATTAAGCTCTTTGGCTGGGATTTTATCGCTGTATATCTTCCAGTTTTTTTGTTGTAAGATAGCAGACGCACTTGCATCTATACCATCGTTTGCTAATAATCGCATTGTTTGTTTTTATAGTAAAATACATGTTGTGCTACGAAACGAAAATACCTTTAAAATCCAATAGTTATCATGGATATAAGGATAAAATATATTGTTTGCATAGTGATACTGCAAAGCTAATAAAATAGAATAGAATAAAATTAATTATTTTTCGCAAGAAATCTAGTGATTAGATTGAAGTTCTAAACACTTATTTCATATATATTTTGCATGGTACAATTTTTTTCTTTTGATTCTATCCAAGTTGGTATATCAAAAGGTGGATTCAAGTAATAAATGCAACTTTTTGTTATTGTTTTCTAATGCAAATTTAGTTAGTATTTTTTTAGAAATCGTCTTATCAATATTATTAGCTAAAAATTTTAAAAAGACATAGAAGACTTTTATAGAATCATTTTTAAATAGCTCTATTTGTTCATTAGTGATACGGTACAAAATATGAAGAATAAGCTCCCTCACTCCAATAGTTTGTTTTTTTTCGTAACAGAATAAGGAATACAATAAGACGGACATTATAGACAGATTCAATTCTACTGGATTATATTTTTCTTTTGTATTAGATAGAATACCAAAATCGTCAAAATTATATTTTCCATTTGTATAATTCGTAAGTTCAAGTAATAAATGCAACTTTGGGAGCAATTTTGAAAGACTTTAGTTTTGTAAAAGAGAAAATAAATTCTCATTTTCTTTTTTACCAGTTA
>JAYUJA010000151.1:0-4800 GCA_043765495.1 Bacteroidia bacterium
TACTATTTTGCCCGATATACTAAAAATTTGAATCTGTATATCCAACGGTTCATTTGCTTGGTTGTGTTCTATATAAAAAGTAGTATTCGTAGTAAAAGGATTGGGATAATTCAAGACATTACGCAGTGCCATTTTTTCGGATTTTGCTACTATGAAATCGATACTAGCTTTGGAGGATTTATTCATAATATCCCAAGCAGTAAGTTCCAACGTATGCTTGCCTACTGGTAGTTTGTAGAATGGATACGTCACTATTCCGCTTTTATAATCGTTTGTATTGGCTTCGTAATAATCGTTTAGGATAATGGGGTTTGCGGCATCGCCATCTAGTATACCAGAAATATCGTGTCCTATGCCTGCTCCTGTGGTGTTTATACCATTATCATCGCTTAAATAGGCTAGTAGCGTAGGATTTTCATCGGTAAGCCCTCCTGATACGAATTTTGTACTATTCATATACAACTGTATCACTGGTGGGCTATTATCCGTTACTGGATTGGCACTCACGCCGCCTACTATCATTCTATAATAGTCGCTAGCATCTATTACTTCATTCGTACTATAATAGCTGATTCTAGCAGTATCAAATTGCGAAGAAATATCCTTTGGTACGATGAATTCTGCTGTCCAATCGCCATTTTTTACGGTAGCAGTACCTTTGTATATGATATTTTTTTCTACTTTAAAAACTCTAGGAGAAGAGTTTGGGTCATTGGCAAGGGTAGTAATATTCGCTGGTTTGTCGTATACCGTTATATTAATAGTACCATTGAAATCCGTATTTTTTATTGCATCTAAATCTGCTACGAAGCCTTTTATTATTACTCTATCCAATGCTTTTAAGGTATCCAATACTGCACTTACGGGTTTATTATTGAACTCCGTAGTCACTACCTTGTACATCGGGTAAGCTAGTCGCATAGAAGGGTCACCAATCAAAGAAAAATTACGCTCATCTACCCCAGCTGCAAACTTTGTACTACGTATCAAATCGCCTAAATAAGGCATCGTACCATCGGCTTTTGGTTTTAGTAGTGCTTTACAAAATTTTGCCATTATCAAGCCATTCGCGTATATATAAGCAGTACGGGTAGTAGTCATCAGTGCTATCGCAGCACCTTTGGGGTTCATCATCGCCGCATCGCCTGCTTCTCTATACGTCATCGAAGGATCGTCGTATTGTGTAAAATCGCACGTAGCAGTAAAATAGCAGGACAAATTATTTTTATTTTCCACCGTATTCAAGTCATCTAATGTCACTACTCTTTCTTCTGCGAAGCCACTATTACCGCCATGCCCTACGTATGCGAATACTAATGCTCCTTTTTTTATTCTTGTATTAATGTCGTCTTTTACTTGTGGATAACGCTGCCCGCCAGATACTACTTCTTGTTTATAGGCATCAAAGTATATTTTATTGAGATGGTAGTTTTTGTAAGGAGATAAGAATTTTGCTACTTTGGTTTCTATATCTTCCAGATGCCCATTGTTATCTTCATCGTCTGCTAATAATAATATTTCTTGTCTCCAATTTCGCAAATTTGCGGGCTGGTTTTTATACGAAATTAATTTATCTACCAATAGTCTAGCTTCTTCCACATTCGTAGCCAGTAGCCTTCCTACACCTATGTCTACACCGCCTTTTAGCTCATTTGCGAAGCCTGCGATACTTTCCAAAGCTCCTTCGTTGTTAGCCGTTTCTAATAATCCATAATAGTCGTCACTTACATAGCTATGCGTAGCGTCGAACGATTCATAGGATTGGTACGTAGGAAGAATATTCGTATTATCTGCAATTCTATTTTTATTATCGTACGAGCCTTTTCCGAATAGTAATAAGTATTTAGGAGCGTCTACTTCCGAAGTTTTTCTTTCATAGAACATGCGCATGCATTCTCTAATAGCCAATGGATCTACTATTCCTGACGAAAACTCATTGTATATCTGTTGTGGAAATAGTACGTGTACTTTTAATCCTTCCTCCCTTCTTACCGTAGCTAGCCTATTTACTTCATTTATAAAAGCGGGTGGAGTCACTATTACCAAGTCACAAGGCGGGAGTGCATGCAAGTCTTGGTTTGCTATCGTACCTTTATTTAGCGGGGTAAGGAAATTCCCATTCGTAAATACGGCTGCATATTCGTAAATAGAATCTGTTTTTTGGGTAAAAGATACTTGGTTAGCATTATCCACACTATGCTGCTGTACTACTACATTCGTAGGATTGGTTATATTCCAGATTTGAAAGTTGGTAGTAGCAGTAGTAGATATAGCATATTTAGTGATGCTAGAAGGGTTTAGGTTATTGGTTTGACGGAATAATAAATAATTCCCATCACTGGTTTGTAATTTTCGTTGGCAGTTGATGGTGATATAGTCTAACCAAGCCTTTGCAGCTGGTGTTTGTTTGCTTACTGTAATCGTAAAATTATCACCACTAGCCGTAAAGTTGTAGGTAGATGTTTTGCTTCTAGCCAGTGCATCGTTATAGCTACCTGATACTGGTGCTATGCTCAATGTGCCTAGGTTGTTAGCATTCGCAGTGAGGTTTATGCTCGTAGATGCTCCTACTAGCTGTGCTGCTACCGACGTGGTTACTTGTATGCTACTATTCGGCACTACATTCGGGATATTGAAACCATAGGACTGGGTAGTAGCCAGATCTTCGCCCAGCCATTTGCTGCCAGTATGTACGAGGTTAAACAAGTCTTTTTCTCTGTAATCTCGCTCTGAAAATTGATCCGTAACTTGGGTAGCTATACCAGCAGCTTGGGTTTTTATGTCCATACGTTTTCCTATTCCTATATCCGTACTGATGAAATAATACGCACTATCTGCATACCCGTTCAGCGCTTGCTCCCAAAGGTTCGTACCAATGTTGTATTTCCATTGCGTAGTACCTACACCATAAAAAAGCACAAAATCCGTAGCATCGAGTACGCCATCATTTTCTCCTTCTACAAAAATGGCGTTTTCTTGTAAATCGTTCGTAAGTCTATCAGCATTTTTTTCGGGCAAACGGTTTCCACCACTACCATAGATACGTATCCTGCGCGGGTCTACAGTCGAAGAGATTCCTATATTGGTAAGAAATTTTTTATCTAGCTTGTAGATGCCAGTAGTAGGGATTCCTATTCTATACCATTTACCAGTAGCTAGTACGGAGTGAGACGGATAATCTGCACCAGCTTTGTTTTGTAGTACTAATCCTGTGCTTTGTAATTTATAGTTATAATGTAGTATTTTTTGGTATTTACCATTAAAATACCGCACAGGGATAAATTCTAATTTGCCGATAGCATTACCACGTTCGTAGATTACTTCCCCTTCTAGGTTAGTAGAGAAAGTAGAAGGAAGGTAATTTTTCCAGTTTTTAGATACTGCAAAAGCTTCTTCTTTGGAATTAAAATCCTGCCAATAGATAGTACTTAACTGAAAACGAATACTCTCATAGGATTGCGATAAAGGTAAGGTAAGGATTTCTTGCGGCACAAGAGTAGCATCTGCTATTTTAGTTTGTTTTTTATCTTCTAATTCTAGGTAAGAAATGCCATTTTTCCAGTACTGTATGGGTTTCCATTGTAGGTGTACGGTAGTTTGGGCGAATGCATAAAAACTTATCCAACTAATCAAAAATAGTACATTAAATTTTTTCATGTTTAATAAAGATATTCATCAGTAATAACCACAAAGATAACGAAATATATCTATGTATTCGTATTCTAAAAGCAAATAAAAAAGAGCCACTAAAAAGTGGCTCTTTTGAAGTAGTATTAATTTTGATTTAATACAGTATATTATTTCAATTTGTTTAAACCTTCTTTTGTTCCTGCTGGTGCAGATTTCGTAGCATCTCCGCCTTTCAATCCGTTTAATCCTTCGTCTTTTTTAGGTGCAGCATCTCCGCCTTTCAATCCGTTTAATCCTTCGTCTTTTTTAGGTTCTGGTTTTGTTACTGGTTTCACTACTGGTTTAGGAGTAGTAGCCTTTTTTGCTTCGTTTGCTTTGTTTGCAGCATCTTTAGCTTTTTTAGCAGCTTCTAAATCAGTTTTTAATTTAGCTATTTCAGCAGCATTTTTAGAAGCATTGGCAGCAGCTAATGCTGTCTCTAACTCTTGTTGTGCTTTTTTAGCTGCATCCAGTGCAGTAGCTTCTGCATCAAGAGTATCTTGTGCCATTTGGTTTGCTTCTGCAATTTTGCGAAGAGAATCGTCTATTCTAACTTTGTTGATAGAGTCTTGATTTACCACTGCTTCCACAGTTGCATTTGGTTTACAAGAAGTTATAGCTGTTAATCCAACTATAGACAAGGCAATAAAAAGGGTATTTTTCATAGTAACAAAAAAAATGTTAATAAAACAGTTGCAAAATTAACACTTTTTTAACATAAAAAAAATATATTTTCAAATTATTTTTGTATATCTTTGCAGCTCAATTTTTATTTAATTTTATTTAATCTTATGAGCAAAATGTTTTTAAACATTAGAAACGTAGCAGCATTAGCTGTATTAGGTCTATCTCTTACTGTTACTTCTTGTGCAAAAGAAAAAGGTTGTATGACCGTAGAGTCAGATAATTATAATGCTGCTGCTGCTGAAGACGATGGTACTTGCGAGCCTTGGAGAGCAAAATTTTTAGGAGCTGCTGATGCAGAAGCTTCTTATACTTACCAAAGTGCTACTTACAAAGATAATACACATGCAAATTGGACTAGCGTTACTTCTTCTACTCCAGTAGGAACAAAATTAAAAATCAAAGCTGGAACTGCAGATAAATTAGCTGCTGTAGTAGATTATACTA
>JAYUJA010000152.1:0-4780 GCA_043765495.1 Bacteroidia bacterium
GATCCCGTAACTATTACCGATAATATACTCAATACAACAGGTACTACCACCACTAGTGGTAGGGTCACCGTCACTATGCCAGCAGGCGTAAACTATGTACCAGGTTCTGTTTCTGGAGCAGGGTTTTCTGAATTTAATATTACCAACCTAGAAGCTCCCATATTCACCGCTCCCGATATAGCTGGTGGTGCAGATGTAGATTTTACGTATGCTATGGCAGGTACATGTGCTCTCACAGATAGAGATCCAGCATTACCTGATCCGCAAAATGCAGTACGATTTGCGTACGCAGGTCCAGGAGGTAGCCCAAGTAGAAAAATAGAAAGTGCCTACCAAATAGTTTCTGCTAGTTTAGTAATGACTTGGGTAACTAACCAAAACACATCAATAGGAGCAGGAGCGAGTACTACACGTACCTTCAAAGTCCTAAATACAGCAATAGATCCACTAGCATCTATTACAGCTTTTCAAATAGTAGAAACTAATAATAGTAGCGTTAGTTTGTTGAGTATAAATAAAGGCATAATAATAGACAACGGTGACGTAGATACCCTACGGTTTTTTGCATCTGATTTTGGACCAGGAAGCGGAGTAGGGGATGAAGATGGTTTATTTGAAGCTGGAGAAGAAATAACGGTAACCGAAATAATAAAACTAAACGACTGTGCAAACCCTACTTCCTCTACAGGATATGTATACTCATGGGGTTGTAATAATACACTATGCCAAGACGATCAGCAAGCTGCAAGTGTTAGTTTAGTAAACCCTAAACCGCTTTTTAATAGAATAGCAGTATACAACGATGTATTAAGTACATGCCTAGTAGATGGTACAGACATATACAAAATGACTGCTTTGCATGTAAACCAAGGTACTGGTCCTGCTATCAATACCATGCTTACTTCTCATGGAACTTGGTATTCTTCTACTTACGCAGATACCAATAAAATAATTTTTAGAAATGGTAAAAACGGACCTATTTTACGCAGGAAATTTCTTCGTGATCTGACCCCTAATGACTATAGACTAGGAGGACCCAATAATCCTACTATATTCTCTTACCAAATCATGGATACTATCTTTCCAGGTGATACCTTGTACGCAGAAGTGACTTTGACCTATAAATATAACCATGTTTATTTAGATGGGGCTTTGTGTAATTCTACAGAAAATATAGATTATGCTATGATGGGATACCATATGATGGGGTATGATCCAGTTACAGGCGGGCATTCAAATACTTCTATTACTACTTACGATGCATGTGGTAATTATGTGAACTCTGCACAGTCTTACTGGTACCGTATCATGAGTATGGGAGGCTTTGATAATGTGTTTAATTCTTCTCCCGACTACCTGAATTCTGGACAGGTAGGTACTGTTAGTTTCAAAGTTCGAAAATCTGCTGTCGGTTTTTCTAGTGGTACTAGAACAGATTTGACACCAGAATATAATGGAGGTTCTGTTAATGCTTTCCCTAGTGGTAATGGAGCTAGATATAAACTAGTATTCAAAATCAATAGTTCTTGTTTAAGCTTAGCTAGTCCATCATCTATCTATTGGCAAGGAGTGAATGCTACAGGTACAGGCACTTACGATTGGATACCATCTTCTGTTACTGCAGCTGGAGATTCCGTTGTTGCAGAGTTTGATTTTCTAGACAAAGTTACTCTTAATGGTATTGATAAGGTAAATCCCTTTTATACAGGAGCTCTTCTTAATGATACAAAATTATTCATGGACGTAACCTACACATGTGTTCCTGGACAACCTTGTACAGGAGCACCTAATATATCCATGAAAGGGTATATGATTAATTCGAATTGTAGCGATCCAGCATTAGTAAACTGTAGCAAACCTTTACCAGATATAGCTGTGGTAGGGTGCGAACCATGTGCAGGGCTTGCTATGACAGCATCTGATTTCAGAAGAACTAGCTACGGTCTCCCAGACAACGATAACAATAGCTTACCAGATGCAAGTGGTACAATAGACCTCTCAAAAATAGATATTCGTTCTGTTATCAACCAAGATACTTTTATAACTCCGTGGAAAGGAGTATTCAATACGGATGCTGCTAATCCACAGTGGGAAAATGCTTATTGGGAAAATACCATGCAATACGGAGCAATCACAGGTATGGATGTATTACATTTCAGAGATACTATAAAAATATACCATGCAGGACTATGGCACACTGCTATTACTAACTTAAACCCAGTTATTACCAATACAGGGGATGATAGAATGTTCAAATACGATTATTCTATTAGTAAGATGAATACCCTAACATTTTTACCAGCTTTGTCTTTAGGTCTTGGTTATGCTAATAACGATAGTATATACCATATACCAGTATACAAAATAAATAGAAACTGGGAAAATTATAACTTAAACACTGCGGCTACTATTATCGCATCTATACCTAATAGAGTATATGCGTCGCACACCACCAATCCAGTTCCTAACCCTATAGTAACTAATATTCAGCAAGGACCAAATCGTTGGTCTTGTCTTGATATCCCTTCAAAATTTACTTACCTAACCTATAGATTAGATTTAGCATATTCTAGTTTGAATACACAACTTATTACTTGTTCTGCTACTAATAATCAATTTGAGATAGAATTTTCTCCAGAAGTTCATTTAGGTTCTTCAGGTGATCAAAATAACCCTACATTCAGTCGTAATTTTAATTTTGAATTCCGTAATATTTATAAATGGGATACTTTATTCTGGACTCTACCTACAGGGTTTGAGTTTGCGAGAGGAGGAATATATCAGTATGAATCTAATCCTATAGTATCCACTACCCAAGTTAGCGCATATATACCTATTTCTAGTGCTGACATACAAGCTGCAAGGATTAATGATAGTACAATTGCTTTACCACTAGCTAATTATTTCTCTACTATACCCCAAACAGGGAAGCTCATGCTTACAGATGAAATGGTTCGTACTTTTTTTCACTTTGATGTTAAAATGAATTGTAAAGCAAAACAAGATAATACTTGGCAGTACATGGATTATGCTATGTCTTTAACAGATCGCAGAATAAATAAACGATATGTAAATACAAATAAATTTAATAGACCTCCTTATACAGATAAAGCATATACAGCAATAAAATATACGCCAACCACGTATTCTTTAATTTCTAATATTCCTAATCAAGATGCATATAATAAAAATCTTTGTTGGGAAGTAATAGTAGCAAATACAGGAACTGGACCATTAGAAAACCCATTTCTAGCAATTCCAAGTACTATTTCAGGTATCATTGTTGGTAGTGTTACAGATGTATCTACAGGTAGTGTAGTCAATAAAACAAATGACGTATGGACACTAAACTCTTTAGCGGCTGGTACTAGTCGTACGTATCAAATATGTGCAAGTATTTCTTCTTGTAAGCCAGATACACTACAAGTTTATTTGGGTAATGGTGTATGCGGTTCCCCGAGTTCTTGGTTAGATTTTACCACCAATTGTGGCAAAAATGCTATTTCAAACGTTCAAAAGATTAAATTAGTAGATATTCCTCGTAGTCCTACCTTACAAACAGTAATTTCAGCACCAAACCCCGGTACACCATTGTGTACACCAAGTACGTATGAATTTGAAATTAAAAATGTACAATTAGGAACTGCTTACAATGTATATACAAATATAACTATCCCTGCTGGTATGAATATCATACCAAGTACTTCTCAATTAATGTACCCTATAGTTGGCGCTTCTGGTACATATGTATCTATTCCCAATCCTCGCTTAATAAGTACATTAGCGAGTGGTGCAAAAGTATACCGTTATCGTTTGGATTCTCTAAACATGTTTTTATTAGCAAATGGATTGAAAGGAGCATTAAATACAGATTCAAATCGTCTAAAATTAAAATACGATGTAGAAGCTACTTGTGGTTATTCTTTCGGATCTAATTTAGGAATTCAAGTTGTAGCAAAAGCACCTTGTGATAAAATTGTACGTTCTCGTAATTCTGTTACTACTAAATTTGGTTTTGATATAGGTTCTGTTGCTTATACTACTACCGTAAATGTTAGATCTACACGATTTGGAGTATGCTCTAAAAATGCAACTTTAACTGTGAGTGTCAAAAATAATGGTTTTGACCCTACGCAATCCACGGATAGTGTAGTTGTAAAAATGATAGAAGGAGTAAATTATGTAGGTTCATTTGTTGGCATACATAATTCACCGCCTAATACTGCACCCCGTATTATCCTTGATGGACAAGAAACTTACTTGAAGTGGCGTATGCCAACAGGAGTAGTAAGAGGAGATAGTATAGTATTTACATTTGATTATACAGGCAATGATAGTTTATTGACTTGTGGGCTATATGCAGATTTTGACGTTACAACATTCTATAATGCTTCTGCTTTTTGTGGTACTACTCCTTGTGATATACAGGTAGCTACTGGTAATGGTGTTGCTGCTGTCGAAGTACTAAAGCCTCAATTAGCATTAGACTTATCTACATCTGCTAATTATCCTAATACATCTGTTGGAGAGGTAAGTACATATGCATATGATGTAAATAATACTGGTACAATAGACATGGTGAATAATGATATTACCTTTGATTATTATTCCGACATGAATGCAAATGGACTTTTAGATGCTGGAGATATTCTAATTGCTAGTAAGAAGAAGATATTTACGGTAACAGCAGGCAGTAGTTATACTATATTTGATACTGTAAATGTAGCAGCAGGAGAAGGTTGCAACATGTTGATTGTCATAGATACCTTGAAAAATAATT
>JAYUJA010000153.1:0-4746 GCA_043765495.1 Bacteroidia bacterium
ATTTTGCTACTACTTTTATACTATTGATGGGCAATACTATTTCTTCATTCGGTAGCTGTAATAATGCTTGTTTAGATGTGTCTGATGCTTTATAATCAATAGGATAGCTGTAAATAGCTTGCAAAGTATCCAAAATAGCAGAAGGGCCTCTTACGTTTATTTGAGAAGGGATACAGGTTATGTTTTTCTCCAATGTATAGGTTTTATCTTCTATTATTTTTACTAATGGTACGATGGGTACTGTTTTAGAAGCAGAATGGGTAGATTGAAAAAACAACGTATCGGGGTTTAAGCTTTGGATACTGATGTTTTTATGTTCTTTGGTCAGATGTTCGATAAGTACTTTCGTGCTTATGTACGTTTTTTCTTTACTTTTATTACTTGGGTTGATGGTTTCTAAATCTATCTGTATAGTAGCCAAAGATGGTTTTAGTTGGTATTTTAGTAAGTGTAAGCCTGTGCCTGATACGGTAGCTAGAATAGAGTATGGCAGTTTATGCTTGATAATGTTCGCAGTAGCCAAGTTCGTATACAGTATAGGTAGCTGCATGGTTATAGTATAGGTTTTGCGCAGCTGCACCGTCACCCATAGTAGTATAGCAATACCGATACAGTACACTAACGTAATTACTCTTTTTCGCATTTTTATAAAAACTTATAAGATGATATGCGGTACAAAACGACTAGTATTAGTAGTCACCAGTTGGTCACTTTCGCGTATGCCTATGCCTACGGATTCTTGCCCTACTATCCAGCTGCCTATTACCGCACTTTTGCCATCATTCGTAGGTAGTGTGAATAGTTCTTGGTATACGTAGCCTTCTTCGCCATACTCGCCATTCGTAGTAGCGATGGTATTGGCATTTTGTACTAGTTCTATATTCGCTCCTTCACGGGATAGTAGTGGTTTTTTTGCGTAAGAAGATAGGGAATTAGTATCAAAATACGTAGGCAATAAATAAGGATTATCAGGATATAGCTGCCATAATATCGCTAGTATTGCTTTGTTGGATAGTAGCATACGCCAAGCTGGCTCTATCCATTTTATTTTATTTTTTTCTATTAAAATATTTTTCCCAAATTCTTCATGCATCAGCCATTCCCAAGGGTATAGTTTGAATATATTTTTTATATCCATATCATCGGTATCCGTGAATAGTTGGGTTTCTTGCTGCCAGCCTATGTCTTGTATGTACAGCTGTTTGGTATCTATACCGCCTTGCAACGCACAGTCGCGCATGTACTCGGTAGTAGTATAATCTTCCAAACTATCTTTTACACTTGCAAAATGGGTAATTCCTTTTTTTAGATGCGGTTTTAGTATTGCCCAGTAGCTTATTAGTTTTTCGTGAATAGAATTAAATTGATCTTTATTAGGAAATACATCATGCAGCCAATACCATTGTATCACAGCCGCCTCGTATAGCGAAGTAGGCGTATCTGCATTGCATTCGTATAGTTTTATTTGTCCATCTTTATACCCTAGGTCAAAACGTGCATAGATAGAAGGTGCGTCGTTTTCCCAAGAGTCTTTTATAAAAGGAATAAAAGCTGCTGGCACGTGAAATAGGTGGAACAAATCGTTATCAATCACGTGTCCTACTGCTGCTATGCACATTGTCCATAGTTCGTTGCTTGCTTTTTCGATGGCATTTATTTCGTCCATAGAGAAGCTATAACAAGCACTTTCGTCCCAGTAAGGCATATCTAGGGAGTGGTATCCAAACCCTAATGCTTCTACTTTTTTTTCCCAACCTATGCGAGGTGGTATACTCATTCGTTCCATAAAAAAATAATAATAAAAGTATTAAGAACGACCAGATGAATGGTGCGAACTACTGCCAAACCCGCCACGGCTAGACGAATAATGTGAACTACTAGAACTATTGCTAGGACTCCAACCTCCACTACGGGTTTTGGTATAATTATTATCCCATGTACTAGTTTTAGAACTATTTCTACCTACGTTAGAATTACGAGAAATACCACTAGAATAACGGTTATAGTTTCTGGAATTGTTTATATCGCGTATGGCACGGAAAGCAAAATAGTGCATCATGAAACCACTTCCGCCCGAGCTTCGGTATAGGTGGCTACGGGTGTAAGGTGCAGTACTATCGGAGCGCATGTATACTTTGGATTGATCGGCAGTATCCACATAATCGGGTACTTGGGTGCAAGATGTGAGTATACTACTTACTATCAATAAGTTTATTATTTTAGATTTTTTCATTTTGTGGAAAATTATTTTACAGTAACAAAAATTTCGTAAGGCACTACTTCATTTTTTTCTAGATCTTCGATGGTACGAATGGTATCTTTGTGCGAAAACTTGCGTTCTATTTTACCATCTTTCCATACGGTGTAGCTAGTGGTAAGTACTGTTTTTTTATTAGCGATGTCTTGGGTACTAGTATTGGTTTCTATGGCGTTTTTTTTCGTTGCTTGGGCTACCTCTTCTACGGGTATTTCGTTAGTAGTACTGCTACAGCTGGTAGCGATACTACAACTTATTAATAGTAAGATAGATAAAATAGTTTCTTTTTGTAGCATATAAATCAATTAATTAACGGTAATAAAAAAGTCGTATTTTCGATTTCTAGTCTCACTACCTGCGCTAGTAAGCCCTAAACCTGGTATCGTATCGTTGTGCTGTTTCATATCCGTAGGAGAACCGTCTGTACATATAAAATGGGTAGTAGTAAGTATGCTTGTAGTGCTATCTAAATAATATACCGAAAATTTTGTTTGGATATTGGCGGTATTGTCTTCGTATTGTAGTTCCTCTTCACTAATTATATCGAGCTTACTATCGGCTATTTCTTGACTATCCGAAAAAAAGTATATTGACCCAATGATTAACCCAAACGATACAAATGTCATAGCTTGAATCCATTTATATATATCATTATTAAACAAAGACATAAGTTTTTTATTTCTAATAGATTAATTAACCGTAATAAAAAAGTCGTATAATCGTTTTTTAGCATTATATACGTCAGTAGTATCCGTAACCCCTAGTTCTGGTATGGTATCGTTGTATTGCAGCAAAGAGACACAAACCCCATTATTATAAATATAATGGGAGGTTGTCAAAATGCTTTTGTTATAGATATTATCATAATAGGATACCGAAAATTTCGTTTGGATAGTAGCGGTATTATCTTCGTATACTATATTTTCTTCGTTGATAATATCGTCTTTGCTACCCTCCTCGTCAGAGCAAAATTTCAAAGCTAGAATCATTACAATGCCTATCGAGAATACAATACCTTGCACCCATCTGTCTATACTAGAATTAAATATACTCATGTGTGTAATTTCTAATATAAAGTAGGAAACTCTTCTGGGGTGATTTCGTTCATCATGGTATAGATGGTATCGAATATAGTTTCGGCATTAGGCTTGGTGTAGTAGTCTCCATCGGTGCCATAAGGTGGGCGGTGTGCTTTAGCCGAAAGGGTTTGTGGTGCTACTTCTAGGTACGCAAATGCTCCTTGTTCGTTGAGTATTCTATCCAGTATAAAAGCAGAAGCACCACCTGGTACATCTTCGTCTATTACGAGTAGTTTATTTGTTTTTTTGATGGATTCTACGATGCTTTTGTGTTTATCAAAAGGCAATAGAGTTTGTACATCTATCAGCTCTATGGATATGCCTATTGCTTGTAATTCTGCGGCTGCTTCCTGTACTATACGTACGCATGAGCCATACGTGACTACGGTGATATCGCTTCCTTTTTTTAGTATTTCGGGGATACCTAGTTCTATTTTATACTCTCCTACATTGTTTGGCATACGTTCTTTTACACGGTAGCCGTTCAGGCATTCTATTATCATACCTGGGTCGTCGGCGGATAGTAGTGTGTTGTAGAATCCTGCTGCTTGTGTCATATCTCTTGGTACGCAGATGTGCATGCCTCTTAATGCGTTAATCACTACTGCCATTGGTGATCCAGAGTGGAATATCCCTTCTAGTCTATGGCCACGTGTTACTATCAATAACGGGCATTTTTGCATTCCTTTGGTACGGTAGTGGGTAGTGGCAGCATCGTCGCTTAATGGTTGTAGCCCGTATAGTAGGTAGTCTAGGTATTGTATTTCGGCTACTGGTCGTAGTCCTCTTAATGCTAGCCCTATGGCTTGCCCTATGATGGTATTTTCTCTAATGCCTGTATCCATTACACGTAAATCGCCATATTTTTTCTGCATACCTTCCAAGGTTTGGTTTACACCACCGATGAATCCTGTATCCTCGCCGAAAGTCACGATACGCGGGTCTCTGGCTAGTAGTATATCCCAGTTTTCTTTTATGATGATTCTACCGTCTACTAGTGGTGCATCTGCATTATACGTAGGTGCTATACCTTTTACGTTCATAGCACTATTTTCTCCTTCTGCATGGAGGTAGGAATTATATTTATCATAATTCACTTCTTCCATATCTTTTATCCATTCTACTAATAATTGTTTTTCTGGAATATCCTCATGTCTTACTAGTCGTAGTACTTTTTTTGCTAGTATGGTAGCATCTTTACGGTAGGGGTCTACTAGTTTGTTGGTATCTTCTACTATATCTAGTATTTCGTTAGCGTAATAGGAAAGGGCGACGAATTGGGTAACGATTTCTGTCACCATAGCTATATCTTTCTTTGCATCGTTGGCGTAGTTTTCCCAAGCTGTAGCGCGTGCTTCTCTTACTACTGTTTTAGCGGCATCTTCTACACTTACTAATTCTTCTTGGCTA
>JAYUJA010000154.1:0-1713 GCA_043765495.1 Bacteroidia bacterium
TATATTTATCTAATAGATACCAACGGCACATTATTGCGAAGCGTACACATCACCAATGCCGATAACGTAGACTGGGAAGATATAAGCAAAGATGAATACCACAACCTGTACATAGCCGATATAGGAAACAACGATAACGATAGGACAGACCTAGTAATCTACAAAATACCCAATCCAGTAGCCCATAACGACAACTCTATCCAAGCCCAAAAAATACGCCTACACTACCCTAATCAGCACGACTTCCCACCTACCGCCGATAAAAAATATTTTGATGCAGAAGCTATTTTAGTATTTCATGATACTATTTCTATTTTTACCAAAAACCGAACAAATCCCTTCGATGGTAAGCTATACCAGTATACAGTACCTA
Organism: Bacteroidia bacterium; assembly: GCA_043765495.1. GTDB lineage: Bacteria > Bacteroidota > Bacteroidia > JAYUJA01 > JAYUJA01 > JAYUJA01. The sequence continues at coordinate 374 of JAYUJA010000154.1, forward strand.
CCCAAGCTGGCAACTATGCAGCCCACCTATTGGATTCGTTTAATACTAACGTTCAAAATATATACATGGGCTGGGTAACAGGCGCAGCAGTAGATGTATTGAATAATAAAGCAGCTATATTAAGCCAAAGTAAGCTATTTTTATTCAACAATGTACGACACCATAAATTCCTACAACAAACAAATTCCGCTATTTTCTTTACTTCTTTTACCCAAAAAGAAGCCATCACCTTCTACAATGGAGATATATGGGGTACAGATGAGATATATTCAGGAACTGGTAGCACACTATACGAAATACCCCTTCCACCTAATTCTACAGCTGGCTTATCCACTATCCATAGGACGCATAAGCTGCAATACTACTACCACGATGGCATAGCTATTACACTCAATAATACAAACAATACCCCAGTATCCTATCAATTATATAGCCTAGAAGGGAAAATTAATACTGGGAAATTAGCCGCATCAGAACAAAAAAATATCCCTTGTGTAGAGGGCTGGTATTACCTAGCAATACCCAAAAATACTATTCCTATCATTCCTATTGACATACAATCTTCTTATTAAAATGAAAAAAAATAGTTCCTTTCTTGTTATCTTCTTGCTTGCACTAGTAGCTATCCACAAACCACTGAAAGCACAAAGTGAGTTCTATGCCTGTTTCAACGATGGTAGCCTAGTACGTACCGATGCCAACAACTGTAACCCACAGCTAGTATGTGCCATGGAGTTAGGCGGTGGGCCATTCCGCCCGAGTGACATCGCTATTACACCAAACGGGCAAGTGTACGCCTGCAACCAATCTGGGGACATCTACCGTATAAATACTGCCAACGGGCAAGCTACCCTAGTAATAACCGTGAACAGTAGCGCCAATGTAATGGGGTTAGTAGCTATTAATAATAACTTACTGATAGAAGGCGGAACAGGCAATTCTCCTTTACGATTAATAAATATAAATACCCCAACTGCAACCCCCATAGGCAATACTGGCTACAATGTACTAGGAGATTTAGCATTTTACCAAGGGAAACTATACGCCGCTGTAATGGATAATGTGAGTGGACTACAAAGCTTATTAGAAATAAATCTAAATACTACCTACACTGCTATACTGAATAAACAAATAGTACGCTCGTATACAAACGCACAACTAGGAAACGGAAGTTTATTTGGTTTATGTACCATCAAAGCTAGCCCATGCAGCGCAGAGCGATTGATTATATCCGCAGATAACAATATATACGACACGGACTTGAATACGTTGCTCACGCCATTATGCTCTAATTTATATAGTACTGGCAACATCTACGGACTAGCTTCTAGCAACGAAGC
>JAYUJA010000155.1:0-1705 GCA_043765495.1 Bacteroidia bacterium
GAATATAAATCGCAAAACTTTAAAGCTTGGCTATATTTAGCTGCAACTTTAATCAATTTAAGAACAAAAATCAACTAAACAAGTCCATTGACTTCTTAACCTCCTTTTCTGATTTCTCGTGCGTTTGCCCTAGTTAAGATAAAAAAATAAATATAATAGTGTTTTTTTAGAAAAATTGTTATTTTTGCAACCGAACTAACCTACTACCTAATATTTTGTACCTTTTGTTATGGCAAAAAAAGATACCAATACAATAAAAAAAAATCAAGAGAAAGTGCCTGCTAAAAAGGTAATAGAGGAAGATTTGGACATAGATGACACTATTGCCGACGCTTCCAATGAAGAAGAACCAGAACTAGAAGAAGAAGTAACCGAAACCTATAACGTACCAACCGAAGACGATGTAAAAGATAAAAAGGTAAAATTAGACGAGTTATTCGTAGCTAGAGGTTTGGATTTGGACGATGAAGAGGAAGAAGAAGAATGGTTTGATGATGGATTTTAATTTTTTTATTCTAAAATATATTTATTATGGACGATCAATTTGATTACGAAAACGAAGAACAAGAAAACTATCAAGAGGAAGAAGAGCAAGAAAAGAAAAGTATACTTACTCCTATACTCATAGGAGCGATAGTACTGCTGACTGGTACGGCAGGTTTTTTTGCGTATAAATATTTCTCGGCAAGTTTGAAAGTAGAAATTATTACTACTGAAAAAGAAGCAGTAATAAAAGAAAAAGATGGCTTCAAAGCCGAAGCAGACAGGCTAAAAATAGGCTACGATAGCCTAATAGTGATTGCTGGTGAAAATGAAGGCATAAAACAACAACTAGAATCGGAAAGACAGCAAGTAATGTCTTTGCAAAGTCAATTGGCATCTGCTCAATCTCGTGGATTATCCGACAATTCACCAGAAATACGCTCTTTGCGATCCCAGTTAGGTGCGATGCAGAATAATTACAACCAAAGTATCAAGCAAATTGAAAAATTAAAGACTGAAAACGAAGCATTGACTGCAAAAGTAGGCGACCAAAACCTACGAATAGATAATCAATCCAGAAAAATAGACTCTGTAAATACTGAAAAAAACCTTCTAATAAAAGATAAAGAAGACCTACAAGCTACTACCAAACAGCTTGCTACTACCGTGGATTATGCTAAAAAGCTTACCGCTCACAGTATATACGCAGAAGCAGTAAATACCAACGGTGGACTATTTGGTAATAAAGAAAAAGCAACTACCAGTGCAAAAAAAGCCGATAAAGTTCGTATTGGATTCGTAGTAAGTGAGAATAGAATAAGCGATAAAGGAGACAAAGATTTTTATATCCTAGTAAAAGACCCAACAGGAAAATTACTAGCCGATGGTGGACAAACTTTCCAAACCGCTGACGGCGCTTCTATGCCGTATAGTGCGAAACAAACCGTATATTACGAAAACAAAGAAAAAAGTATGATGATGTATGTAAATGCTAATAAATTCGATAAAGGAAACTATACCGTAGAAGTATATGGAGACGGATTGCAGATAGGCAAGTCTACTATTACCATGCAATAAATAATAATAGTCAGCCGCTTTAAAAGGCGGCTTTTTTTGTATCTTTGCCTACTCTACCCGATGATTTTTGTACTATGTTTATAATCAATTGTTTTAATTTCCATGATTGTTTCAAATTTTTGTATCCACTTATCTAATTCTGCAA
>JAYUJA010000156.1:0-1703 GCA_043765495.1 Bacteroidia bacterium
ATCCTTGCTGATATTGCTTTAAATGTGGTTTTTAAAACCGTTGCACACTGTTCGGTTAGCTTTTCTTTTTTTAGAAATATTTTTTATCGGGTAGAGTAGAAATATATTTTAAATTCAGTGCATTACGTAATATCTACACAAAATAGTTGGATATTAATTTTTTTATTTATCTTTGCGTAATATTTACACAAATAACGTATTATGGTACTTCATTTAGACAAAAATTTCAAGCCAGTAGATGGTAAAGAAATAGAATTCCAATCCTTCATCTTTTCAGGTGGTGAACCACATATTAAAATAGCTCCTTTATCTGCGGATATAGGGGCTATCACGGTTACACATCGCCTAAATTCCTTCAACGACTTGGGCTTACTCTGCGTAGCAGTAGATGCATTAAAAAGAATGGATGCTAAAATTTTGAATTTAGTGATTCCCTACTTTCCAGCTGCACGCCAAGATCGTGTGATGGTAGCAGGCGAACCTCTTTCTGTAAAAGTATATACGGATATTATCAACGCTTTAGGTTTTTTAAAAGTAACGGTTCTGGACGCACATTCCGAAGTTACACCCGCTTTATTAAATAATTGTACGGCAGTTTCTAACCATAAGTTTATTCTAAAAGTAGTAGATAAAATTAGCAAAAACATAGCATTAATTTCACCAGATGGCGGAGCATTGAAAAAAATATACAAAGTTTCAGCATTTTTGGGTGGTGTAGAAGTGGTAGAATGTAGTAAAAGTAGAGATGTAAAAACAGGAAAATTAGTAGGATTTAAAGTATATACCGATGACTTGCATGGCGCAGACTGCTTGATAGTAGACGACATATGCGATGGTGGAGCTACATTCATCGGCTTGGCACAAGAATTGAAAAAAAAAATGCAGGCAAGTTATATTTGGCAGTCACACACGGAATATTTAGTAAAGGCTTCGAAGAATTGTCAAGCTGTTTTAGCCATATTTTTACCACTAATTCATGCAAAGAATTAAGTCATGATTGTTTAACCCAAATAAGTGTAAAAGATATATTATGAACTATTCTATCGAAAATATACCTTCTGAAAGCAAATTTTTATTTTTTTGGGGGCACCAACCATCAAGAGATGGAAGTATTTCCAAGACTTGCTTTAGTCAGTGGTGGTTAAGTCCATTCATGGAAGACGGAGTGGAGTACAAAACTACTGAACACTGGATGATGGCAAAAAAAGCGAAATTATTCCATGACTATGAAATTTTAGACCAAATTTTAAACGCAAAATCTCCAGCAGAAGTAAAAAAATTAAGGCGAGCTATAAAAAACTACGATGATGAGATTTGGTTACAAAATAGATTTACTATTGTTAAAAAAGATAAATTGTTGAAATTTAGCCAAAACGAAAGCTTAAAAAAGCTTTTATTACATACCAATGCAAGAATCATAGTAGAAGCAAGCCCAGTAGATGCTATTTGGGGTATTGGTATGGCACGCGACCATAGCGATGCTACTAATCCACAAAAATGGCAAGGGCTGAATTTATTAGGTTTTGCACTGATGGAAGTAAGAGACGAATTACAAAAATAATGTATCCAATGAAAAAGATAAATTACAATTCAGAAGTTTTTGTGATTGGACTTGTTTAGTTGATTTTTGTTCTTAAATTGATTAAAGTTGCAGCTAAATATAGCCAAGCTTTAAAGTTTTGCGATTTATATTCAAAGCGAAT
>JAYUJA010000157.1:0-16696 GCA_043765495.1 Bacteroidia bacterium
TTGTTATTTGTATTTATGCAAATAACAAACAATCAATTATCCTTTATTCACTATTTTATTTTTCAACAAAAATGAAGAAATTAAGCTTATTAGCAGCTATCGCAGCTGTAACTATCATCGCTTGCAGAAAAGAATGCACCAACCAAGCACCTACTATTAAGGTGTATTCCACTTATGAAGAAGGACTTCATGAAACTACTTATCAGACTATTATAAGCGAAACAGATACTGCAATATTACATAGGGATTATTCTATATCTACTGCTTATTTAATTGATATAAGCGATGCAGATTTTGGATCTAAAAAGAGAAACGACGAGGTTACGTATCAAATAGTCCCGTTAGAAGGATCTATGATAGCAGAATACAGAACGTTGAATTATAAAGGGTTCAATGATTTAAGTGCTTGGCATTGTGGAAATACACAGTCTGCTAATATCTTAATTGCAGATGGAGACACCCAGTATTTTAACCGTCCAGCAGTAACGCAAACTGTAACAGAATCTACTAAACTGTATTTTAGAGTATTATTAGCTTGTAGCGGAGATACTAGTCATGATGATCCAGGCTATAGAAAAATAAAAATCATAGCAAAAGATAAGATGAATGCAGAAACCAGCAGAATTATAAATATAAAATTAAGAAATTAATATGAAAAACTTATTACTAACTATTTGTATTGGAATATCTTTTTATTCCAGAGCACAAACAGTAAATTGGCAATACTACAACGTAAATGACCCAAACCATGCTTATTACCTCAACTATAAAACCGTGATGTATGGCATAGATACTAGTACCTACAATCCTATTAAGATAGGTGTAGAAAAAGTGGGATGGCAAATAGAAAATACAATAATAGAAAATTCAAACGAAGGAAATTGTCGTAGTACTTGGTATGTAAATAATCTACCTTTGTCACACAGCAAAGCTAATATGCCACAGACTCCTGCTAGTCAGCACTGGAATAGCAATTATCATAATATATATGGCTATTTTGCTGATTTGTACCAAGGTGGAAATTTGCTTTATAATAATAATGATTCTTATGATGGGTTTGAGCATCAGGGAAATTCTTATACCATTGCATTTTCTCCTATTGAGTATGAATTGAAAATGGTAAGAAAAGAAGTAGATTTAGTTTATCAAGGCACGTGTGAAAGTACTTTTTATCCATTCCGTTGTGGTGGTGATCCTTGTTGGATTCGAAAAGAAACAGATGATTTCCAAGTTTATAAACGAGATATAGAATACAATACCATTCCCGTAAGGTACATTAAGCCACCACATTTTACACAAGCATCGTATAACTATTGTGCAGGAACAGAAGTATCTTTATTAAACTTACTAGATGCACAAGAAGCCTACAAAGTAGGCTACAAATCACAATCGTATAGGTATGTACGAGGTTTTAAGGTCAATGGTGTATTGCAAGCCAATGGTTCGGCTGCTACCTATACCATTCCTGCTGGTGGTGCAGTGAGTGCTACTATTGAAGCTATTATGGAGTTTGATAATACTCGCATTAGTGACCCTAGTTTGCCTTATACTACCAGTACTATTATCAATCGTACTACTGTACCTGATTTGGATATGAATAATAGTTTTCTAGAAAGCAAGCATATAAAACCTAGTTCTACTTATCCTTATAATGGTACTAATATACCTACTTATTATATTTGTAGTAATGAAATACCCATTGATTTAGATAGTTTAACCTTGCCAGCTGGTGGTACTTGGACTTTGCCAAATGGTGAGTTTAATAATAATTTTGCTATTCTTAATACCAATACTACGAATAATATACTATCACAAATACCATTAGCAAGTACAGAAGCGTCTCGCTTTTATGTACTCCATTATGAAAAAAGTGCTGGATCTTGCCCCCAAGTAAAAGATATAGCGATACAGGTACAAAAGCGAAAAGCATCGGTAGTAGATAGAAGCCTTATAGATACTGTTTTCTGTAAAGAAGTAAGTATCCAAGACACTCTATTTATGAATACAGTGCTTGTAAATAATGCCCTTTCTTTTCATTACCAAAATGGTATGGGATTAATACGGCAGCAGCACTTTTATGGTACAGCATTTGATTCTTTGTTTATATATTTTCCTAATTTTACTTTCCGAGCTACCAAAAACCCTTACCTAGTTCCTGCAAATCTTCCCGAAGGTACGCTCTACCATGTAAAATACATGTGGGACGATAATAGCTGTTATTACAACGAAGATATTACATTTAGACGTTTGAATGTTCCTACTGCTCCTGTTGTTACTATTGCGGATAATACTATTTGTAGCCAATCCAATGCCTATTGTTTAGCCGCATTAAGCACCACTTCCCAGCCGTATACGAATCCAGTAAATTATACGTGGAAATACAGTAACTTACACAACCCTAGTACTATTTTAGGAACGAATACAGGCAGTAATTGGGTACAAGCAGTAGCAGATACTAGTATTGTTACTCTCTCTTATACTAACACGTTAGGTTGTAAAAGTACCGAAGCAAAAGACACTATTTATACGCAAATTCCTTTGCCAGCAGATAGTATATTCTTGACTCCTTCTTGGAATGTAAAAGACGATACTATCCAGCTTTGCCGCCAAATTGGTACAGGGCAAGGAAGTAATCAATTAGGTACTTATTTAGCTAATTATACAGGTGGTGTATGGTCTGGATTCTACCAAACCAATGGTTTATTTGATCCTAGTTTACCTATTCCTAGTTATGCTACGGTGAATTACACGTATACCAGTCCTGAATATGCTTGTACTACTGTAAAACCTATCACAGTAACCTTGAATACGCCAATAAATCCTATCGTAAACTTGTTTTCAGACAGTGTTTATTGTTATACTGAAAAATGGGTAAATCTTCCAAATTATACTTTATATGCAGGCGGTACTTGGCAAGCATTGAGTAGTTACACCATAGATTCTATGGATAGAATTTATTTACCAAACATTTCAGTAGGCTCATTTGCTGCAAAATATACCTATGCAGATAGAGGTTGCATCACCCAGCAGCGTAAAAACTTTGTACGAAAAGAGGCGTTAGCTTCTCCTATTATTACTACGGATACGAAAGTATGCGAGCAAACAGCTATCACAGCCAGCAGTAGTGGAGCTACTTCGTTAGCTATATACCATTGGTTAGTGGATACTTTGCATACTACGGGTGGCTTATATACTCAAAATGTAAGCGATACTACCATTTTACAAACTTACTATATAGATGCTTACGACTGCATTAGTGATACTGTTAGTGCTACTATTTACACCCAAGCAGCTTTACCTTCGGATAGTATTTTATACAAGTCTCTTTGGAATGTACATGCAGATACGATAGAGCTATGCCGCCAGTCTGCAATAGGTCAAGGAGTAACAGATTTGAGTAGCTATATAGTCAATTATAATGGTGGCACTTGGTCAGGAAATTACCAAAATAATGGCATATTTGATGTAATAGCTCCTGCTACTAATTACAATACAGTAACCTACCAATATACCAGTCCTGACTTTGCTTGTATAACCAATAAGTCCTTGATAGTTTCGTTAAATAATGCCATACACCCTATTGTAAACGTGTTTTTAGATAGTATTTACTGTTATAACGATACGGTTTTACGGTTAAATGATTTTACTTTATACCCAAATGGTACTTGGCAGCCAAACGGTAATTATAGCATCAACAATCGCCAAGAAGTGTATTGGAATACTTTATCCCCAGCTACGTATTCTGCTACGTATACGTATGTAGATAAGGGTTGCATCAACCGACAAAGCAAGCAATTTATACGCAAACCGCCTGTATCAAATCCTATATTAGCTGCTTTTAATCCTATTTCTTGTTACGGTTTTCCAGTACCTATACAGGTAAGCCAGCCAAACATAGATTACACGTACCAGTGGTATACGAATGCTAATTTAGGCAATAACTTGTTTGGAGTAGGTAATTCTACCATTATTCTTGCAGTAGCTGATACTTCTATTTATGTAACTGCTACCGATGTCTACGGTTGTAAATCAGATGCTACTGTTGGTACTTTTTTAGTAGATAAAATAGAAGGAACTATTCTTGTAAAAGGAGCAGATTCGCTGGAAAGAAATCACTATAATTTCAACGAACACCTTCGTTTTAAATTTGTTAAAACAAGCGATGATAATATCGTATCTTACCAGTGGGATATGGGCAATAATTACTATAACAGTACTCTAACTTCTCCTACTTATAGATACACTCCACCGTTGCGAATAACGACCGATACTACCTACCGTGCTTCTGTTATTATTACTACTGTAAATGGGTGTATAGATACTTTTTACACCAACGTAAAAGTAAATGGTTATGGTAACAATAACCTAGCCATACAACAAAAAACTCCTAGTGTTTCTATCTTACAATTATGTTCTTCTACTACCACAGATGATTTATGTATTCGTAATAACTCCTTGGATATTTTATCAGGAGGAATGTACACAATAGAAGGAAAATTCGTACAGAAAATTACTATTCCAGCAGGTGAAAATATATATTCTGTTAGTAGTTTAGCTAGTGGATATTACTACTTAAAATTAGAAAATACTGCTATCAAATTCTTTAAAAATTAACCCTAAAAATTACGTTAAAAGTAACAAAATCGCTTCAAAAAAAGCGAGGAATTAGTAGGTAATTATCCATAGCCACTGTTACAAAGTGGCTATTTTTACAGAACATTTCCAAAAATCGCTCAAAATCAATTAAAAACTACCAAAACAATTAAGTACAGGTAAATTAGTTTTATTGCACCTTATTCGTCAAAAAAACCGCCATTTTGAGTGTTTATGTGTTGGTACAACATCTCCATTTACCAGAACTGGATATTCTTTTCACTCTTGATCTACTCCAACAGGACTTCAATACAAATTTTCTGTGCAATAGCTCCAAAAATCGCTCAAAATCCACTAAAAACTACCGAACCAATTAAGTACAGGTAAAACAGTTTTAGTACCGCTTATTCGTTAAAAAAATGCTATTTTTGGGTATTTATGTGTTGGTATAGCATCTCCATTTACCAAAAACTAAAAAATTCCAAAAAAAATTACAACCTTTTTATTTTTTTTAACGCGAAGCGTAAAAAACTTTTAAATGTAAAAAAATCATCATCATCATCAAAAGGTTTATTTACTTTAAAATTCTTTTGAAAATGGAAGCAGGCGCACATGAGGCAATTTCCGCAAAGGTTTTATAATCAATTATTTAGAAGTAATGGAATATTGTCGCCATTTTTAATTTAGGGACTTTACTCCATATATTTGGGGACAAAACTCCATATATTTGGGGACAAAATCATCACAAAATACTAAATTTTCTTTGTTTTTTATATTTGGGGACAATATTCCATTTATATTTCAAAAATTACTATATTTGCAGACCAAAACAACTATAAATATGTTGAATGAAAGAACAAAAACAATACAAATAACACTATAAATACTATTTTCTATTAAATACGATTATTCACATCTTATTTATAATAAACATTATAAGAAATATTTGGGGAGAAAACTCCATAGGTTCTGCAACAAAACTCCATATAAAAAAACTAAATTTACTGAGTAAAATAAAAAATAACAAGTAAAATTTATTATTAACTAATTGTTTAATAATAAATTATCAAATTTAGGGACAATATTCCATTAAAAAATAAATGCAATAAATAAGAAAAAATATGAAGAAAAGAACGGATAACCTAACAGCAGATGAGCTGAAAGAGTACCATCGTATTAGAGGTTTAGTTAAGAAGAGAATCCAACTATCCCAAGAAGAAAGGTTAAAGTATTCTTATTGGAAAGAAAAGATGGGATACAGAATCAGTGATAGTGAACAAACAGCACTTTATCATAATAAAGTAATTAATGAATCTCCCAAATCCACCTATAGATTTTTACCTTTAACGTCTCCTGATGACGATTTTTTTATCAAGAAAGGAAATGATATGATAGGTAGCAATTTTATGTTCGATAATGTACAATATAAATTATTGACGCATGTATTAGCAGCACTCCAAGAAAGTAACTTTACAGTGGATGGAAGAAATCTTGAACAAATAAAAAACTCATACGTATTTACCTTGTACGAAGATAGTGTGTATGGTTTCGCTAATGTTGTTTTAGGACTTCCAAGTATTGGAGGATTAAATTTGGACTTAATCAAAACTTCGTTAAAGCGGATAAATAATTATTCTTTTGAATTTAGTGAGAGTATTCATCATTACAGAACTATTACTGTATTTCCAGATTGTGAATTAAGAGATGGAAAAGTGAAAATTAGAGTATACCTAGATTTCTTTAAGTACATACAATCGTTGTCTAAAAAATATACTACATTGAATTATAGAATCTTATACGAGCTATCTAACGGCAGTGTGTATAGTTCCATTATCTATGAAATATTAAAACGTCAAGCCTATAAATTTTTACCTAATAAAACAGGAACATTCAAAATATACCTTTCAGAATTCAAAAAAAATATAGGCATAGTAAATGTTATTGATGGGAAAGAAAAATTTGATAATGTAAAAGACTTAAAAAAGAGGATTCTAAACCCAGTACAGAAAGAAATAAACACAAAGTCCGATGTATATTTTGAATACGAAATAAGCCGTACTAAGAAGAATAACCCTGCGGAAATAAGCTTTACAGTAGATTATACCCGAGTAGTAGATAGGAAAGAGATGTACGAAAAACAAGACGCAGAAATAAAAGCCAAACAAGACGCAGAATACACGGCTTACGAAGAAGTACCAACAGCAGCTATCCAGCAGCAAGCCACAGCAATAGATATGATTGATATAGAGGTGCAAATGTTTGCAGTACGACAAACTACTCCTTTCATAGTTTTAGGTTTAGAAGAAAATTATTTTTTGGAATTAGAAACAGTTATTTATCTAGGAGTAAAACAATATAACTTATCCCAAGACACAATAAAAAATGTAATAATTCGAGTAGTAGAACAGTACAAGCAGCAAAAAGTCAAAAGTAGTAATCTTTGTGTATACCTTACAAAAGCTTTTCAACAATCCCAAAATCAATCCTCTCTTTTATTAGCTAATCCAGACTTGAGACAAGAAGTCAGAGACATTGAAATTGCTCTTAATAAAGTTAGAATTAATATGAATCTTCAAAAGTTATATTTTCCTTTTTTATTGTGTATGTGTTTGCCAACTCAAAACATTACTAACGGTCATTTATTAGATGGTAAAAAATTATTTAAGGAGAATGACCAAAAACAGGTATACAAGTATTCTGGTTTTGTTATAGATGAAAGAATTATATACTTATTATGGATATATTTACAAAGTATAATGAAAAAGACATCTACCCAACCACAATTAATAAATTTATGTTTAGAGCATAAGTATAATACGATGACTTACGAAAAGTCAGTTATTGTTTATAAAACTATTTTAGGATACCTAGAAAAAAAATACCCGAAACAATGGAATGAATACCTTGCTTTATTGTGTTATATGGACAATAAAGGGGTAGAAAAACAAATAAAATACATAGATGGGAATTTTAAATATGAAAATAAATTTTACGCATCAGGAGATATTGTAGAAAAATATTATAAACCTCTTTTAGAATGTATCAACCAAGCCCAAATAATTGAAAATCCACAAACTTTCTAAACTCTGATTTTAGTATGAATATACCTTACTATTTTGAAATAGACTTTGAGAAGATAAAATCCAATACGGATGTATCTCATTTTTTAGCTTTGATGCAAGAAACTCCCATTCCTTACAGGAACGGATACAAATTTGTAGAAAGTGGAGGGCTGATACTCCATCGCAATAGCAGAAATAAATATGTTCTTCAAAATTTTTCAGGCAAGACAGGATATTTGAATAGTAGTGATATACTAAATGTGATTGCTTATAAGCATAGTTTGAATCTTTCTAATAGGAATGATTTACTTGCTTGTTGCTCCATTTTTGCAGAGCTGACTAGTCAAGATTTAGGTTATTATAATAAAAATAATAATACTACTTATCCTATTAAATACACATCTTACACCATAGAAGATGTTAAGAATATAGAAATACCATTTTTACCTAATCAATCCCATGAAGTAAATACATTATGGAATTGTAAACTAGCTACCAAAGAAGATAAAAATTTATGGGATTCATTTATTCACTATTGGAAACAATATGGAATAGACGAAGAATATCTAAATTTATACAAAGTACTTCCTCTTAAATATGTTTCTTTATCCAAAGAGAATACACCAACCGTAGTAGAAAACAAATACACTTACTTCAACGAAAAAGATATTGCATTTACTTTTATTGCTGGTAAAAATGTAAAAATAAAAAGAGTATCTGCTATTTCTTCCAGTACGTCTTATGCAAGAAATTCTGGTAACTATGTTTTCGGATACGATCAATTGCCAGATAGTTGTAACTTTATACTTATCTGTGCTGGTGAGAAAGATTGTTTAATTCTAAATAAATACCTTAACAAATACGATATATACTGTATTTGTTTTAATAGTGAATCTGCAAAAATAAGAACAAGTTTTTTACAGTCATTAAAAACTAAAACCGATGCTATTGGTATACTTTATGATGATGATGTTACTGGAAACAAATTTTCTGATAGAAATATTTTAGAACATTCCGAATTAATTTATTTTTCTATTTCTAGTATCAAAAAACAATATAACCTAGCTAAAGAAATAAAAGACGTAGGTGATTTGAAATCTAATAACAGAATTACTGAACTAATAAATTACATTTTGGAAGTTTGTAGAATTAGTTAATTCTCTTATTTAAAAGTTATAATCCCTCTGTATAATTTTGAATAGAATTTTTTAATTCTATTAATTTTTTTTCTCCTTCTTCTGTTTTAGAAAATTGTAATATTTTAGAAATAGGAACATTCCCAAACATATTTTTTACGATTTTACTAAATTCTTTTTCTTCTTCATTTTTGATTTTTTGCAGTAATTCTTTTTGTTGTAAATCTAGTTTCTCTTGCAATTTTTTTAGTTCAACTAAATTGTTTTTTTTGTTTTCCATAAATTTATAAATTATATATTCTGCAAATATAGCAATTTTACATTTCATGTTTGTAAACGGAATAAAATAAATTAAAATTATATTTAATTTATTTTGAAATACAATTTATTAGCATTATCTTTGCTTTTAATAAAATAACCAATTGAATGACAGTTTCTGAAAGCTAACGCTCTAATATGGGCAAGTTGGGTTTTTGTAAGGCAAAAACTAAAAAATTATACGCAAGCTATTTTTTTACTTGAATTATACGCAAGCTGATATAATTAATACACTAAATTAAGTTAAACAAAAAACAAACATTATTATAAATAATTATGGCACGCCCTTGTAAAGAGTTATCAAAAAAACATATAAAACATACTGTTACATTAGATCCACTTTTATCCAAGAAACTTTTGTTGTTATCAGAATCTACAGGAAAAAATAGAAGCGAAGTAATATCTGACTTAATTCATCATGGATATATAATAGAAAGATTAACAGCTGAAGATATAAAAGCAATACGAGTTTGTGGAACAGTTTCTAATAATTTGAATCAGCTTACAAAAAGAATACATGGACATGGATTATTAGATGCAAGAATTTCAAATATAGAAGTTATACTAAAAAATTTAGATTTGTTTTTAGATAAAATTTAGATTATGTATGGAAAAGTTTTGATAGCAAAATCTTTTAAAGGTTTAATAAGTTATCTTTTCGAGGGACATATAGGTGAACAGATAGATAAAAAAGCGGAATTATTATTTGTAGAAGGAATTAGAGAGAGTAACTATAAATCTATATCAATAGATTTTAAGAGACAGGCAGATATTAATTCAGCTAAAGCAGATAAAGTAATACATATAGCTTTATCTTTTCATGAGAAAGATACCGAAAAATTGAGTAATGATTTATTAAAAGAAATAGCTTTTGAATATTTACAAGAAATGAAAATGACGGATACACAGTTTGCAATAGTAAGACATAATGACACTGCTCATCCGCACATTCATATTGTATTGAATAAAGTTAATTACAAAGGAAAGATGATAAATGACTACAAATCTCAACTCCGTAGTAAAGAAATTAGTCAGAAGTTAGCAAAAAAATATGGTTTGACGAGTACAGAACAAGGCAAGAGAAAAGCGGGAGATATAAACAAAGACAATCTATATGGTAAAGATTTATTAAAGCAAGACTTATTAGAATTATTAAGAAGTGTACTTCCTAGTATTAAATCTATAGAAGAATTAATGACTTATTTATCTACAAAAGGAATTAATACTACTATAAAAAAAGATTCGAATAATGATTTAGTTGGCATATCGTTTGAGCGAGATAAAATAGCTATTAAGGGTTCAGAAGTAGATAAGATGTACTCTGCTAAAAAATTATTAGGAATCATAAATAAAGGTAAGCTAGACGCTAAAAAGAAAATATTTTTAGATAAAATGCAGCAAAAAAGTAAGTCAGAAAAACATTCTACTGTATCTAGTAAAGATGTTCTTATTTATTATTTACAGAACCATCAATTAGATAATTTTGTAAAACAAATCCTAGAATGTAAAAGTGATATAAATTCTGATTTTGTGGTTGATTTTTTTAAGCAATTGCAAAAAGAAGGAATTTTCTTGTCGTCATTGGATAAGGAAAATATACTACAAGAATTCAAAAAAGATAATCCTAATTTGTTAGATGTTCATTTTAATATAGCATCAGATAGAAGTAAAGATAGTCCTAAAATTAACTTTCGTTTTAATACATCTTCCAAAACAGGGACAAATGAAGAAGATACAGACGGTAATTTCATAAAAAAATCAAAGGGTTTTAATTAGCCTACACCCATCTTTAATGAATACACTAAAACTATTAACTTATTTAGGTTATCATTCCACCTTAATGGATAACTATGTTCTTTGGAGAAGATATAGCGAAGAAATTTATCAGTATAAGAATGAAGGTAAAGATGTTTTATATGTCTGTAATATGGGTATGAGTTTCGATACAAAAGACTATATTTCTGAAATGAAGCTAGTGAATGTATCTAATCCATTAGACTTTATATGCTTTAAGAAAGAAGTAGATAAATCAGATATTAGCGGACTAGAATATGAATTAGAAGACATAACAGAAGAAACTCTTTTACGAACCAAAATATGCCGTTTTTCGTCTATTTCTTCTGCTTTGAAGAAAGGTCGTATAAAAAAACATACTGCTATATTAAGTGATATAGGTTTTGGTAATAAATTTCTTTACCAATTAGACAAAGATGCTTTAGTTTTAGAGATGGAAGGATCAGGAGTTCCTCAATACTATTATGAATCTATCCATACAGCAGGCAAATCTTGGGCATTAAATACTAATTATAATACGTATTATATATTTAATAAAGAAGTAGATACTACAGAATCAAGAATTGTTTGTTTCTCACTTACCAATTATTTAAAAATAGTAGAAAAAGGGTTGTCACAAGAAGGTTGTAGTCATTATGTTAGATCTAGTTGCTTGTTTTTGCCATTTTTACCTACTATTTCTACTTATACACAATTAAAGTCATTTTATGACCAAGCAGTAATAAAAGAATCAGATGGTAGATTACCACCAATTAATGTTATACAGTTTGTAATAGAAAAGAGTAATTATATGGATTGGTTGTACATCTTGCAATATATTTGTTACTACCAGACGTATGTGAAATGCACTATTTATACAGCAAATGAAAAGGGCAATACGATAGAATTACTCTATGGTGATGGAGGTGTCGATGGATTGGATTCTGATTTTATTTCTGATGGATTTGTAGTTATAAATTCAAATAATAATAGTATTGTTGTTGTAGATAAATACGACATTCCTAAATTACGTTCTTTAGTTTATTTTATGTTAAATTTTATTGATAAAGATATAGAATGGGTTGTGAGGGAGGAATTACAAGTAGAAAGCGTAGAAATGTTATTAGAACAAGTAACTTCTATCTACAAATCAATAGATATGGTAGTAAAAGATAGATTGATAGTAAACCAAGAAGAATATGAATTAATAGAAGAAGAATATGAGGACGAAGAAGAATATGAATCTGATGATATGCCATTTTAATTTAGATTAATCCCCTTATTTATGTTTAAATTAATAAAAATATTATTTCCATTTTTAGGAGAGACAGTGGAAACTAAAGAAAACCTCCAAACCAAAGAAAAAAAAGAAGAGGATATACAACTCACCAAGCAGCAGGCAAATTGGGTATTCATCGTTTTTTGTTTATTACTATCTTATTCTGTTTATAAATTAATTAAACTATTTATTGGATAATGGGATCGGAAAATAGCAAAGAGGAATTAGATACATTCAAGAAAGATATATCGTTAGTTGATTTTTTATTAGATAAATGCAGTTGTACAAAAGATAGGGATTACAGTCCTTATGATTGTAGATTAAGAGATAGGTACGATGATTTACTTATAATTTATCGTTCAGAGGAATACCATAGGTATAATTATATTTCCAAAAGTGAAACAGGCTCTATCGTAGATTACGTACAAAAATATGTCATGAAAGGGAGTAATATAGGACAGATAAGGAAATACTTACGCGATGAGGTAGCAGGAATAAATACACAATTATTTAGCTCATCTTTGCCACTATCCGCTCCACCCCCAAAAGAGATTATAATATCTGATTTTCAACTCAGATTACAAAATAGTATGGAACCATTCGTGTACGAAGGCAGTTTTTTAGAGTATAAAAATATTAGCGCTGCCACGGTTAATGATCCGTTATTTATCCCTAGTATCCAGCAAAACTATTTAGATTTAAAGGAAACAGAATACACGAATACGGTATATAAAATCACCAATACAGCAGGAAAAGAAATCGGATTTCATATTAGGAATGCAGGTATCATAGGGGAAGATGGAGGAAATAAATCCTTGAAAAGAACGTATGGTAGCAAAGCAGGTTTTGTACAAAGCCCTACGCCTATCGACGTAAAAAAAATAATAATTTTTGAATCATGGGAAGATGCAATGTCTTACAAAGAGTTGTATCCATTACAAGATAATATAGATACTACCAAGTATATCGCTACACTAGGGCAACCTTCTTATGAACAAATTAACCAGTTAAAACAATTTGCTTTAGACTATCCATCTGCGATTATCCAAATTGCATTTGATAATGACCCAGCTGGGATAAGAATGGGAATAAATCTGAAAGAATCCCTAAATTTAGAAAAAAACAGTGCAGTAAAATATACTGCAAAAATAGTGGGAGAAGGGAATGGTAAATCTAAATTAGGTGGTTTGAGTTTGGAAGGGAATACAGAAAATATAAATAAAATAGTAGAACAGTTACGCAATATTATTAATCTAGATACAACCGTTACTGCCAAAGGTATAGATGTGCTTTTTACTAACAGTATTCTTCATTGGGAGAAGGTAGAATCTGTGCTGCAGGCAAGCTACACTAATCCATTAGAAAGATTAGTTCCAATAGAGCGAATGAAGGACTTTAATGATTCTTTAACTTTAATGAAGAATCATAGAGAATACGATTTTGAGAAAGGAACATGCATACAGGATTGTGCTAAAATAGATCCTTCTATTACTTATCTAGCTTCTGAAAAATTCATGCGGTACTTGCATAATAGAGCTATTGTAGGAATGGATGCCAAAACAATACAACTAGACAATGGCTTACGTATTGGAATATCGCCATTGAAAGCAGATATTTTACAATCCATAAAAAACCAGCTTCCTATTACTACTATTGCTTATTCGGAAGTAGTGAATAAGACTATGTTAGTGGTAGATAAAAAAGATGTGTATGCAGAATTAAAAATGAACCCTACGGATCTAGCGAATATGTGGGTTGCTTCCAGAGTAGCTTTGTATGGAGATAAAGCTATTGTGAAGAACCCAAGTGCGAATCAATCTGAATACCAAGCTATTTTTAAGCAAATATTGGATACTAGATTAGAAAATAAAATTTTTAATATCCCAAAAGTAAGTAACAAAAAGTCATTAGGTATGTAGCTCCATGTAAGTATAGGCAAAAGCCTATACTTACATCAAGAAGATCTACTTTGACTAATAAAAAACTATTTTAAGGTTTTAAATATCCCACCGAATCAAGTTTACGAACCTGAATCGGTGGGATATTTATTTGTAATGATAAAAGAGGAGTAGCGATACTCCTCTTTTTTTAGCGGTATATTTTTTAATTATATTACTAAATGGTAATAATTTTTTTTGGGCTTGTGGGTTAAAAAGTTTGATAATCAAATAGTTATATACTAAACTTTGTAGTATATTTGTAGAAGATAAGCAATAAAGCATATCTATAAACTAACTAATCATGAGCAATAATTTAGAAAAGTCTTTCATGACAGATGAACAATTAAAAAAAGTGGAAGCATTAGCAAAATATTTGACAGAAGATATAGAAAATATAACGCAATCTAAAAATGATGAATGTGAATACTATCACGGAAAAGACACCTATTTAGTAGTAAATGATAACCAAGCAGAAGAATTGCATCTAGAGGCAATAGAGAATTATATAGACGAACTAATAACTCCACAAATACCTATAAATCTTCAGTCTTATTTTAACTATACTCTTTTTATTAAAGATGAGTTAATAAATTCCAGCAGAGCGCAGTACTTGGCAGTAGATGAAGAAGAAGGATATATAAACGGTTATTATATTTATAAGCAATAAAATTATTTGGGAGGAAACCCCACCCAATCACAAAATCAAGTAAACAGTAATCTTTTTTAATCAAATTATTAACAATTAATACCAAACCAAACCATGTTACAACAAATCACAGTAGGGAGTTTTTTAACTAAATTAGGCAGTATGGGCAGCAATGATACTACTTCTAATCTGTTTATTGAAAATGGCTATTTACGAAGAATTTTGATTTTAGATCAAATGTATTATTTAAGTATTGTCATTAATTTACCAGATATATGCTTTCCAAATAATATTCTTACTATTCTAAAAAAGCATAGCAAAACAGACACCATAACTATAATAACGAAAAGCAAAGAAGAAAAAGGAATATTGGTAGAAGAAAAATTAATGGTTGTTCAATCTTTTAATAAGGAATTTATTTATTCCATGTCTCAAAACAAAGATGAAGAATGTAAGACGTTTGAAGTAACTAAAAATGAAACTTGGAACGACATAAGAGGATTGAAAAATATAAAATGTTTACAGAAATCTAAAAAAACCCTGGGTAAACCCATTGAATATTATTTTTTGGTGAATAATGGTAATATAGTAGCTACAGATGCTCGTCGTCTTTTTGTTGGGAATTTTGCTGAATGGCATAAAGCAGACAGAAATAAAGATATTCGGATACCTTATGGCGTACTTAATTTACTAGGGAAGGAGTGGAAATATGCTGCAGTAGGGGAGGAATTACTATTTAGAGACAGTACAGGATTGCAAATCAGAACTGGATTAGCAAAATTTGACTATCCAGATTGGTATAGTATAATGAAACAAAAACTAGCAGAAAACTGTCAAGAAGTGTCTACTTTTTTACCAGAATTAGCCTCTTTTATTGAAAAAGCTCTTTGGGTAGAAAACAACGATAAAGTAACGATTCAATGCGAAAACAATAGAGCGAAAATAGTATCGCATAATAAAGATACTGGACATGGATTTAGCTCGTCTGATTTTGGTCAAGTAAGTAGTGTAGACAATGCAGAAGCAAGCTTCAATGGTATGCATTTATTAAGATGGTTAAAGGTAGTAGAAAGTTCTAATTTCAAATTAAAAATAAATAGTACAAGTAGTACTATTTATTTTACAGATAATGGTAATTTCTTTTTGTTATGTTGCATTAAATACTAAAAAATTAGTGGGGAATTTTTCCCCACTATAATTTTTTTATACAAAAAGTAGGGCTTTGAAATCCAATCCAGAATCATACAACCAATCCCTACAACAATAATTCCAATAGCAGTCTTTTTTATCCATTTTTAGAGAAAAGTAGGGCTTTGAAATCCAATCCAGAATCATACAACCAATCCCTATAACAATAATTCCAATAGTAGTCTTTTTTATCCATTTTTAGAGAAAAAGTAGGGCTTTGAAATCCAATCCAGAATCATATAACCAATCCCTACAACAATAATTCCAATAGTAGTCTTTTTTATCCATTCTTAGAGAAAATAATAGTAATTTTTTTTGTTATATAGCTTTACATCTTGTAATTACGTATTATTTTTGTATCTTTGCATAGAGTTCATTTTTTATTAACCAATAATACATTCCACCAAATTATGATACATGAAGTAAGAGACACAGGATTTCATATCATGTATGATTTCTCCATAGGAGAAAGATTCGAAGATATGTGTGTGAGATTAAGAACAACTTATAATAGAATAAGTTATAAAAAAAATATATTAAATATACTTACTGAAAAAGAAAGAATATATTACACACAAGAAGCTAAAAAAATTTCTATTTTAAATAGTAACTTTCCCTACAATACAAGAGAAGAGTTTGAAATAGGGATGGCAGCTATGAAAGAAGAATATTTACGATTAGAAGCCATAGAAGAAGAATTAGAAAATCATATCCCTAGCCATATTTCAGCAGAAGACAAACCTTTTTTTTGGATTAGATAA
>JAYUJA010000158.1:0-4697 GCA_043765495.1 Bacteroidia bacterium
TTCTAGCTAAATTTTCAACTAATGGTATACAGGTTAGTACTTTTTCTATCTTTGCAGAGAATAATTTATTCATTAGAAAGGCGATTTTAGGTGTTGTTAAGAACTACAGAATTAGCCTTTCTTTTTTAATCAACATTTTTTACCGGGTAGAGTAAATAAATAGATAAAAGGTAATTTATTGTCCTGCTATTACTTCGGTAAGTGTTTCTATATTAAAATATTTTCTAGCTAGGTTTTGTAATTGTTCGGGAGTGGTATGTAGCAAGCTGTTCCAGTATCTTTCTTGGTAAGAGCTATCTGCGTTTACGGTTTTTCTGTACATGAATTTATCTGTGATTCTAAAAGAACTATCTATGCTTCTCAAAAAACTACCTATCATATAGTTGCGTACTATTTCTAGCTCTTCTTTGGGGATAAGACTGGTTTGTAATAGTTGTATTTCTTTGTATATCTCTTCTACTGCAGCTTTGCGGACATCTGCACTTACATCGGTACTTATTTGTAAGTAAGAAAAATCTTTATTCGTTACTATATAGCTATGTATGCCGTAGGTGTATCCTTTATCTTCTCGGACATTGGTCATTAATCTTGATCCAAAATACCCGCCCAAAACATCTATTAGTAGTACCAAATCCGTATAATCAGGGTGATTGATAGAAGGAAGTATGCTGCCGATATGAATAGAAGACTGTAACGAATCTTTTATTTCTAGGACGATTTTACTTGGTTTATTAATAGGAGTAGGGATAGTAGTAGTAGGTAGGGTATTAGTCGTATTCATTTTATTACAAATACTATCGATGATAGATAAACTTTCGGGCTTGTATGCACCTGCCAAAGTAGCGAATCCATTTCCAAAAGAATAATGCTGTTTTGCAAATTGTTTTATCTCTTGTACTTGTAGGTTTTTATAAGTCTCTATGTCATAGCTCTCACCATATATACTACCTTTTAGCAATGTTTCTTTGAATGCTTTAGCACCTACGAACTTTACCTTTTGCTGGTTGATAGTATAATTATCTATTGCGTTATTTATTAGTATTTTACAATCTTCTTCTGGGAAGCTAGCGCTTGTAAATATTTCTTCTAATATGGTCAATACAGGCTGTAAATGCTTTTCTAGTGTAAATAATTTAATCGTACTATAATTGCTATCAGTATCTTGCTGTATATAAGCGCCATAAAAGTCTAATGCTTCTATTAGTTCTTTACTGTTTTTTGTAGTAGTTCCTTGTAATAAGAATCTATTCGCAAAACTCGCAATCAATGGGTTGGAAGCTAGTGATGAGCCTGCTGCAAAACAAAATGTAAGGCATAAAATAGGCTGTGTACCACTATTGAAAGTATAAATAGGATAGTTATTGGCACAGGTGTATAAAGACGGGATAGGTAATTCTACTTTAGAGGGAATGCTAAAGGAAGGGGCTTGAATACGGTTTAACATATAGTATACAAAAAAATTATAAGCCACAAAAGTACAAAAACCTTGCTTACTTTCTATAATCTATTTGTTTTTTTATAATATAGTAGTAGAAGTAGCAGAAACCCATTCTATTTGTATGATTTCTTTTGTATTTGCTGTGATTTTGTACGTATCGTCTATTCTGTAAGGGCATACCCATAGTATATTATTTTGGGCATCTGTGACGATAGGTATTTTTCTTCTTTCTATGGCATTTATTTTTTTGTCTTTTAAAAAATCAGTCACTTTCTTTTTATTTCCTTTCATTCCTTGTGGGGCAAAAGTATCGCCAGTTTCATACGTACGGACGTGTAAAGGCAGTTGCAAGGTATCTTTGTCTAGATAAGCTACAAAAGGTTGTTTATAGATTGGCTTTATGGTATCATTTTTATAAAAAGTAATCTTAAAGTCTGTTTCTATATCCCAATTGATTAGTATGTTAGGATAAAGTTGGAAATAATCGGAACAAGTAATCAAACTATAATTTCCAGCCAAGTAAGTAGCACTTATGCTATCTTTTTGTTGTAGTATGGTATGGCATTGCTGTATGGTAAAAGGAGCGTAGTCATGGAGTATTTCATACAACAAATAAGCGGCATGCGGTGCGGTTACTATCTTTTGTTTATTTATTTTATCTTCTTGAAGGTAATCTTTTTTTAGATGTTGTAGGTATTGTTGAAAATAGTGTTCTGTAAAATTTAGTAGTTGGATACTATGTTCTATTTCTTGGGTGGCAGTAGGTTTTATTTCTTGTAATAATGGAATTAAGTTGTGTCTTATTTTATTGCGTAAGTACTTTGTAGTGTTGTTGCTACTATCTTCTCTGTATTGTATTTTTTTAGTAATAGCATATTCTAGTATTTCTTTTTTAGTAATGCCTAGCATAGGTCTTCGTATCTTATTTTGTATACTTGCTATGCCTTTTAACCCTTGTATGCCGCTTCCCCGCAATAGGTTGATAAAAAAAGTTTCTATACTATCGGATTGGTGGTGTGCTGTGAGTATATAATCCAGATTATGGTTGGTACGTATTTCTTTCAACCATTCATAGCGGATATTTCGTGCGGCTACTTGTATGGATAGTTTATTATTTTGGGCATATTCTTTTGTATCTACTTTTTTTATGAATAGCTGAATATTATTTTTAGAAGCATAGTTTTTAATAAATAATTCATCTTCGTTACTTTCTTCTCCTCGTAGTCCAAAATTTACGTGTGCAAGTGTTATGGAATAGCCTAATTCTATTAAAATACTAGTAAGTACCATGGAGTCCACGCCTCCACTGGTAGCAATTAAAAGTGTTGTATTTTTTGTAAAAAGCTGTTTAGAAGAAATAAAAGCAGCTGTTTTTAATGATAAATCCATAATTATATTAACATAATGTATTTACTATTTGATTAGGTACTAGCACTCCATTTTCTGATATTGCTATTTGTAAACACATATTATTTTATTTCTAATTGATTAGTTTTATTGTTAAATTTAAATCCTGCTATTTGTGATGTGTATTTAATTCCTACTTTTGACAAAGACTTACTACTTACTAAATCTTTTATATTGTCTGAGGATAGTTTCTTACCTAATAAAGACTTTGCTTCTTTTCTGCTTATCTTTGTCCCACTTTTCCCAGCTACTTGACATATAGTGTCAGGTGTTTCTGTTGGCTCTATTACTGTTGGAGAAGGTTCAGTTATAACTGGTTCTGATTCTTCTACTGTATTCTGACTAGCAAGAAAGTCTTTAAATCCTTGTATGTCTTCAGCATTACCTAAAGTCTTTATTTGACTTGACTCAAAAGCTATAACTTGTCTTTCACCTTTAGGTTGAGTAAAATAGTCTTTAGCATATTTGTTAGATTTCTTAAACTCTTCTTTAGTTATATGTATTACTCCATCATATCCTTTATTATAAAACCATTCTGCTAATTTTGTATCGTTTTTTACATTTATTTCTACAATATTGCCATTATCATCTTTTATAAAACCTTTTTTTCCAGTATCCGTAATTAAATCTTTAAAATTTATTTTTATTAAATAATTATATAATTTACCTTCTGTTTTTAATTCATTAGGTATTACTACTCCTTCTTTTTCTAATAAATTTCTTAAAGAATCTCTTATTTCTCCTTCCCACATTATAGGATTGTTTACATCTAAAACTACCCTGTTTACAAATTTATTTTTATCTTCAAATCTAACTTTAAGCTTTGCAAATTCTTCATTATAATTGTTTAAAAAATATTCATATTCTTTTGTTTTTTCTAATTTATTTATTTCTTTTAGTAATTTATTAGTATCTAAACTAATCTTATAAATTTTTCTTATATTAAAGATATGATTTTTAAATGCAACTAATGTATTATACATATCTACAAATATATTATCTGAAGATTTTGTACAAAATTCTTTGTATTTATTATCAATAATATCCAGTTCATTATATAATTCGTCTAATTTACTGATAGTTGTTGTACTATCTAATTTCACTAAATTTTCTCTAAAGTTGTCAAAATCATTTTGAAGTTCATTTACAATTGCTGCATTTGCATAAGAAAAAGATGTGTCAAAATTAGGGCTAAAATAAAAACCAGCTCCATATAACATAGCTCCTTCTCCTGTGTAGAAATACTCTTTACTATATTTGTCTACTTTAACTTTTCCTCCATTAAAATACATTTTTTTACCACCTATATATTCTATGTATTGACTTGGTGTTCCAATATTAGCTAATTCAGGAACTTCTGCAAACAAATCAGATACATTTTTATTTAATTTTAATTCTTCTTCATTAACTACTGGTTCTATAACAATAGGTTCTATGATAATAGGCTCTACTACTGGTTCAACTTGTTGTTCAGTAGTCTATGTAGTTGTTGTAGTGTTATCAGGTTCTGGTGTAACTGGATTAGGTATAACAGGTACTGGACTAGGTGTTGGTTGAATAGTATTAGTAGGTGCTGGATTAGGTGCTGGTTGTATAATAGGACTAGGTGCTGGTGCTGGTGTATTAGTTGGTGCTGGTTGTGTAGTATTATTAGACCCATTATTTCCCACTACTGCGTCTTTCTCTAATGTAGTAGGACTGTAAGTGTGTCTTTGTATATTAGCATACATACTAGCATTTTCAGCAGTAAGGTTAGGATAATACCCACCATTTTCCACAGCCTCAAATGTAGCAGCTACTATGTTACCAAGTCTTTCAGTACCATCTGCTGCTTTTACTTTAGTAGCTATGC
>JAYUJA010000159.1:0-1699 GCA_043765495.1 Bacteroidia bacterium
CTAGGAAAAGATTTGGTTATTTAACACCTAATGAAGTATATTTACAAAAATTACAACAATAACAAAAAGTTGCATTTATTACTTGAATCCACCATTTAAATACCTATTAGTATGTCTTTTTATAATCGCCTACCTTATACTATCGTTGCTCCTATTACTGCTACTGGTGGGGCAATAGCCATACTCCGTTTATCTGGCAAAGATGCTATAACTATTACGGATACTATTTTCGTTCCTAAAAATAAAGCAAAATGGCTACAAGCCCAAAGCCATACTATGCACTACGGAAGTATATACGACCCTAGCCAGCAGCTGATAGACGATGTTTTGGTAAGTATTTTCAAATGTCCACACTCCTACACAGGCGAGAATGTAATAGAAATATCTTTGCACGGCTCGGCTTATATACTACAAACCGTAATCCGATTACTAATCCATAATGGTGCCATACTAGCCGAAGCTGGCGAATTTACGTTAAGGGCTTTTCTAAATAAAAAAATGGATTTATCCCAAGCTGAAGCCGTAGCTGATGTCATCGCTTCGGAAAGTAAGGCGGCGCATACTATTGCCATGCAACAACTAAAAGGAGGTTTTTCGAACCATATCCAGTATTTGAGAAGTGAACTAATACGATTTGCAGCTTTGATAGAATTGGAGTTGGATTTTTCTACTGAAGATGTCACTTTTGCAGATAGAACCCAGCTGTATAACCTAGTTCTGCTTATCCAAAAAGAAATAGCCTTATTACTATCTTCTTTCCAACAAGGAAATGCCATCAAAAAAGGCATACAAGTAGCTATAATAGGAAAACCTAACGCAGGGAAAAGCACTTTACTAAATACCTTATTAAACGAAGAAAAAGCCATAGTAACCGCTATTGCTGGTACTACTAGGGATTTTATTGAAGATACATTGCTTATAGAAGGCATACTATTCCGATTCGTAGATACCGCAGGATTAAGAAATACACACGATATAATAGAAAAAATAGGCGTAGAGCGTAGTATACAAAAGATGAAAGAAGCACATATTATTTTACAACTAATAACCCCAGAAGAGCAAGAAGATATTTTAGAAATACAAGAAAACCAATCGTTATTAGTAGTTAGAAATAAGATAGATACACAAAATAGTATGCAGCCCAAAGCCAATATACTAGACATATCTGCCAAAGAGCAAATAGGAATAGAAGAATTGTGTAAAAAACTCGTGGAAATAGCGAATCAAAATTTTATTTCTACCCAGTCTGCTACCACAGTCACCAATAGTAGGCATTACGACAGCCTGTACCAAGCTAATGAGCATATAAAAATAGTACTAGAACACATTCCTACTTCGCTGCCTACGGATATTCTAGCCATAGATATACGAGCTTGCATCGATTCGTTAGGAACTATCACGGGAGAAGTAACCAATGATGAAGTATTAGGCGCTATTTTTAGTAAATTTTGTATTGGGAAGTAATAAGGCTTCCTATTTCAACTAAAAAATAAATAAAGATAACAGCAGCGATTTTTGAGTGATTTTATTTTTTAAGTAAAATAACAAACTTAAACAAATGTATACCCTAAAAGGTATAATTATGGACTTGTTTAGTTGTAAAAATTATTATCTTTGCTTTAAAACCATCTTATGAATAAATTACCTGTTTATGTTTCGTATAGTGATTTTATGGAATATATTTTACCGCATTTAAGCC
>JAYUJA010000160.1:0-16468 GCA_043765495.1 Bacteroidia bacterium
AACATTGAGCTTTTCCAAATCACTAGAAAATCATATCAGAGCAATAAAATACTTTATTTGTAATTACAATCTAAATTGTAAAACATTACATTAGACGGAATACCTTAATTTAAAATAAAAAAACGCCTCTTAAAAAAGAGGCGTGGATAAAAGCAGATATTATAGCTCTATTTTTTCTATTCGTACTATGGTTTGTAAGCCATCTTCTAGTTCTATTGTATCTCCTAGTATGGTATCGGTAGTGAATAGCAAGTTCGTAGCTAGTACTTCGTTGCATATATATTCTTGGTTGGTAGTGAGTGCTTCTTGTAGGCTAGGCTGCTGCTGTATGGTGATGGTAATTCTATCGGTCACTTCTAGTCCTTTTTCTTTTCTAGTATTCTGTATTCTATTCACAAAATCTCTTGCTATGCCTTCTTGCTGTAGTATTGGAGTGATATTTGCGTCGAGTAGTACGGTTACTTGTTCGTTACTATTGATGAGGATACCTTCTGTTTCTTCGGTAGTGATTTCTACGTCTTCCAACGTAATGGTATACGTATTTTCTGCGATGGTAAGTAGGTGTTGCTTTTCTTTTTCCAAAATAGCTATTTCTACATTCGTCCACTGCTGTATACTATTGGCTACTAGTTTCATATCCTTTCCTACTTTCTTACCCAAAGACTTAAAATTAGGACTTATTTTTTTATTTATAACTCCTTCTATTTCTTCTAGTATGATAAACTCTTTTACATTGGTTTCGGCTAATACTAGATCTTTAATAGCTAGTAGGCTGTCTTTTTGTTCGGGGCGTAGTAGTGGTATAGTGATAGATGCTAACGGCTGTCTTACTCGTATGTTTACTTTTTTGCGTAAAGCTAAAGTCATGGAAGTAATATCCTGTGCTAGTTGCATTTGTTCTTCTAGGTATACGTCTATTTGTGCTGTATCTGCTACTGGAAAGTCGGTCAAATGTACCGATATTGCTTTTTCTTTTTGGGTAATTGTATTTAAGTCTTGAAATAGCTGGTCGGTATAGAATGGGATAATAGGAGCAGCTAATTTGGCGATAGTAACCAAGCAATGGTATAAGGTTTGGTAGGCAGCTATCTTATCGGTAGCATATTCTCCTTTCCAAAATCTTCTTCTACAAAGACGTATGTACCAATTACTTAATTCGTTGGATACAAAATTACTAATCGAGCGAACTATTTTAGTAGGTTCATAATCGGTATAGTATCCATCTACTTCTACTATTAGGGTATTTAGTTTGGATAGTATCCACCTGTCCATCTCGGTACGTTGGGCAAGAGGTAAATCTGCTTCTGCGTAGGTAAAATTATCAATATTCGCATATACTACAAAGAAAGAATAGGTATTATACAAAGTACCAAAAAACTTACGTTTGGTTTCGTCTAGTACTTCTTCGTTAAATTTTAGATTATCCCAAGGGTCTGTATTTCCTATCATATACCAGCGTACTGCGTCTGTACCGTACTGTGGTAGGCACACTACTGGATCTATGACATTGCCTAATCGTTTAGACATTTTTACGCCTGCTTTATCTAATACCAACCCATTCGAAATAACATTTTTAAATGCTATCTGATCGAAACACATCGTAGCGATGGCATGTAACGTAAAAAACCAACCTCTTGTTTGGTCTACGCCTTCGGCGATATAATCCGCTGGGTAGAAAGTACCATTGTCTATTTGTTCTTTGTTCTCGAAAGGGTAATGTAGTTGTGCGTAAGGCATAGCACCGCTATCAAACCAGCCATCTATTAGGTCTGTTTCACGGTATAGTTTTTTTCCATTTTTAAATAAAATAATGGCATCTACGTATGGTTTGTGCAAATCAAAAGTATCGTAATTTTCTTTGGTATTATCGCCTATTGTATAGTTTTGTAATAGATTATTGGTCATCACACCTGCTTGTATCGCATTTCCTATTTCTTGTTGTAGTTGCTCTACGGATTCTATTACTATTATTTCTTCTCCTTCTTCCGAACGCCATATAGGCAAGGGTATTCCCCAAAATCTGGAGCGGGATAAATTCCAGTCTTGTAAGTTCTCGAGCCAGTTTCCGAAACGTCCTGTACCAGTACTAGCGGGTTTCCAGTTGATGGTTTTATTTAGTTCTATCATTCTATCTTTGTAGTCAGTAGTTTTGATGAACCAGCTATCCAATGGGTAATATAGAATAGGCTTATCCGTTCGCCAGCAATGTGGATAGGAATGTTCGTATTTTTCTTTTTTGAATAATTTTCCTTCTAGTTGTAATTTTAATATGATACGCTCGTCTACACTTAAATATTCGTTGGTACGATTTACTATGTTTTTTACTAATTCATTGTATTCATTATCGGTACTAGGGTTTTTTAATTTTTCTACGATAGCTATTTTATCTGCTTCGGATAGGTAGCCTTCTTTCACGTATTCGCCAGCAAAATCTGTTACTTGTTCAGTAAATCTACCTGCTTTGTCTACCAATGTTAGGGAACCGATATTATTTTCTCTCGCTACTTTAAAGTCATCTGCCCCAAAACTTGGAGCGATATGCACGATACCTGTACCATCTTCAATAGTTACAAAATTTCCTAGTAATACTTTAAAAACATCTGTTTCTAAATTATTTATGCTTATTTCTTCATTCGTATAAGGTAATAATTGCTGGTAACGAATACCTTCTATATCACTTCCTTTGCAAGTAGTGATGGTGCGGTAAGGAACTACTTTATCGTTTGGAGTATAGGTTTCTATATCGGCTATTAGTGCGGCTTCTGTAAAATATTTTGGTACTAGATTTTTTGCTAAAATAACTTGTATTCTTTGTCCAGTAAAGGTATTATACGTATCCAGTACGGCATATTCTATATTTTTGCCTACTGCTAATGCGGTGTTTGATGGCAACGTCCACGGGGTAGTAGTCCATGCTAAAAAATAAGTAGGTAATGTAGTAGAAATTCCCATATCATTCAATCGAGTGTAGCAGCAGTCTTTTATTGCGAACATGGCTACTGCAGTATTATCTTTTACATTTTTGTAACAGCCTGGTTGGTTTAGTTCATGGGAGCTGAGCCCTGTACCTGCGGCTGGCGAATAAGGCTGTATGGTATAGCCTTTGTACAACAATCCTTTTTTATATAGCTTGGCAAGTAGCCACCATACACTTTCTATGTATTTATTTTCGTAGGTTATGTAAGGGTTTTCCAGATCCACCCAGTAGCCTACTTGTTCTGTAAGGTTGTTCCATTGGGCAGTATACTGCATGACACTATTTTTACATGCTTTATTATAGTCTTCTACGGATATGTATTTGGGAGAATCAGGATTACCGATGTCTTCTTTGGTGATATTCATGGTTTTTTCTACTCCTAGCTCTACTGGAAGTCCGTGGGTATCCCAGCCAGCTTTACGGAACACTTTTTTGCCTTTTTGGGTTTGGTACCTACAAAAAATATCTTTTAGTGTACGGCTTAATACGTGGTGTATACCTGGCAAGCCGTTCGCACTTGGTGGTCCTTCATAAAAAACAAAAGTAGGCGCTCCTTCTCTTTGGTCTATACTTTTTTGAAATACGTTATTATTTTTCCAATAGTCTAGTATATTGGTAGTTATTTGGGTGAGGTTTAGTCCTTTGTATTCTGGATAAGTTGGCATTATTCTATATTTTATTAAAAAAAGAAATTAATATATATTTTAAAAGAAAACAATTATTTAGGCGAATATTTACTTTCTACGTCTTGTAATACTTTATTTTTGTCCAGGTATATTTTTTTGGTTTTATGGGTAGTGTATAATCTCATTTGGTCGGTATAATGCTTACTATCTTTATGGTTAGAAGCACCGTAGGGCGATATACTTTCTAGTTCAGGCAAGCCATCGGTAAATTTTACAAACAACAAATAACTATCACCGTGAAATATCCTGTATACTCCTTTTTTGTATGGCAAGGCGGTGGCTGCACGCAGTACATCTACCTGCCCGTCGGAGGCTATACTTACATTGCCTCGGATATGTCGTTGTACGTTTCCTAGTGGTACTTTGGTAGTATGGTGGTATTTTTGCAAAAACTTTTTAGCATGGCCGAATGCTTCTACTACGTATTCTTCTTTTAGTTTTATTTCTTCTTTTCTGCTATCGTAGTGTACGTGTGTTTTATCTATCAGGAATCGTGCTATTATCATCATCAGGGCAGCGTCGGTATTGGCAGTATCGGATTCTCTGTTCCAAGTTTTTATTTGCATTATTTGATCTTTTATGTCAGGATATTTTTCAGGATCTAGGTTCAATACTGCGTTAATATCTACATCAAAATACAATTGTCCTTGTGGCAAAGCGGTGCTATATTTTAATTCTTTGAACTGGGCGTATGTGAATTTATTATTCGACTGCATGAGTGCTTGGAACGTTTTACTTCTATTATTATCATAGGGATATAATCCCATATTTTTGGGAAATAATTCTCTTTTTACATTGTCTTCTTTGCCAGATGCATCGAATGGCGTATTATTGGTATTAAAAACATAGCCACTTTGGGGTTGTAGTATTTGTGGTAAATCTTTGATAGGGTAGTAGGTATTCCATATTTGGTCACTTTTTGTTCCTTTTACCGTATTTAGCCAGTTGTAGCCTTCTTTTCGTATCGGAAAAAGTCCATTATCAATGTAGTAGATAGTATCTTTTTTGTCGGCATATACGATATTCATACGTGCCAGCGATTGTTCGTCTAGGATATGTCTAAACTGTGTATAATTTTTTGCTTTATTCATATCGTACCATTGCTGTAAAGCATTTATACGAAACATAGCTCCTAACCTTACTGCGAATACGCCTTGTTTGTTTCGGAATGCGGACCCAAATTTTGTTTTATAGAAATGCTTATTTACGCCTAATTTTATGCCAGTAGGTATTTTTACATTGAAATGTGCTTTTGTTTTTTCCAGATCTACCCATTTGTCATCTAGTTTATACTGGTCGGGGTTATCGGGGTTTATTTCTAATTGGTATACGTCTACTAGGTCGGTTTTATTGATGGTATGCGTCCAGGCTATATTTTCATTCGCACCGAGTAATATTACTGGCGAGAGCGGGAACAATGCCCCTGCAATATTCAGCCCTTCATCACTAGTAAGGTGTGCTTCGTACCAGCCAAAAGAGCCTTCTAGCGGCATGTGTGTATTGGAACAAAAATAAGGCTTGTTATCTATCGTTCGTTTAGCATTGATAGCGTAAGCGTTAGAGCCTCTGGTAGCGTCGGATTTTGGTAGATCTACTCTATTGCCTACTATTTCTTTCAACGATTTGTCTATGCCACATACCAAGCAGTTAGCAAGCATTTGAGCGGCTACTAATTGTTTTTCATGAATGGGAAAAAAGCCTTTTACACGCACTTCTTTCGGGTGGGTAGCTGCATATTTATTCAGCGCTTGTGTATACGCCGAGAGGATAGCCTTAAAATCGGCACGAAAATCGGTATCGTATTGCTTGTCTACGGTATTTTTTACATCTAGGAACT
Source organism: Bacteroidia bacterium (assembly GCA_043765495.1). GTDB lineage: Bacteria > Bacteroidota > Bacteroidia > JAYUJA01 > JAYUJA01 > JAYUJA01. The sequence goes on from JAYUJA010000160.1 coordinate 5,501, forward strand.
GTGCCACAAAATCCAAGCCTGCACCTGCTTTTCCTGTATTTTCTGCCAGACGGTTCGAAGCAGCCAACAACATTTCTTGTAACGTAAAAAAATCGTCTTCTGCATGCGCATAAGCAAGCCCGTAGGCTACTCCCGCATCGGTAGGGGCGTGTATGTGTGGTACTCCGTAGCTATCTCTGATAATGGTGACAGTAGAAGGGTCAATCGTGTTTTGGGAAAATAATATATTGGCATACAATGCAAAAATACCAAAGGCTAATAACTTCATTTAATAGAGATAAAATTTTTATTACGGCAAAGGTAAATTATTATTTACCAAAATAATAAAACCTTCAAATAATATTTACCTATTCCTCGTTCTTCTAGTTAGAAAATAGAAGCAGCATGCATGAAAATAGTAAACGTGTATGCTTGTCATCTATTATTTTTAGTACTTTTGCGGAGTGTGTAGATTATTATTTTTATTAAAAAAACTTTCTTAAAACTCTATTTATATGACTGCTTCCACTGCCACCAAATTGTTAGAAATACAAATAGCCCTAGACGATTCCAGAAGGAAACTAGACGCACTATTGCAAGTCACACAAGCCATTAATAATAATGCAAAAAGAAGAGATTTATACCAATTATTCGAACACTTACTAGCCACAGTAGCAGGAGTACAGTCTTTTGCTTTATTTAATTGTGAAACAAAATGGCAGTTTAGCTTATACAAAGGGCTTTCCGAAAGTTATATAAAACAAATAGAACCTTCCAAGCATTTATTTAGTTATAAACAAATACAAGTAATAGATAAAGAAAACGATACTATATTGAGTGCTTTTGACTTGGTAGTACCTGTATTGCACAAGCACAAGCCTCTTGGGTTTTTATTAGTAGTAGATGAAAATATGGAAGCTGGGGATAATACCTGTTTGCAACACATCGAATTCATACAAACCCTGACCAATATCGTCATAGTAGCCATTGAAAATAAAAAATTAGCCAAAGAACAAATTTTACTCGAAGGCAGACGCAGAGAATTAGAACTAGCAGCCGAAATGCAAAACCTTCTATTCCCCGAACACCTACCCGTAGATGCCGTAATGGATATAGCTGCTTACTACCAGCCACACGACCAAGTAGGAGGCGACTATTACGATTTTATACGTATAAACGAAGAGTTAGTAGGTTTTTGTATGGCAGATGTATCGGGCAAAGGAATAGCAGCAGCGATTTTGATGTCTAACTTTCAAGCCAATATCCGAGCATTACTAGAAAATAGTCGATCGCTTACCGACCTAGTGATAAAACTCAACAAAAAAGTAATGAATGCCGCCAAAGGAGAAAAATTTATTACGCTATTTGTAGCACTTTACAACATACATACAAGGGAATTGCAATACATCAATGCAGGGCATAGCCTACCCGTACTCATAGATAATGAAGAAGCACATTTATTAAAATCTGGGTGTATAGGACTGGGCATCATGGACAAAATACCACGTATAGCCGAAGGTAGAGTGATAATAAGCCCTAACGCCCGCATCATGTGCTATACCGATGGGGTGGTAGAACAAGAGAATGAAGATAAAAAAGCATTTGGGCTAGATAATCTTATCCGACTACTCATAGAAAACAACGAACTACCTAGTACCAAAATGAACGATATACTGGTAAAAAAACTACACGAATACCGAGAAGAAAGCCATATAGGCGACGATATAGCTCTTTTGAATTGTAAATTTTATTAAACAAAAAGCCTACTCACTATTTGTAAGTAGGCTTTTTTATTCGTACCCAAAACAAGACTCGAACTTGCACAACCTTTCGGCCACTACCACCTCAAGGTAGCGTGTCTACCAATTCCACCATCTGGGCGTTTTTACTTTTTTGCGTCGGCAAATATAAATAATTTATTTTATTTTATTAAAAAAAAAATAAAGCTGCTCGAAAATAGAGCAGCTTTATTGGTATTTTATGGTATTGTTGCTTTTATTTGATACTTACTTTGCCTTGGTGTATAGTCTGTTTGTCTCCTTTTATGGTATACAAATACATACCCGCTTGCAAGTCTGCTACATTGGTTTGGAAGTTATTGGTAGTATAGCTTTGTTGGTGTACTATTTTGCCTGATAGGTCTATTATTTCTAATTCGTAGATATGGTAAGTAGTAGCTTCTACTTGGAGGTTTAGTATTTCATCTGCTGGATTAGGGAATACTGTTACTTTACTTTTGGATACTACATCTTTCATACTTGCTACACGATTATCGTACGTAAAACTTTGACTACCTGCTGCCATACGGTATATTGCGTTACCCATCGTTTGGGTTACTGTCACTGTTTGAGAAGCTGGTACTACACCTGTACGTAGCAATACTTGATTTTCGTACAACTGCCATTCTGCACTATTCGTAGGGTTACTATTTATTATAATACCTTCTAATATACCACCTGAAACATTGGAGTCTAGGTCTATACAGTCGCCTACATTAATAGCAATATTAATACTATTACAATTAGCTTTCATAATAATACTTCCATCAAACATCGTATCACGTATAGAATCTCCACAAATATAAACAAGACAATAATCATAATAATTTACAAAATTAGGAATTGGAGTATATACTATTGTATTGTTTGCAATGCTAATAGTACCATATAATGGTGGATCTGGTACAAAGATGGTACTATCAGAAAAGTTATGGTAAATATCTATTGGTATACTAGGACATGTTACAATTGGTTCGTTGTTAAAACAAGAGGCATAAAAAGCTTGGAAAAATATTGTATCACAAATATTTGCGATACATCTTTCAAAAGTAATATAGAGCGTTGTATCTATTATAGGGTGTTCATTAACGATGATTGCGGGACCCTGTAATGTAAAATAAGGAGAAGGTTCCAATAGTGTGTAGATTTCATCATTTTCTGCTGGTACAGTTTCTATAAGATAATTTTTTGCACAAGGATTAAGTGTTAATATTTGATATGTTGATATGTTGATATTTAGTCTTCCTGTATCACATAAACTAGGATTTCCATCATCACAAACTGTGTAGACAAAAGAGACTTGTCCATACCCAGTGTAGGTGTATTCACCAGAGGTAGAATAAGAGAGTTGACTATTGGGAGGCAAATTAATAAAATTAACTTGTAATGTTTGCCCTAAATCAGAATCATAATCATTAGTTAAAACATTTCCAGTAGGTTCTGTATTTATGTTAGTATTTACAATATCGTCTATCGCTACTGGTGCTGTGTTTTGTGCGTTCGCACTGCTGATTGCTGTAAAAGCTAGTAATAAGCTTACAAACATTTTTGAGATGGTGGTTTTCATAAGAAAAAAAATTGATAAATGGATAAAATGAATAGGTTGTTATTTTTTGATAGTGCAAAGGTGCAGCAAAAAAATAAGGCACACAATAACATTTTTAAGTCATTTTACAAATTATTTATACCTAAAATACTTATTTACAACAAAATAATTTGTAAATATATTCAAATTAGTATTATTTTTGTGCTTTAATTTATTATTATCTTATGTATTCTTCTAAAATATACACCTTGTTCAAATCGTTATCTACTATCGAAAAAAAGAAACTCAAAGGCATCGTAATAGCCTACTCACAGCGTAAAGATACTATTTTGTTGTATACCTATTGGATAGAAAATTTTAAGCAAGTGCCTTCTACACTAGATATAGAATACATGGCTAAAAAATTAAATCTTTCTGTTGTTATACTGCGCAACCTACTCAACGATATAGGTAATTGTATAGAAAAACTATTATTAGTAGAAAATGTAATCCAAAAACCTATTGCTAGTACGTATTATTTGACCCAAGCATTATACGAAAAAGATATAGAAAAAATGGCAATCCCTTCGCTTACGAATCTTCAAAAAGAAGTGAATAAAGCTATTTTTGATACCGAATGGAATTATCCTACCCAAAAACTAGTGCAAAAGCTACTCTACCAGCAGCAGCGAGACGAAAACAGTAACTACCAAGCTATGCTAGACGCTTTGGATACCTATTACTGTGTAGAAAAACTAAAATTAGCGACGTATGTGAATAGTCATCAAACTTTATTTCAAATAAAATACCAGCAAACCTTGCTCACCGAGTGTATACAATGGCTACAAAGGAATATACACCAGCAATCGCCACTAACTATTGCGTATTTATATGTTTATTATTTTCAAAATTCGCCGACATGGGAAAGTTATATTTTATTAAAAAAACAATTGATGGATTATGAAACAGAATTACCTTTTGAAGAATTAAAAAAGCTATACCTATTATTGATAAATCTGTCTATCACCGAAATGAATAAAGGCGTGAAAGAGTACGCTAGTGAGTTATTTATTATGTATCAAAAAGCAGTACAAAACAACTATTTATACCTAGATGAAACGCATATCAGCCGTTTCACGTATTCCAATACCGTAGCCATAGGCTTGCGATTAAAAGAATATACGGCTACCTATTACATTATACAAAACTGGAAAACCCTCGTAGAAGAAGAATACCAAGAAGCGTTGTATACGTTTAATTTGTCTAGGTATTATTATGAAATAAAAGAATACAAAAAAGCCCTAAAACTACTACTCAACAATCAATACGACGACATACACCTCGAAATAGCTGCCAAAAGTATTGTCATAAAAATATACTACGAAACACGGGCTTGGGATACACTAGAATCCGTGATAGCGAGCCTAAAAATGTACCTACGACGAAAAGAAGTAACCGAATACCACAAAGATAACTATTTGAATTTTATACAATTTACATATAGATTATTAGAACTCGATACCGATAATAAAAAAGAAGTAGATAAGTTGAAAAAGCAAATCATAGCCACCGATTTGGCCATAAACAAAGATTGGTTATTACTACAATTGAATAATAACCAAACCGATGTATAATTTTATTTATTTATTTTTAATTTAATAAAACATTAATCCCTACTAGGAAGCTAGTAGTAGCCTGTGGGTAATAGTAGTTTTGTGTAGTTTGCTTTTGACCCAATATATACGAAAAAGTATACCCATTATTCGCATATTTTGCATTAGTGATATTCAGGATACTTGCCCGTAGTTGTATAGGGTATTTTTTAGAAATGGCTACATCGTAGTGTACATGCAAATCAGCAGTGTAATAGCTTGCTAACATTCTATTTACGTTATTGGTATTGTCCAAGTATTGTTTTCCTACATATCTATTTTGTAATTGTATAGAAAAATTAACCATCGGCTGGTACGTAATGCCTAAATAACTAATGATAGAAGGCGAAAAAGCAATGTTAGTAGTAGTATAATCATTTATCTTTTGCGTACCTAGGTCATAATCATCTACGTATTCACGGAATTTTTGTATTTTATTACTGCTCAAACTTACCGTACTTGCTAGCTGCCATTTATTCGAAATACTGTATTTTGCATCTATCTCTATTCCTCTTCTGTGGCTATTTTTCACATTGGTGCGGGTGTAAGCGCCTACGTCATTTATCTGCCCTGTGAGTACCAGTTGGTCTTTATAATCCATAGAATAGAACGTAGTATGTAGAACCAATTTTTTACGCCAATGTAAACTGTATCCTAGTTCTAGGTCGTATAATTTTTCGGCTTTGGGGCGGCTAGTAGGCGTACTATTGATGAGGTCTTGGCGTATTGGCTCTCTATTGGCTATACCAGTCTGCAACTGTAACGAGTGCGTCGCATTGATGGCATAGGTAAGTGCTAATTTTGGATTAAAAAACAAATAATTCACTTTTTGGTAACTAGACAAATTTTGTGCATCGTACCCAAGAAAAGAATAATTCACACCTCGTAGTTGCAAATCTGTATACACTACTACTTTATCGTTTATACTATACATATATTTCACATAGTTATTACTTTCTTTTTTGGTAGCACTATCCGCATAGTAAGGGTGACGTATACTGCTATTATTCGCATATTGCGACCATATTACTTCGCCATAATGTTTTCCTTGGTACAGATAATAATTCAACCCTAGCCATATTTGGTGCTTATTTTTGATGTATCGTACACTATTATTTATTCCCCAATAGTCATTGTCCAGCCACTTTCTACGGATAAGGTTACTGTTTTCTATTAATGTGTTGCCTACGCTATCCGCTGCTATTTTATAATCTGGCAAGTATTGGTTTTCTTTGTACTCTTCGTAGTAGCCTTTTCCTTTGGTATGAAATAAAGTAGTATATGCAAATAAAGAATAAGATTTAGTAGAATATTTTGGGGTAAAAGAATGGATTATATGCAACTGTTGGTAGGCTTGTGCGTAATCATCTACTTGGTTGTCATACGTATACACATTCATAGTCCTATTCGTAAGTAAGCTATCTTGGGCTACACCGTTCCAGGATTGGTAGGTTTTTTCTTTCCCTTGAAATGCTGTAAATGTCACACTTGTTTTACCATTACTATAATTACCACTCAAAAAATAAGAATTCAAACTAGCAGAAGCTCTATCCACATACCCATTGGATTGTAAACGAGAAATCCTTGCATCGAAGCTAAAATGATTATCTATAAGCCCTGTGCCTAGTTGTAACGTATTTTTTAATGTACCAAAAGAACCAGCATAATTATAGCTTTCTACATATGGAGTAGCACGTATAGCATTGGTTTGTACGTTTATATTCGCCCCAAAAGCACCACTTCCATTCGTAGAAGTCCCTGTTCCTCTTTGTATTTGGATACTTTGGGTAGAACTAGCTAAATCAGGCATATCCACCCAAAAAACGCCGCCTGATTCAGGGTCATTCACTGGTACACCGTTGATGGTTACATTGATACGCGTTTGGTCTATACCACGGATACGCATACCAGTATAGCCTATGCCTGTACCAGCATCAGAAGTCACTACTACCGAAGGCGTGTTTTGTAATAAGTAAGGCATGTCTTGTACCTTGTTACTTTGTTGTATTTCTTGTTTAGAAATTTCGGTAAAAGGAATTCCTATTTTGCGGATTGCTGTTATAGAAATAGTTTGTAATACGTCGCTGCTATCTTTTTCTGGATTAGAGATAATAGCATTTTGGGCAGTAGCTGCCGAGTATACACTAGCACCGATGGCTACTGCATAAAGCATTTTTTTGTTCATGTAAAAAGAAGATAAAATAAATAATTATTTTATCTTTTGGGAATTCATTTGTCCCTACGCAGGCATTATCCAGAGCAGGTTCAAAGGGTATATCTCAGCCATATAATTATACAGCACCCCCCAAAAGAAAGTCCCGCAAAGGTAGGTTTTTATTGTTAAAAAAATAGTTTTAAAAAAATGATTATTTGGAAGTTTATTCTTTCATTATTGGTAGTTTTTTAGATACCTTTGTACTCCATTTTTTAATACATAGATGACATGGATGTAGAAGATATAAAAGAATATCTTGCTCCTGAACTTCGTATATTTGAGTCCAAGTTTAGAAGCTTTATGAAAAGTGACGTATTTTTGTTAGATACAATTATACAGTATATTCTTCATACCAAAGGAAAGCAAATACGCCCATTTTTTGTTTTTTTATCCCATAAATTAATTACCAATGAAATACTAGAATCTGGGTACAAAGCTGCTAGTTTTATAGAACTACTACACACCGCCACCCTAGTACACGACGATGTAGTAGATGAAGCCACTACAAGGCGTAGCTTTTTATCTATCAATGCTATTTGGAAAAACAAAATTGCAGTACTAACAGGCGATTATCTACTCTCCAAAGGCTTACTACTATCCGTAGAAGGCAAGGAATATGGCTTACTAAAAATAGTATCCGAAGCAGTACAGGAGATGAGCGAAGGCGAACTATTACAGTTGCAGCATTACAAAAATTATAACCTTTCCGAAGAGATATATACTACCATTATCCGCAAAAAAACAGCCGCCCTCATTGGTAGTTGTTGTGCCGCAGGAGCCGCCGCCGCAGGAGCAGGAGCAGAACAAGTTACAGCATTCAAGGAAATGGGTATAAAAATAGGCTTGGCTTTTCAGATTAAAGACGACTTGCTGGATTTTAGTTCCTCTACCATCACTGGCAAAGATACAGGTGCTACATTAAAAGATAAAAAAACTACATTACCACTTATTTATACCTTACAAAAACTGCCTTATCTACAAAAAAGAGCTTTAACCCAGTTGATAAAAAAGAAAAATCCTACTGCCGAAGATTACCAAAAAGTACTGACTACCATGAAAGAAAATAAAGGATTTGAATACGCTACCGCACAGATGAATAACTACATACAAGATGTAAAAGCCTATATCTACACCTTACCATATTCCATTACAAGAGAGTATTTTATAGGATTACTAAATTTTGTTATCCAAAGAGAAAAATAAAAAATAACCAAATAAAAAAGAGGCAATTTACATTGCCTCTTTTTCGTATCTATTCTTAATCGTATTTACGACGTATAAACCAATCATCACTAAACGAGAATCCTAGTTGTATGCGTCCATAGGTCTGGTTAGTAGTAGGTAAGCCTTTGGTGTTTAATTGCCCTAACGAAATACTTACGTGTAGAAAATTAATAGGTAATACCGTTTTGATAGTAGCACGAGGGCGAGCAAAAGGCAACGAAAACCCTGCCGTAAATCCTTCGTCTTTTATAGCAGAACTGTTATACGCTAACCCTAACGAGTGGCTATACATTCCTAATTTATAACGGATTCTTTGTCTGTATTTTAACCCTTTTTCATTTGGCAGATATTGTATTCCTACACTTGTACTACTTTTATTCGTAGCAGTCAAGCCTGTACCCAAGCTAGTATAGAAGGGAGAAGTATAATTTTTCCAATTACTATTTTTTATTTCTGCTCCTATTCCCCATCTTTTATCCAGCCTTTGTAACCAGAATCCTACACTCCATGTACTTGGTAAAGTATTTTTTAGATTCTCTTGTGCTTTGTAATAAATAGTATCTACTAAATAGGCTGCACTTACAAAAGTACGCTTGCTATTAAAAGCACTGTACGTCATATTCAGCCTAGTAGCGAAGGTATAGTACGCCCCAATATTCATTTGCCAGCCTTTTTTACCGCGTAATGTATTTGCTATACTACGAGTAGTGTCGCTACTATTTCTAGCCCCTAATAAGAAAGTAGACTGAAACCCTATACCGCCCTGAAAACCTTGTATAGAGCCTATTTTTTCAGAATAAATATCACTCGAAGTAGGCGGGTTCAAATACGTGGCAGTAGAGTGTGTAATATTCCCAAATATATACGCCGCATTCACGCCTACATTTAGGTATTTATGTAATTGAAATGCGTGGCTCATTCCTACTTTATTAGAGCCGCCTCTGCCTTCATGGTAGTTTACTACTTTTCCTACGCTAGCATCTACAAAGGTATCTCTCGTAAAATAACCTACACTCGTATAAGGCTGTAGGAATAATCCTGCTTTCCATCTATCTGTAACAGGGAATGCTAACCCAAGATTACCAATATAGCCAGTTTTGTACTTTTTTTTATAGGAAGGAGTTTCGAATTGGTTACTTTCTAAATTAAAATTAGCATCTAGCAAAACCGTTTTGATAGCAGCGATAGAAGCTGGATTGCCTACCACGAAGCTATTCGTATCATTGATAGCCGTATGCAAGCCGCCCATAGCAGTAGTAGAGGTAGTATATTGCTCATGTGCGATGCCTAAACCGTACCTAGAATAAATAGACTGCGTAAGCTGCTGACTAAATACACTGCCAGAAAAATAATAAAATAATAGAAAAACAAAACAAGATTTCATAGATAACGTATTCATTTATAGTATATTTTGTTTTTTTAGTTGTAATAAAAGAATTTGCTGCAAACCTACAAAAATTATAGTTGGTAATACGATAGTAGTAGTATATTTTATATGTTGGGATAAAAAAACACTATTTCCACCTGTGAGTATAACGAGCATAGAGCTATATTTATGTGTATAATACGCAATAAAACCTTCTATCTCTTGTATTACTCCCGTCACCACTCCTGAATAGATGGCTTCGGTGGTGTTTTTACCTGTAAATATCGGAGTAGGGCAGCTATCCACTTCCAGCAATGGTAAACGAGATGTGTAATCTTTCAATGCTCGGAATCGCATATTTATACCCAAGCTTATACTCCCACCTTGGTAGATATTGCTAGCATCTACAAAATCGTATTTGATGCATGTGCCACTATCTATTACCAAAATATTACGCAAAGGATATGCATGATTTGCTCCAATAGCTGCCATCAATCTATCTTGCCCGAGGGTGTCAGGCGTGTCGTAAGCAATAGCCAAAGGCAGCTGCGACCTATCCCAACTTATGTATTGGATATGGCATTTTTTTAGTAAAGAAATAATACTATTGCTATCTTCTACTGCTCTTACACACGCCATTATAGCATGCGTAATAGTATATTTTTTCTGCAATTCACGGATACTACTCTCTATTTCTAGTACAGTAGTAGTGTATACAGTAGGAAAAAGGTGGGTAGCGTCTGCTAGTAGTAGTTTGATGGAAGTATTCCCCGCATCTATCAGTAAGTACATTATAGTATCAAGGGTTTTTAGTGTACAAATATACTGTGAAACTATGTTTTATGAATATTATTTTATTTTATGAATATTTCAAATAAGATATTTATTACAATATATTTTATATAACTTACAAACTATCAGTAGCATAAATTTCAAAAACGAATCAAAAGAGAATTAATAAAAAGTAATATAACACAAAAAAGCTACCTTCTTACCGAAGATAGCCGTGTATTTATATTATTTATTTCCTTTTTTCTTCAAGCTTTCTTGTACTTTTTTATGTCTATCGATGAAATCTTCTATTTGTTCCACTCCGATGCGTTTTGCGATTATTTTTTTATCTGCATCTAGCACATATACTACAGGCGTACTGTACACATCAAAGAATTTTTTGAACTCATTCGTTTGTGGGTTATGTACATTTATCCATTCTAGGTTATGTTTTTTGA
>JAYUJA010000161.1:0-4664 GCA_043765495.1 Bacteroidia bacterium
AGTATGCGTATATCGGGGCAATGGGTAAGCAATACGGGTAATAATTCTTGACCGATGAAATGGGCAGCATCTATATTCGGTGCATAGCTCATATTTCCCATGAATACTACGTCGTATTTCTGCACCTTTTTTTTAGGTTGGAAAATAGCTGTATCTACGCCATTGGCTACGGTATGTATTTTTGTAGTAGGGGAGATGGCTTTGCTGTCTTGCTCGGATATACTACAATAGCTTTGAAAATACGGGAGTATATTTTTTTCATAGGTATACAGTCTATCTCTTTCGTACTGCCAAAGCCATTTTTTTAGGCTGTTTTTTTCTCTCGAAGCACGTTTATCCATTCCCAATGCGAATGCGTCCATGAAGTCCAACGACTTTGGTATAGAGCTTATGTTTTTTATATATTCGGTAGTTCGGATTAGGTGGCAATGGATTACGTCTGGTTGTATTTTTTTTATTATATCCTCTATGGTACGATGGGTATTTTTACAATAGAAATAGGCTACCTGTAAGGGTAACCCATTTCCTACACTTTTTATAATAGAAAATATTCTTTTGTATAATGGAATAGTAAATACTTGGATAGAAGCACAGTATGGTGCTAATGCATCTAATTGTGCTTTTGTAAATGAGTTTTCATTAATAGCAATTAGGTGTATTTCATTATCCTTACTTAATCCTTGTAATTGAAAAAACGCTCTTAACTTATCCCCTTTATCCAGTGGGAAAGGAAACCTAGAAGTAAGAAAAACAATTTTACTCATTAGTAGTAGAAACAGAATTAGCGGCTTTTGTCATTTTTTGTTGTACATACGAGGTAGCTTCTTCTTGGATGAATGGTCTTGCCCCGCATATTTCTTCCATATCCTCTTTGAATAGTACTTCTTTTTCTAATAATCGTTGTGCAATGGATTCCAAAAATGGCATGTGTGCTTTGATTATTTCCTTTGTTTTGGCGTACAATTCGCTTATTATAGCTGCTGCTTCTTCGTCTATGATTCTTGCTGTATGCTCGCTGTACGGTTTGCCATAGCCATATTCGCCACTATCTAGCCCGTCGTAGTTGAGGTTTGGTAGGCGGGCGCTCATTCCTAGGCTTTTTACCATACTGTAGGCGCTACCTGTTACTTTACGAAGGTCGTCCCAAGCTCCTGTGGATACTTCTGAAAACACTAATTCTTCGGCAGCTCTTCCACCTAGTGTTACGCACATTTGTTGTTTTAGGTGTTCTCTGGTATTCAGTAGGTTTTCTTGTGGTAAATAAGCTGCGTAGCCTTCTGCTCTTCCTCTGGGTACGATGGTTACTTTTACGAATTCGCTTGCGTGTTCTAAAAACCAACTTACTAGTGCGTGTCCTGCTTCGTGGAAGGCGATTACTTTGCGGGTAGATGCGGGGTATACTTTGCTTCTATTTTCTAGTCCACCTATTACCCTGTCTATGGCATCTAGGAAGTCTTGTTTTTGGATAGTTTTTTGATCTTTACGGGCTGCCATTAATGCGGCTTCATTGCATAGGTTAGCGATGTCTGCGCCTGAAAATCCTGGTGTTTGTCGTGCTAGAAAGTCTACTTCTACGCTATCGTCTATTTTTATTTTTTTTAGGTATACATTGAATATTTCTACTCTTCCTTTTAGCTGCGGAAGGTCTATGTTTATTTCTCTATCAAACCTTCCTGGGCGTAGTAGTGCTTTGTCTAAAATATCGGCTCTATTGGTAGCTGCTAGGACTATTACGCCGTTATTCGTACCGAATCCGTCCATTTCTGTAAGCAATTGGTTGAGGGTATTTTCTCGTTCGTCGTTAGAGCCTTGCATTGGATTTTTGCCTCGTGCGCGTCCTATAGCATCTATTTCATCGATGAATATGATAGCGGGGGCTTTTTCTTTTGCTTGTGCAAATAAGTCTCTTACTCTGGCTGCTCCTACTCCTACGAACATTTCTACAAAATCCGAGCCTGATAGGGAGAAAAACGGCACATTTGCTTCGCCTGCTACTGCTTTTGCTAGTAAGGTTTTTCCTGTTCCTGGCGGGCCTACTAGTAGTGCTCCTCTGGGTATTTTTGCGCCTAGATTAGTGTATTTATCTGGGCTTTTGAGGAAGTCTACTATTTCTTTTATTTCTTCTTTTGCTTCTTCTAGCCCTGCTACATCGTTGAAGGTGACTGCTATAGCTCCTTTGTCTATTAGCGAAGCTTTGGAGCGTCCTACGTTGAATATAGAACTTCCACCACTACCGCCGCCACCTGCTCCCATTTTACGAAATAAAAACATGGTGATACTTACCATCAATACGATAGGTAGTAGCCACGATATTGCTTCTCGTACCCAGTTTACTTCTTCTTTGTAGTGTGGCTTTATACGTACCTGATCGGCATCAGGGAGGTTAGCGCTTAATTTATCCAAATCCCTATTAAACTGTTCTACGGTACCTATTTTGAATACGTAGTAGACTGGTTTTTCTTCTCCAAATAGGAAACCTTTCGGTGCTTTTTGGATAGAGAAATGCATGCCTTGTTTTAGGCTGTCGGGTTTTATGTATACGCGGGCTACATTACGATTAACAATGTCTATACTGTCTACGTGTCCTTTGGTTATGTATTCTTGTAGATTTCGGTAGGCTATTTCTTTGCCAGGATTTTCCCAAGAAAAGAAGGTCAAGCCAAGGAAAGTCACAGCAACGAGTATGTATATCCAAGAGAAGTTAAATTCTGGACGTTTGCTGTTGTTATTGGGTGAAAATGGGTTTTTATTATCTTTTGACATGGAAATTAAAAGAAGTAAATAAAAATAAATATGACAAACAGGGTACTTATTCTAGTGTAACGACAACTGCATCTGCCCAAACGCTTTCTAGACGATAAAATTCACGTGCTTCGGGTAATAGTATGTGTACTACTACGGATACATAATCCAGTATAATCCATTCTGCATTTTGCTGTCCTTCGGAGCGGTAGGGTCTTTCGTCGAGTGCTTTGCGTACTTCGTGCTCTACGGAGCCGTACAGGGCATAGGTTTGGGTGGTAGAATCTCCTTCGCATATAACGTAATAATCTGCTATTGCGTGTTCTAATTCTGATAATTCTAGTACTATGGTATTTTTTCCTTTTTTCTCTTCAATACCTTTTACGATTGCTTGTAATAGGTTACGACTCTCTAAGTCTAATTCGTTCATTGGTAAAATAAATAACGTAAAAAAATTCTTTAATAATAAGCTACAAAGGTAGTAAAAACTTTGTAGTTATTGTTTTTTAATACTATAACAAAATTTATACCGAAATGTTTCGTTGTAAGCTGCATTTATTTTTGTGGAATAGGGTTTATATGAAAGTAAAATAAGCTATTTTGGTTAGAAATAGCTTATTTTTTTATTATACAGCAAAGCTTTCTCCGCAGCTACAGGTGCGGGTAGCGTTGGGGTTTTTGAATTCGAAGCCTTTTCCGTTCAGTCCTCCTGCGTAGTCTAGCTCTGTTCCTATTAGGTACAAGAAACTTTTTTTGTCTACTACTAGTTTTACGCCTTTGTCTTCGAATAGTTGGTCGTTGGTAAGCATGGCATTATCTAGCACCATTTTATAGGATAAGCCAGAGCAGCCACCGCCTTCTACTCCTACTCGTAAGAAGTAAGTAGCTATATCTTTGGCTTCTTCTTCCATGAGGTGGATTATTTTTTTCTTTGCGGATTCTGATATTGTAATCATGATTTTAGGGTAAAAAGAATTTGTACTTACAAAGGTACTAAAAATTATAGTTGGCTATCATTTGAGTAGTTATTTCTTTTATTTTGTTTACTACATGGGCTGGGGAGGTAATGGTGACGCTGCTACCCCAGTAGAGTAGGTTTGCTACTAGTTCTTTGTTATATTTTACGTGTATGCTAAATTCTATTTTATCGTCGGAGGGTGTCTTTTTATGCTCTTTTTGGGTGGTATGGATAGGTTTGGTTCGGAAATAAGCCGCGATGGAACTATCCACTAAAAAATAAATGGTTTCGACGGGGGCATTTTCATGAATGGTAACTCCTATTACATCTTGAAAATATAGTTGTGGATTAAAGTAAGGGGAGCCAAATTTTTGTAGTACTGCTTCTTTGGCTTGGGTGGAAATAGGGATTGTTTTGGCGGATTCTTTTATTTTCTTTATCCTATCTAGTCCGTAGTGTATTAGTTTTTGGGTACTTTCTTCCCAAGCTATTAGGAACCATCTATTGTTATAATTGCGAAGGTGTAGGGGGCTTACAGTAATGTCTTGCTGGGTAGTTTTATCAAATTTTTTGTAGACTAATGTGATTTGATTTTCTTCTTTAATATAATTTAATAATTCATTTACGCCATCATTGCTTTTGCTATTTATATTGGTATCGATGGAGAGGTGGGCGTTTGGCTGGTTGTTTTGCATGCCTTCTATATCGCTCAACATTGCGGCTATGACGGCATACTGCGGAAGGTAGGAATAGCTTGCTAGATAGCTTTGTATGTTTTGTAGGTGTTCTATCTCGGTGGAGGTGATGGGGTGTTTTAGTTCAAAATTTTCGGTATAGAAATAGTATTTTTTTTGGCATATTAGAGGGGCGTGGTGGTCTTTTAGGTCTTTGACTATATCGCGTACTGTTCTATCTGCTATGGATTTGTAACCTATATCATGTAGTTTACTGTTTAATTTTTTTA
>JAYUJA010000162.1:0-16443 GCA_043765495.1 Bacteroidia bacterium
GGTACAGCCATAAAATCCCAAATAACCATCGCTAACCAACTAGTAAATGGTGTGACAGTAAGCGGTACTATTGTACTTACTGCTGCTAAAAAGGTGGAGGCTACCCTTACCTATCGCAATAATAGTACGTCTTACATCAGTTATACTTTACAAGGTACGAAACAATAAAAAATAAATAATAATACAGATTATACAAAAGTCGGACTTACTAGTCCGACTTTTTTGTTTTTTATAAAAAAATACTAATCCAATAACTGCATAGAAAAATGTTCCAAATTAAGAATCCTACTATTAGCAATCGCAAATTTTTCTATATTGTAGCAATGTTCTTCTTGTGGTACCGCTATACAACGCATACTTGCGGCTTTGGCGGCTATCACTCCATTGATGGAATCTTCTATTACACAGCAATCGGTATAAGGTATTTTTAACAAATCGGCAGTGAGCATGAATATCGAAGGGTGTGGCTTGCCGTGCTGTACATCTTGCCCACTGCTCACTACTTCAAAAAAAGAACGTATATCCAACCTGTCTATTACAGTATGTATGAGGTAATGGTCGCTGGAAGATGCCAAGGCTATGCGTATTCCGTTGTTTTGCAACAGCTGTAATGTACGTACTACACCCGCTAGTGCTGTGCCTTGTTTTCGTACTTTATTGGCTACTTCTTCGGTTATAGTATCGGCGAGGGTGGGTATATCTATGCGGCTGGTATCCCAAGGGGTTTTATTGTACCAATGCTTCACTACTGCGCGTATAGGCATACCTGCGGTAGAGGCACACATTTCATCGGTTAAAAAAATACCTAGTGTTTGAAAAATCTCTATTTCTGTATTTCTCCAAAAAGGTTCTGAATCTATCAGTACTCCGTCCATGTCAAATATAACAGCTTGTATAGGCATTTTAATGATTTTAATAAATAAAAAAGACTGCTATCCCATGTAAGAAAATAGCAGTCGCAAAATTAGTATAAATAGTATGCTGTGTTTATTGATTAGAAATAAATTCCACAAATTTTTGTTTTTCATGCAGCATTAATATACTGCTCAATGTAGTGTATTTAGACGTATCCGAACAACTAGAATAGGCTGCTTTTAAGAAATCTAGTTTTTCGTGTAGCATCAAGACTTCTGCAAGTTCTTTTATTTGTGCTACCGACAAGCAATGTTTTTTTATTTGTAGCATAGTTACTTTTTGTTTTTCATGAAGCATCAGTTCGTTTACTGTATTTTGTATGTTTCTAAAATCTTCGGCACTAGTAAATCCTGCACAGCCATTGCTTTTAGCAGTGTTGATAGAGGACTGTTTTACGATTACATTATTAGATTGTTTTACAACTATATTACTCGTAGGGATAGAAGTGTTATGTTGGATAATGTCTGTTCCATTCAAGAAATTATCTTTTTCTGGACTTTGCCAATCTACTATTTTCAACATATACATTTTCTTGCCTGCTTTGTTCTTTTTCGTTGCTTTTGCATCTAGTCGTAGTTCGTAGGAGGTAAAGGTATTGGTACTATTATCGTACAACGATTTGGATACAAATTCTGTATTTTCTGCATCTACGATTACTTTTAGTTTTTTGACCCCCATTTTCATTCCTTTTACTTCTACGTACGTACTTGGGTTTTCGTTTACTTTTTTACCATCTATGACTAACCAAAATTCTTCGCCATTTTCAGAATAAATTTTTAGGCTACAGTTGTCTTTGGATTTGAAATCGTATACATTATCTTCTTTATTAGTAGATTTCGTATTTTCGGTATTGGTGTTGTTATTTTCGGTATTTTCTTCTACTTTTGGGCTAGGTTTGGTTTCTTCGGTAGTATTTTTTGTAGGTTTAGGATTACTTCCAGCTTGTGCTTCTTGTGGTAGTTTTACGGAGTAAGGAGCAAAGGATACTTGTCTGCCGTACAATAATTTTACGTCTAGTTTTTTTGCTTTTAGGGCTGGGACTTGATCGGCGTATTCTAGTATTTTATCCGTCAGATCTTCGGGTTTATCTTTGAAAGTACAGTTTATTTTAGTATAATCGGTTGTACTTACTATCTCAAAATCACCTGCAAATTTTTCATCTGCTTTTATTTTTTCTCTTAAATCTTTTAATTCTCTGTACGATCCTGTGGAGTAAAAACGTAATTCATACGGTGCGCCATTGTTTACCCATTCGCCTATGTAGCTAGTGAATAAGCCTAATAATCGTTCTGCATCTTTTTGTATTACTTTGCTTATCCCGTCTCTTGTGCCACTGCCTGCACTTCCGCCATTCCAGTCACTTTCCATTACTATCGTCCCCAAGCCTTCGGCAGTACAGTTGTCGTATGCTTTGGCTTCGATGGTTACTTTGGAAGTTTCGCGTGTACCAAAAGCTTCTGTTTTTTTACCAAAATGTATTTTTTTAATTAAGATAATAAATTGCGCATCGGATTTTAGCCCTAATTGTTGTACATAGCTTACTTCGTTGTTATCTTCTTGGTATATTTTGAAAGCTTCTTGTTTCATGGCATCGAATCTGCTTTTATCCAAGTAGCGGTAACCTTTACTTGCTAGATGTTCGTTGAAACGTTCTATCGCAAATTCATAGTTTGTTTTTTCTTGGCTAGTAGGTATATCCGCTGGGTTGTAGGCTACCATGAAACGCACGCCGCCCATTGCTTTGGCTAGTATTTTGAAATCTGCTTTCATTGCCGAGGTAGTCACATTTGCTTTTACATCTACTTCGTACAAGCCATCTGTGCCATTTCCTTCGCTTGTGATGGTATAATTAGCGATATAGCCGCTGGTATTGGTTGCTATTGCATCTCGTATTACGGTGAAATTTTCTACTTTTGTTTCAGATGTTAGATACGCGCCTGCTACTTGCTCTATCGCAGTACGGAGTGCGTCTTTGATGGCTTCTTCTCTTTTTATTCCCACGCCGTGGGCTTCTGTCTCTTGTACTTGTGCAAACAAGCCTGTTGCACTTACTTGTAATAGAACTATTAGAAAGTATGTAAGTGTATTTTTTAGCATTGTGATGGGAGGTTTTTGGTTACCCTCTAATTTTCCATAATAAAAAGGTTTAGAGGGTGTTATACATTAAAAATATTATAATATGATAGATAGTAAAGCCTTGCCTACTTTCCAAGCTCCTTGTCCGAATTTTGCCCATTTGCTTACTTTTGCTTGGGAGTCGCCTGTTAGTTTTATTACTCCTTTTCCAGCTTCTACCACGTCTAGTATTTCTACTCCTTTTTTCACGCCTAGCATTTGCATTAGGGCTTTACTTTCTTTTACTATTTGTGGCATTTTGCCAGTTTGTTGGTAGTATTTAGAAAAATCAAATTGTACGTTTCCTTTATCGTCCAGCACTACTGGGAACATGGAGGGGTTGAAAGTTTGCCCTTGTAGGTTGAATGCTATTTTTTCGGGAATACTTTCGTTGCTTGCACTAGGCTTATTGCTTTCTTCTTTACTTGGGTTTGCGAATGGGTTCGTAGCTTCTGCTTTTCCGTATTGTTTTGCTACTGCTTTTATGGCTTCGTCTTTTACGGCATTTGCTATTCCTTTTTGTCCGTACATAGGTATTTGTAAGGTTACTTTTATCGTACCGTTGTCTTCTATTGGCTTGCCTACTTGGGTAGCGCCACGTACTACGCCTTTCACTCGGGATATTACTATGTCGCTTTTGGTACTGAAATCTTCTACTGTGGTTTCGCCTACTACTTCTACGCCTTGTATTATTTCTAGTAGGTTACGTTGTGCTACTACTACTGCTCCGCGTCTTGCCATTAGCTTGGCTTGTGCAGGGTTTGGGTATCTTTCTAGGTCGATGATGGCTTCTCCTTCGGCAGATATGGTTTGGGTTGTCCAGTTTATGTTGCCTTTGTCTACGGTTTCTATCACTTGGCTTTCTGTGGCTACTTTTTGGGCAGTCAGTTCTAGTGTAGCAGGAGCTGCATTTTTGAAGCTATTTAAGCCTTTTTCTGTTTGTGCAGTAGCACTAATGGTAGTCGCTAGTAAAGCAACTGCGAATAAAAAGTTTTTCATTTTCATAAAGTAAGAATAAAATAAAATCCTAGTAAATAAATACTAAAATCAAGAATAAATAGTGTGTTGTTTTGGGAATATTTACTTCGAAAAAAAGTAAGTTAATTAGTTACTATCAAACACTGTTCCAAAAAGTAAATAAATGTAAAAATAAAATAAATAAATATAGCAATATGTTCATAATAAATATATTGCGATTATTAATTAAATTATTGCAAACAAAAATAACTAAAATGTAGAAGCTATAAAAACCAAATTTTTTGTATTATTTACATCTTCACGGCAGGTATTAGGTATTCATCTTCTTTGTATACAAAGTGTTATACTACTATCTACCACCCATTAGAAACTAAATATACACCTTACGTATAAAATAGATTTACATTGGTAGCCATGTATACTTTCTAACTAATATTACAAACAAAAAAAGACGTAGTCTAGTAGATTACGTCTTTTTTGGTATTTATTTGGTATTTAGAATAAAGTAGTTATTTCACTATTTGTAAGCGTAGGCTTTTATTTTTTATTTTTAGAATATACAATCCACTGGCTATATTTTATATTGGGATAGTCATACTTTCATTGTGTATAGTGCCGTTTACTAATATCCTACCTGCCATATCCATCAGTACATACGGCTGTGCTAGGTAAGTAGCCGAACTCTGTAGCGTAATACTACTACTCGATGGATTGGGGTAAATATAGATTTCTTCTTTGGATATTTCAGTTATGCCTACTGTATTCAGCGTATAGCAGCTAGATAGCGAACTACAACTATTCAAGTACACATTCACGCTATACACTCCATTCGCTGATGGTGTAAAGCTAGATTGTGTAGCCCCTGCTATTGGCGTATTGGTGTTACAGTCTTGCCATTGGTAGGTAGCACTAGGAAGTTCTGTAATGGATAAAACTCTGTTATTTTCTGTAATAGTTGCTGTACTCGGTGCTAGTACGCTCAAATAGAGGTAGGCAGTACTATCGCAGCTATTCGCTAGATTGGTACGGAAAGTGTAACGACCTGCCTGAGTAAAATTTTGCCCATTCATAGGATATATATTGCCTGCACAGATAGAAGCGTCTACTATGCCTATTTTTTTACCATTTAGGGCTACATTATCTAGGCGGTTTTTCCACTATACGTAAGGGTATTATCCCCCGAAAACACGATTTTGAACACTAAATTCTCATTATTATAAGCAGCAGTATCGGTAAGTTGGAAGGTTTTTATTTCATAGCTATTACTTACTATGTATTTAGCGGATAGGGCTGTCCAGTTGTCTTGGGTAGCGTTGGTAGCATAAAATACTTGTTGGTACTCCGCCCCACCAGCACTACGCATAGTAGCATACGAAAACACTAAATCCGTATAGCCTACACTAGGGGTTTTTATGAGTAAATTTTGGGTTTGTAATGGATTTTTTAGTCGTAAGCATTTCATGGATAAGGCATTTGCTTGTGTATTCAATAGTGTGCCATCGGTGTTACTGCTTCTATCCATAGTGCCATCTCCTGCACCTTCTAGGCGTATAGTAGCTCCTGTTACCTTGTGTAATAGTGGGCGGGGTACTCACTAAATTTCCTGATGGTAAGATATTAAAATTCCAGTATTGTATTAGTTTTGCATTGCATACAGGCGTATTATCCACTACAAAAATAGCTTTCGCAGTGTTGAAATCCGTGCGTACATACTCTTCGATGATGGGGTTGGTACTTAAATTGTATAGTGCATTGGTTTCCCAGTGCGAGAATACGTAACCTGGCTTTGCTTTTGCTTCTAATTTTATTTTATTATTTCGGAAATATTTCCCTGTCCAAGGGTAAGGGTTAGCGCTTACGCCTCTGGTAGTAGGTAGTAAGTCTATGGTATTGAGGTGGATATAACCTGCCGCAGCTGCCGAAACATCTAGTGAGAGAGTACGTTGTGTACCTGCGGATAATTCGGTTTCTATAAAATTCCGCATATTGCTGATTCTATTTACACTCCAGTTAGTAGCTATATCTGTGGTATACCAATCCAAATCAGGGAATCCGTAGCCTGTAAATAATACATTGTTGTACCTATCTCTGTGTTGTGAAAAATGGGGGGCTATCTGGTTTTTATAGTTTGTAAAAACATCGGTCACTACACTACTTTGAAAGGCAGTATTGAGCTCATCGGCAAACCTATTGATGAACCAATTTTTGTAAGCAGGCTGGTTGAGTAATTTTCTAAAAAACACAGTAGAAGTCTTATCATTAGGGAATCCTGTGGCATTAGCATCTAGGCATCTTGCTAGGTTGTTATAGTCTGTGGGTAGTTTTGCATCTGCATCTAGCATCAGCCATCTATATTTGCCATCTTGCCCCAGTGGTGCGAGAGTTGGAGCTACTCTTTTTCGAAACATTTTATTATTATTGGCTGGGAAATCTAAATTCGCAAAAAACAATTGTACTACATAAATATCAATAAAGCTAGGAATATCTATTTTAGATTGTACATACTCCCAATTCGCTGTATTCGCCATATCATTGGAGTCTACAAAATGATTAAGAGCGGTATAGTCTGCATTGTCGCCAAGTTCGGGATAGTAGGTATTTATTTGTTGTTTTATATAATCTACATTGGTTTTATCTATGCCGTATATTTGTTTAAAATAATCCGAATTATAGCGTTCTCGTATAGCGTATATCCCCCAAAATTCGCCATTGATGAATAGCATAGTATACTGCCCATCTAGGTTGTCTATATTCATGTGGCTAGAACATGTTTGTGCTGCCATATCGTTTAGTAAAGATCCATCATTACCTGCTCGAAATACTAGGTGTGCAAAATCGGTTCTAGTATTTCCTTGTGCTTGGAATATAGGGTAGCCAAGTGTAGGAGTACTGTATTTATTTTTGAAATAGATGCCTATGGATTTTCGCGGACCAGTAGCCGAGCTACTTCCTTTTATTTCGAAGCCTGCATCGCGTTGCAAAGTTCTGGTGGTGCTTTGTGTTTCGAATAGTTCCATGCTTAATGGATACTGCTGCTGGGAGCTATAAAAATTAGCATCTATGACCCATGAATAGGCTTCATCGGCTGGGTGGACACTTCTCCAATCTTCAAATTTTTTGCCTGGGACGTATAGTCCATCTTCCACATCGAATAAGTTAGGCTCTGCTGTGGTGATACAGGTCACGGGTAGCTGGTAGGGATTCGTACCGCCATTAGTGATGAAATAGGTATTGGTAATAATATCGCTGGGGATATAGCCTGTTTTATAATTTCGCGCTCGTACTACTGTGCCTTTTGCTACTTTATTATTGGGTTTATAATTATCGTAAGGGGTGAGGGTGCTAGTCATGGCAGATATATTATTCGGATTATTGCTAGCATCTATTATAGTAATAGGGGTTTGGTACTGGAATGCTTGTATTATTTTGTAGGAAGTAGCGCCTACTGGGCTTTCAATTGCACTTGGGTATTCATTTTTATAATTGTAGGTAATGCCTCCTACTAAACCTGGGCTAGGCTCTGACCCATCGGTGGAGTAGTAGATAGTAGCTCCGTTGGTAGTAGTTAAATTTAGGTTAAAACTAGCTGCATAAAATCCTGATGGCAGTGAAAAAGCTGGGGCTTCCAAAAAACCTACATAGCTTGTAAGTGTGTTATTAGAAGCATTGGGCGTACCGCCAATAAAAAACTTGTTGGTAAGAACGCCGTCTTGGATTCTTCCATAGCTGGTATTCTTTTTTTGTTTTAGATACTGTATACTATCTACTAGAATGCCGCTAGGGCTGGAAAGCAAAACTGTACCACTATCCGAATTTAACTGAAAACCAAGGTGTTCCGTCCCTCTATTGGGGTAGCCCGAAGCCCATAGCAGTAAAAATCCTGCTGGCGGGATAGTAAAAGCGGTACTATTACTTGGCAATTGGTATCTGGCAGGATTAGTTTTATCGTCCGAAATATAGTAGCCTGCTAGGTTGATGGTAGTAGTGGTAGGGTTGTATATTTCTATCCAGTCTTCTTTGTTGCCTGTATTATCTTCTAGGAGGGTATTATTGGTTTGTATCTCGTTTAGTATAGCATGATTGGTATTTTGGGATTGTACTAGAAAATTAGTGCATAAAAAGCCAATTAGAAATAATAATTTTTTCATAAAATATAAATAAAAAAGTAGTACAATAAAGCAGATACAGCATTTCACTACCACAAATATACTTATTTTTTATCTGAAAAAACATTCTATTGCACTATTCGTTCTACTGCACAAAAAAAGAGACACAAACTATTGTGTCTCTTTTAAGATTTATTTTTTACTTGGCTCTTTCTAGGGAAGTCACCATTTTGAATTTATTCATTTCTAATTCTTTCAGTATATCCAATACTCTTTTTACGACGTGGTACGGGGTTTTTTTATCTGCTTTGAGGCATAAGTCGTACAATTCCTTGCCATCGTCTGTTTGGTTGGTTTTGGATTCTCTATTAGCGGCATATAGCCAGTCTGCTAGTTGGTTGTCGGTAGAGTCTATTGGTATACCTCTATTTTGTGTAATATCTTTATCGTATTTGGATTGTTTTTCTTTGTCCCATTTCAAATAAGAGGGGAGCATAGTAACGTTCATTCCAAAATTTGGCATTTTACTGAATGTATTTTTTTGAGTTGCGTCTAGTGTTACATTGTATTTTGCACATACGCTTTCTAATACGTTCATTTTGCTTGTTCCGTCCATACCAAAGAATACACGTCCTGTAGTATCTACACTCAATAGCATGATGTTTTTTTCAGGGGTTTGTATTTCGGACACCGATCGGGGGGTATCTACCATAACGGCTTCTTCTGCACGAAATTGAGAAGCAAGCATGAAAAAAGTCACCATTAAGAATGCCAGATCCACCATTGGGGTCATGTCTATGGAAGGGGTTCCTTTATGCAGTTTTATTTTAGGCATATTTTGACAATTGTTTTAGCGTAAACAAAAAAAGGAAATTTATTTGGTATGTGCGGATAGTGTCTGCACTAAACTATACCCTGCTTCGTCGATACGATAGGTAAGATCATCAATGTCTGAAGTAAAATAATTATAAAATATAATACCTAATGCAGAAGCTAATATACCTGTAAAAGTATTGATAAGTGCTTCCGAGATACCGATTGCTAGTTTAGAAGTATCTGGTGTACCACCGCTACCCATTTCCTGGAACGAGGTGATCATCCCTTTTACTGTACCTAACAATCCTAAAAGTACCCCGATGGATACGATAGTCGCTATTACTTGCATGTTTTTGGATAGCATTGGCAATTCTAATGCGGTAGCTTCTTCTAGTACTTTTTGCATTTCTGCTATTTTTTGGTCTTTATTTTTTGCTGGATCTCCTTTTATCAAGTTATAACGTTCCAATCCTGCACGCATTACGTTTGCTACTGAACCTTGCTGACGGTTGCACTCACGTATAGCATCGTCTACTTGTTCGTTTGCGATAAGGGATTGTAATTTTTTTACAAAAACACCTAAATCACCATTTCCTTTTGCTTTTTTCAAAGAGATAAAACGTTCTGCAGCAAAAGTGATTACTACTAATACGGAAGCCACCAAAAATGGCACAATAAATCCTCCTAGATACGCTTGTCCTAGTGTGTTAGCTGGCTTATGCTTTTCTGCACCATCTAAAAAGTTACTTTCAGCCCCCATTATAAAATGGAAAATAAGCTGACCAATAATTAAACAAACAACAATAACAATAATAGAAAACCAAGCACTGGCACCGTTATCGGCTTGTGGTTTTTGAGCAATCGTTTTTCCTTGACTCATACGTGTGGGAGGTAATTAAAATAAAAGTTAAACAAATATATTTTTTAAAATGAAACGCCAAAAATACGTATTATATTTTAGTTTGCAAATTTTTTGTTAAATATTCTAGTATATAAACTTTTTTTAATAAAAAATTCATTTTCATTTTCTACAACCATCTGGCTTTGCTGCCTTGGGGGCTCATGTTTATTTCTAACAAATTGGGCAGTTGTTCGTTTATTCCTTCTATGTGGGATATTAGGTATATTTGTGTAAACTGCTCTTGTAAGTACTGTAATGCTACTAGGATAGCATTTCTTCTTTCTTCGTCTTGGCTACCAAGTATTTCATCGAAAGCTAAAAAATAGCTACTGGTATTTGCCCCGCTTAATTCGTTGATGGCTTTGGTGATGGCTATGCGTAGACAGATGTTTGCGAGATCTATTTCGCCACCAGAAAAGCGGTAGATAGGGTATTTATTTCCATTATCATGGATAAAAAACTCAAAATCATTGTCTACTTCTATTTGCGAATATTTGCCGTCGGTGATGCGTTGGAATAGTTTGCTGGCTTCTCGGGATATTACTGGGCTGATGCGTTCTAGTATTTCTGTTTTAAAGTTGCCTACTATTGTATGTAATTCTTCTAGGATTTGGCATTCTTGTTGTTGCTCATTTATTTGGGTTTGTAGGAATTCTTGCTGTATGAGAATGTTGGTTACATCTTTTTTTTGCTGTTCTAGTTGTAGGTTTGCTATTTCCATGGTATGTAACAGTTCTACTTGGTCAGTGCGTTGTGTTTCTATATTTTGTATTTCTTGTGTTAATTTTTCATATCCTGAAATGGTAAAATTTAAGTTTTGGATGCCTTGTTTTACTACATCTACGTAGGTATTTCCTTTTTGTATTCTTTCTATTAAGTCTTTTTCATCTACTTCTATTGCTTTACTTTCCTTTTCTATATGAGCTATATCGTTATTATACTCCTTGTATTGTGTTTCTTGGTCTGTGATTACTTTTCTGAATTTTTCTAGGTTATCTATCTTAAAAGAGGCATAGCGTAGTAGTGGTTGTAGAATGATATCTATTTCGGCTATTTGGGTTTGTAAATCTTGTATTTCGGTAGTTAGTTCGGTCTGTTTTTCTTGCTGTTGTAGTAGTACTGTTACTTGTGCTACTATTTCTTTTTGTTGATTAATGGTATTATCATGTTCTTTTTGTAAGGTGTTTATGGTTTCTTTTTTCTGTTGTATTTGTTGTGTTATTGTTACTAATTCTTTGGTTTCATAGGTCGTTATTTCTTGTAGTAGGTGCAGTATAGTTTGGTCGTATACTTCTGTTAGTGGCTGGGTGCAGGTAGGACAAGTACTTAAATTTCCTATTTCTTGTAATTTGTCTAATTTGGTTTGTCTATCGTCTATATTTCCTTGTATTTTGCCTTCTTCTTTTTCTAGTGTGGCTAGTAGTTCGGTTTGAGTTTTTAGTTCGGTTTTTTGGTTTACTAATACGGTATTTATTTCTTGGTTTTGATTTTTTAGTAAGGCTTGGTTTTTTAGTAAGGTTTGGAGTGTAGTAGCTTTTTTTTGTGCAGTATCTAGTTGTTTTTGTAGTTCTATTTTCTTTATATTTTCTTGGTTATAAAGTACTCCTTGTGTATATTCGTGTTCTTGGTTTTGTAGTTCTATTTTTTTGTGTTGGTAGTGGTACATTTCTACTTGTAAGCCATCTGTTTTTTGGTTTAGTGTTATTATTGTGTCTTTTCGTTTTTTTATTCCACTGAAATTAGTTTGTAGGGTTTCTATGCCTCCTAAATACTTGGTTAGTTTTTTATCTAATACAATATATTGGTCGTATTTTGTTTTTTCTTGTTGTAGGTGTGTTTTTGTTTTTTCTAATTGTGTAATGGATTCTTGCTGCTGTGCTAATGCTTGGTTGTAGGCATTATTTTGCTGCGTTATTGCTTGGTTATTTTGCTTTTGTACTTCTTTGTATTGCAGTATATTCTCGGGAGTATGCAAGGTGTTTTTTTGTCCTGTTACTTGGTCTTTTAAGGTTTTTATATCTTTGTTTATTTCTGTTTGTATGGTATCTAGTTCGTCTATTCCTATCATTTTACGTATCATTTTCTTTCTTGCTTCGCCTTTGGTTTGGGATAGTTCCGTAAGTTCTTTTTGCCCCGAAAATACCGATCTTTTGAAAGTTTCTCGTTCCATTTTCAGTAGTTTTACTACTTCTTCGTTTACTGCTGCTACGCCTTTTGCTAGTAGTACTTCTTGTTTATAGAGTTCGGCATTGGCGGTAAGGTTTTTGCCTCTATATTCTCTTTTTATGGTATAGAAATGGGTATCTAACTCGAAAGTCAATACTAATTCTACGTTTGCTTTTTCGTCGGCGTATTGCGATTTTACGTAGCTTTTATTGTCTTCCTCTTTGCCGTACAGGCAGTATAGTATAGCATCAAAAAGAGTGGATTTCCCCACTCCATTTTTACCGATGATGCCTACCAAACCTGTTTTGAACGTTAATTCAAAATGCTGGTAGGATTTATAATTTTTTAGGGTCAGCGTTTGTAGTATCATTTTGGTAGGGTGATGAGTAGTATTTCTATGTCTTTGTAGAGTTGTATCAGTTCTTTGGGGTTGAAGCTGTCGTATTGCCCTCTCATTCTGCCTTGCTGGTCTATGAGTGCTATATTCTGGCTATGCAGAAAATCGCTTTTTGTTCCTTCTATGCTTTTGTCTTGTTCTTGTACGGCTAGGTAGTAGTCGTAGCGAGCCATACTATACAGTTCTTTTTTGCTACCTGTGAGGAATTGCCATTGCTTGCCGCTTACTTTTAGGCTATCGGCGTAGTCTTTCAGCATTTCTGGCTGGTCGAAGTCGGGGTCTACGCTATGGGATAGGAATACTATATTCGGATTGCCTTTTAGCTTATCGTAGATGGCTTCTTTGAAAGCATTCTGCATGCGTGGGCAAGCTTCTTCGCAGGTAGTGAAGAAAAAATTAGCGCAGTAGATTTTACCTTTCGTAAAATCTTGGTTTATTGCTTGGCTATCTTGGTTGATGAAGCTAAATGGTTTTACTATTTTGTAGTGGCTATCTATTACCATTGTAGTGCCATTGGTGGTAGTGTCGTATTGTAGCTGCTTGGGAATGATGGGTAGTATATCATCGAGTCTTTTTTGGGCTTCTGCTACTGGGTCGAGGGGTTTTTTAGTAGTTTGATACATAAAAAAAGCGCCTGCTAATACTGCGATGCCAGCTACGATTAATAAAATCTGGGATTTGAAGGAAGAAAACATACTGAAAAATTTTTAATGAAAAAATGGTTAGGTGGCGTTTGGAAATTATAAATAATCTGTTAGAAGTAGCTTTAGTATTTCTAATGCTTTTAGTAAGTTTATTTCGTCTAATTCTTTGAAATGTTCTTTTTTATGGATAGCTTTATCTACCTTTCGTTCTCCTTCTAATAAGGTTATGATATTCAAATCTACATCAAAATGAGAAATAAGTGTATGCGTAGAGCGACTTCCGAATATTATATCGTTGCTTAATTTAGAATAATCGCCTCCTAATTGGCTTTCTAACTGCAATAAAACACATGTAAGATTTGGATAAATTTGTTTGAGTAATGTGAAATCTACTAAAATTCTTTTCATCATTGCATTTTCAGCGTATGCTTTACATTCTACGCCCATTTTCAACTCTCCATCAATATAAACATGAATATCCACTTGGGCTTGAAATATAAAATCTTGTATATTATTTTTAATCCATTCTACGATTGCTGTATTTTTTATTTTATTTAGATAGGATTGGTTTAGAGGGATATTCACTTTTTCTTTTTGTAAGGATATTCTATTTGCTTCTCCACCTATTTCTGCCCAAGCAATTCTTATCATCTCTTTGGAAATACTTTCTACTAAAAGTCCTTTACCAGCTCGTATTATCCCACCATATGCCCTATCTGAAGTGTCATCATTTGCAGTAGCATCTATTCCTCCAATCAAAAGATTGTAGGCGTTAATTAAGTTATTGATTGCTATATTTGCCATTTTTTTTATAGTATATTGAGTACGATTATAAATCCAATACAGTTTGTTGTTCTTTTGATTTTGTATTTTCTGTGGAATTACCATTTGTTAAAATATCCTTTATCTTATCTGCAACAGCTTTAGCCATTAGTGGTGGTACAGCGTTACCTATTTGTTGGTATTGGCTTAATCCTTTTTCCCAACTCATCTTGGTTCTCATTCCTTCAAAAATAAAATCATCTGGAAAGGATTGAAATCTTGCACCTTCTCTCGCTGTAAAATTTCTATTTAGATAAGGGTGAATAAAGTTACTTTGAAAAGAAGCAGCTACTGTTGGGGCTGGTTTATCTCCAATTAATCTTAAATTATTTTGGCTAAATTTAATCTCTGATTTTATAGTCGGGTTTCCTCTTTTCATTGCTCCATGGGTATCCCAAACATCTAGTAGGTTTTTGCCTGGTTGTATAGCTTCAAACCTCTGTATTAATCTTTGGGTGTGTCGCATTGCAATATGATTATATACTTTTGAGGAATTTTGTCGCATAAATACTTGGTACTCATTTTGAGGAGTTGTAAGATACTTCACTCCTTCCTGCCCCTCTCCTGCATGAATAGTTGGTAAATCTAAAATTGCTTGGTCTACAGTTATTTTAGGCGTAGTAGAAATAGTAGGAAATTCAGGAAATAAGTTTAAATCTTTTCTAAAACCTATCAAAATCACTCTTTCTCTATTTTGAGGTACACCATAATCCGAAGCTTTTAGTACTTTATAATCTACATTATAGCCTATTCCAGCATTTTCAAATTCCTCTTTTATCGTTTGGATTACCTTTCCTTTTTCCATAGATAGTAACCCTTTCACATTTTCCATTACGAATGCTTTCGGGTTATACCACTTTATTATTTTTACATAGTCATAAAACAACTGGTTTCTGGGGTCATCTTGCATTTTATTTCTATTTTTATTTGCTAGACTAAAGCCTTGACAAGGAGGCCCTCCTGTGATAATATCTATTTCTATATTCTGAATTATTTTATCTAAATCTTCTTTTGTAATATCTGAAATATTACCTAAAAAAAAGCTAGTTTCTGGGAAATTTCTTTCCATTGTTTTACCACAATTTTCGTCGATGTCAGATGCGAGAATAGATTCAAACCCTGACCATTTAAAGCCAAGTGTCATACCACCACACCCACAAAACAAATCAATACATTTCATAAGATAATATTTTTTATATAAAAAGAAAAACCTCCACTCCCCCTTACATACTCCCCATGAAAGCAATAAACGGACTTTTATTAGCATCGCTAGAAGTATCCAATTGTTTGTTTATTACTTTACCTATCGTATTTTTCCAGCCAGCGGTATAGTGTGTATCCCAGAATCCAGGTAGATAATCAAACGCAAACCCATTACTTTCCATACAGTCTTTGTACCATTCTACGGATTCCAATCGCTCGCTCCAGCTACTATGATTTGGCTCGCATACGTTGGTTTTGGAATACGCTTTTTGTGGTAATTGTTGGTTGTTTTTGTAGGTATTTATTACTTGCACTAGGTTATTTCCACCGTAGCCTTGTGTATGCTCTGCGATGCGTGTGCCCTCCTCTATACTGAATTCTGGAAAATGTTTTTGGATATATTCTAATCTTTGTTGTGTAAAAACAGGGCGGGATTTATGGTGTAAATATTGGTGGTAATAGCGTACTAATAAGTTTGCATGGTTAGCCGAAGTAGTATCAAAAATAACCAATGAAGGGTTTGCTAGTGGTTTTAATTCCGAAATATGCTGTTTGTAATCTGGTATATGCTCTATCACATTCCGAGAGGCTACGATGTCGCATTTCCAGTTATGGGATTGTATAGTACGGCTTACATCTGTACCTGTGCCACATACGAATTCTTGGATAGATATGCCGAGTGTATTTGCCATTATTTTGGATTGTTCGCACCATTCCGAAGCTATATCGTTGTACACTACTTGTAGTCCAGCTTCGGCAGCTACTAGATACAGTGTACCAAGCCCAGCCCCATACTCCACTAATAGCGTATCTTGCAATGGCTTGTTAGTTTTAGAAAGCGTCCATAGTAAGATATACGCGGCACTTTCTAGTGAAAAATGCAACCTAGCGACGTGTTTTTTTGCAAAATATTCTTTCGCATATTCATTGCTAGCGATAGTGGTGTAGTCCAGATTTAGTATTTTGGTATATACTCTTTCACAAGCTTTGTCTATGGTATGTAGTAGTTCACGAGGTACGTCTTTGGGCAAGTAAGCAGTAGGGATAAAAGAAATCATAGAATAAATAAATTAGGGAGAGGGAAAACAAATTAATCATTTAATAATTTACGCAGCAAATCGTCGTCGGCTGCATCTTCAATAGCCTTGATAGCGTCGGCTGGTGAAGTGCCTGCTAGGGATACCTGCAATATGCCAGACATGTATTTATCCATCATATTTAGGTTTACGTGAATGAAGTGTTGGATTTCTTGCATATCTACTTCTCTATAATCCAATAAAAAAGTTCGATACCGTACTTCTCCATCTTCCATGTCTAGCTCAAAATTGCCAATATTCAAGCCATAATTAGCTCTATTCAAGAAATCTACGACAGTAACCC
>JAYUJA010000163.1:0-16341 GCA_043765495.1 Bacteroidia bacterium
TAACTATACTACCGCCATTCGCTAGTACTGCCACACACACATTGCAAACAATAAGCCCCGACTCTGTAGCTATATGGCTGCCATACCTTGCTGGTAATAAAGTAGAAGTAGAATTGCGAGCAAATGGCATAACCCTAGATACATTAAAACTAGACTATTCAGCAGATAAAAATAAATTCAAAAACAAAGTAGATACCAATTGTAGTATTCGTTACATAATTGATGATATTCCATCTATACAAATCAATCAACCGATTAGTTATTATAAAAAAAATGCTATCCTTATCTTACAAGGTAAAGATACTATCCCTATCAAAAGACTGCGATACTACGAAGACGACCCTACTAAACTAGGCATAGAAGCAGACTACAAGCCTACTAAAAAGTATACTATCATGATTCCACCTTCTACTATCTATACCATCTATAATTATACAAATAAAGATTCCTTAAAAATCACCTATACCGCAGACCCTATACCGACTGGCAAGCTAGATCTACAATTAGTAGTGGATAGTGCTTCCCAAAATCATACCTTCCACCTACAAATACTAAAAGATAAACTGCTACTGCTAGAAGAACAATTATACGCAGATAAAACGTTGAAAATACCCCTCCCAGAAGGTAATTATCAACTACTGGTATGGGAAGATGAAAATAATAATTGTGTAAAAGATAATGGCAGTTTATTCCCGTATACAAAGCCAGAAAGATTATTTACGTACACAAGCATCGTCACGATTAAAAAAAATTGGGACAACAAAATTAAATGGCAATTATATAACACTAAATTTAAATAAAAAACATACAATCCTACCGTTT
The DNA here is from genome assembly GCA_043765495.1 of Bacteroidia bacterium. Lineage (GTDB taxonomy): Bacteria > Bacteroidota > Bacteroidia > JAYUJA01 > JAYUJA01 > JAYUJA01. The sequence continues at coordinate 823 of JAYUJA010000163.1, forward strand.
ATTATGGCACATATCGAAACAGATTTAATACACGCAGGGCAAACCCCTGACCCAACTACAGGAGCTATCATGACTCCTATCTACCAAACATCTACCTACGTACAAACTAGCCCAGGCAAGCACCAAGGGTATGAATACTCGCGTACCCACAACCCTACCCGAACAGCACTCCAAGATAACCTTGCTGCATTAGAAAAAGCAAACCACGCCCTAGTATTCGCTACGGGTATGGCAGCCATCGATACGGTATTAAAAACCCTCAACGCTGGCGATGAAGTAATAGCTAATAACGACTTGTATGGTGGTACGTACCGTATATTCACGAAAGTATATGCTAAATATGGCATACAATTCAAGTTCATGAATATGGAAACAGCAGCAGAATTAGAAGCCGTGAAAGCAGCTGTCACTACTGCTACCAAGTATATATGGATAGAAACCCCTACCAATCCTACCCTAAAAATAATAGACATACAAGCAGTTGCAAACATCAGTAAAGCCAGTAATATAAAATTGGTAGTAGACAATACTTTTGCTTCTAGCTACCTACAAAGCCCAATAGTTTTAGGGGCAGACGTAGTGATGCACTCCCTTACAAAATACATGGCTGGACACTCGGATACCGTGATGGGCGCACTAATGCTAAACGATACTACCTTATTCGAAGAACTATCTTACCTACAAAATGCGGCGGGATCTGTACCAGGGCCACAGGATTGTTTCTTGGTGTTGAGAGGGCTAAAAACGTTGCATGTAAGAATGGATAGACATGGAGAAAATGCAAGTAAAGTAGCAGATTTTCTAGCTACTCACCCCCAAATAAATAAAGTATACTACCCAGGCCTTGCTACACATACGAACCATGCAGTAGCTGCCAAACAAATGCGTAATTTTGGTGGAATGCTATCCTTTGAATTAAAAGCCAATAGCATAGAAAAAGCGTTTCAATTTGTATCCAGTACCAAACTATTCGCTTTGGCAGAATCACTAGGTGGCGTAGAATCCCTCATCGGACACCCAGCTACTATGACCCATGCATCTATCCCCAGAGAAGAAAGACTAAAATCAGGCGTTACGGACTCTCTTATCAGAATCAGTGTAGGCATAGAAAATATAGCAGATTTACTAGAAGATTTAACCCAAGCTTTACAAATAATAGAATGATAAGAATCCTGTTTTTTTTCTTATTAGTAGGAATAGTAGGGTGTAAAGAAGCACCCAAAACCCCGATCGTAAAAGTAGTACCTGCCCGCATTTGCCCTAATGACACCCTACCCACAGTAGAAAAAAATAAAATCGTAGAACAATATAACCTAGAAGCAAAAAGAGTTTTTATTGATTCGCTGATGGAAGCAAAAATAGATACAGAAGTGTTTAACGGTTCGGTGCTAGTAGCTTACAAAGGTGTGGTACTGTATAACAAGCAAGTAGGATTCGCGAATGTGGATAAAACAATACCTTTGAACGAACATTCTAAATTTCATATCGCTTCTATTAGTAAAACTTTTACTGGGGTAGCCATACTACAATTGTACGAAAAAGGCAAAATAAGATTAGAACAAACTATACAAGACTTTTTTCCTACTTTCCCGTATCCTGGGGTTACTATCCAGATGCTACTTTCGCACCGTTCAGGACTGCCGAAATATGAATATGTATTCGATGACAAAGTAGCCAAAGATAGCCTTTATCCTACGAATAGCGATATAATAGAATGGTTTTCTAGCCCAGATAATAAAGTAGCAGTATACAACGACCCTAATACTAAATTTTTATATAATAATATGAATTTTTTACTGCTGGCTTCTATCGTAGAAAAGGTTTCTAATGTGTCATTTAAGACGTATATTCAAAAAAATATATTCGATCCATTGTGCATGAAAGATACGTATATAATAACCCATGAAGATAGTATAAAACGAAATATCCCATTAGATTTGACAGAAGATTGGAAAGAAAGATGGTCGCGCAAAAAGAAAAAAAATAAAAAAGAAATAGATTCCAACTTTTTTGACAACATAGTAGGCGATAAAGGCGTATACTCCACTACCCACGATTTGTATATATGGTACAATGCATTATTTAAAAATAGATTACTAAAAAAAATAACTACCGATAAAGCTTTTACGCCGTATAGTTTCGAAAAAAAAGGACTGAAAAATTATGGGCTAGGATTTCGTATCTGGACAAATAAAAACCAAGAAACAGATTTTGTATACCATACTGGCTGGTGGGGAGGCTATAATGCCATCATGTGGTTTGACCCCAAAGTGGATATGGTAGCCATCGGATTGAGCAATAATTCCAACAAAGGTATCTACAAAGTACGGAATCTATTATACGTACTAGAAGATGGTAGAAATACAGAAGAAAAAGAAGAAGAGTTCTAAACCGAATAAAATTATTATGCATTATATAGGAATAAGAAAAATAGGACGTAAATTTTTGTTTTTAACCAACATACTAGCAGCTACTGGATTGCTAGTATGTTGGTTGTCTTCTTTTTGGGAGCCTACTTATGCATGGTTGATAGTAGGATTACTAGGCATGTTTTATCCTATATTATTGGTAATAAACATATTGTTTATAGGGTTTTGGTTTTTATTAAATAAAAAATACATGTATTTATCGTTAGTAGTAGTAGCTATTAGTTTATTTAAAATACAAGCTTTGTACACCTTTAATTTTAGTAACCAAGGCATTAAGTCCCCAATAGAAATAGATAGCCTACAACACAATCACCAGTTACTAGGTATAATGAGCTATAATGTACGCCTGTTTAATGAATATAAATGGATAAAAGACAAAGGTATGCCAGATAGTATAGCCAACTGTATTATCAAAAACAAACCTACTATACTATGCCTGCAAGAAGCATTATACACCATGGACAGCAGTATAGACATATTGGATAAAATAAAAACCAAGGCTTTCCTACCTTATTCCCACGCTAATACCATCACCCGACTGTCAGGCAAAAAAGATAATTATACGGGTAATATAATACTTTCGGCGTACCCTATTATCCGAAGTGGCGTAGTAGATTTTGGAGAGAATACCCATAACTCTTGCATATACAGCGATATAGAACTACCCAACCAAACAAGGATACGGGTGTACAATACACACTTGCAATCGTTTCGTTTTGAAAAAAAAGACTATGCTTTATTAAAAAAAATAAAAGAAGCAGATGCTTGGGAAGAAGCAGATAAAAATACGTCCAAAACATTGCTCCTAAAAATGAAAGAAGCCATTATACAAAGAGCAGAACAAGTAGCAAAATTACAAAACCATATACAACGTAGCCCTTACCCTGTGATACTATCAGGAGATTTTAACGATCCACCAGTATCCCATACCTACTACCAACTAACAGAGGATTTACAAGATTCTTTTTTGGAATCGTCCAGAGGTATAGGTACTACCTACAACGGCATTATCCCTTTTTTACGGATTGATTATATACTCCACGACATTCATTTTAAGGCGTATAACCACCGTATAATCCCTGTAAAATTTTCGGATCATTATCCTGTATTTAGTTACGTGGAGCCATTGGACAATAAATAATTAGGTATTAAAAGCATTATTCTATTATTTTCTGCCATGCACCTTTGTCGTATACACTATGATAGTTAATACCATTTTCGTCAAAAATAACTTTGTTTTTCTTATACCAATATCCTTTATTAGAACCATCTAACACCCATTGTTTTGCTTGGATAAAAGGCATAATACTCGCAAGGTATTTCGGGCTATTGCTCACCAGTACATAGTCCACATGTAGCGTATCTAGGACAGTAATAGGAGTAGCATCTAGGCATAAAAAAGAATATCCTTGCCATATAAATCCATGCTCACTAGGAGTATAAAGTGGATTTTTCTGCATTCTATTACTAAAAATACTAATACTATCTATTTCTATTTGCTGCTGGTGCGAGTGCGGCTGTACGGTGTAGGCTAGTACATTATTTTTATCTTTTATGCTAGTATCTATTTGTATAAAAGTGCGTTGGCTGTTTATTATTTGTAATACAGAACCCTTTGTATGGTATACAATAAGTTCGTTGTGGTGCATAGTTTCGTAATAATGGTACGTATGTATGCCACAAAATGAAATAAAACAGATGCTACTAGCTAATAACCATTTTTTGGAATGAAAATACCACGCTACTACTCCACTGATAATAACAAAATACAATAATAGCATTTCTTCTATATGAATGGTGATAGGGCGTATAATAGCAAAAGGTAAATCGCTAATTTTTTGTAAACAATAGGTAAGTAAAAAGATTAGTTTTTGTAAAATGAAAGCCAAAGCATCGCCCCAGTAAGGCACGAAATAAGTCCCCCACAAGGCTATACCGATGTATATGACTAATGTACTGATGGGTACAGCTACCAAGTTAGCTAATAAAAAATAAACAGGAAACTGATGGAAATAGTAAACACAAATGGGCAAAGTAGCTATTTGAGCAGCAGTAGATATAGTCAATAAACTAGTAACGTGCTTACTAAAAAAATTCCTAGGTACGTATATTTTATATATATAATGTTCTAAAATAGGGTTTATCACCAAAATACCCAATACCGCAGCATACGATAGCTGAAATCCAATATCAAAAATACAATGCGCATCGTAGAGTATGAGTAGTAACGCACTACCTGCTAGTAGGTTATAGGCATTACTACGACGGTATAAAATATTATTCGCTAACTCCACTAGTATGAATACCAATGTACTACGTAATACAGAAGGTGTAAATCCCGTTAGTACTGCATATATAAGCAACAAGCTAATAATAAACACACTTCTGAAAATCCCTTTTTTGCCGAATGGTAACAAGCTAATCAAGAACACTAATACCATATACACCATGCCTACATGCAAGCCCGATACAGCAAGTATATGTATCACTCCCGTCTCGGAATACAGTTGTATGGTATCTTTGTCTATATCCCGCCTATATCCTAGTAATAAGCCGTTTGTAAGTGCCAAAGCAGGATTTTCTATTCTTTTTTTTATAAAAATAGAAATTAAAGCATTCCGTAGCTGTTCTATATAGTTCAGAAAAGTAATGTCCGATTTTATGTATTGGTAATACTTTTCTTTTATATATCCTTGGTGGTGAATATTTTGGTGGAATAAGTATTTTTTATAATCAAATACATCGGGATTGGTGGGTGCTGCAATGGGCTGTATAGCAGTATTTATCCATAATTCGTCGCCGCTTTGTAGGTTAGTAATGCTAGTATCTTTATTGGAGAAATAGAGGAGTATTTTACCTGTCGTGGGTTGGAGTGTATTACCGTTTTTCACTGCTATTACATCTGCTATCGCTTTGTAGCTTTTGCTTTTAGGCTCTGGCGTATACAATAGTTTTATATAGCAGGTAGCCATACTATCCGTAGTATGATGCCCAAAATAAGTAGCATAATTCGTAGCTATATTACTACTAAACAATAAATAGCTACCAGCAAGTATCGCTACAAAATTAGAGATTACAAGCATTCTATTCCCTAAAATATTTCCTTTTATACTCACTAATACACTACTTGCAAACAAAGAAAAAGCGCCTACATAAGTCACTACTTCGAGCCATTGTGGATAATGATAACTTATGTAAATACCTAGTATGCTTATTATTACAATACGGATTAGTGGTATCTTTTGCCAATTAATACGAGCTTGCATACCTAAAATACGGAATTAGTCTGCTAATATCATTGCTTTATTATTGGATACTTCTAATATACCACCATTTATCTCAAAAAATATAGGAGTGGGGGCATCTTTTTCAATGATTTTGATGCTGCCTTTTTTTAAGGTATACACCATGCTAGTATGATTCGTAAGTAGCTCAAAAGAACCATCTTTGCCAGGTAGTTGTACTAATTTTGCTTCGCCTTTGTAAAGTTCTTTATCTGGAGTAAGGATTTCTACCAACATAGTATAAAAATGGATTAATGAATTATCAATGTAAAACTAAAGTAGCTACAAAAGTAGTAAGAAATGCACTATAAACAAGAAAAATATTCGTTTATGCATGAATAAATTTTATTTTTCATCTTTTTAGAAAAGGATAAAAACAATTCCAGCACAAAATAAATCATAAAACAGCATTTTTTTTTACCTTTGCTGTGTTTTTTACCTCTTTACACCTATGGATTTTCATACAATCATTGATTTTGTATTGCACACGAATAAGTATTTACCCGAAATAATGGCACAGTACCAATATTGGATATACGGTATTCTATTTTTAATAATATTCGCAGAAACAGGCTTGGTAGTAGCTCCTTTTTTGCCTGGCGACTCCTTATTATTCGCTACAGGTGCATTGGCTGCAGCTGGTAGTACAGAGAGAGGGGCTAGTATGTCCATTGCTATACTACTTCCATTGCTGATAGTGGCCGCAGTACTAGGCGATACGCTCAACTACCATATAGGCAAATGGGTAGGGCCCAAAGTTTTTGAAAAAGATAATCGTTTTATCAAACGAAAATACTTATTAGCGGCACAGGATTTTTATGAAAAGAATGGTGGGAAAGCTATAATCATGGCAAGATTTGCACCTTTTGTACGCACATTCGCGCCTTTTGTAGCGGGTATTGGTACGATGAATTATGGAAAATTTATTGTATATAACTTGATTGGTGGCGTAGCTTGGATAAGTACTTTCTTGCTGCTAGGCTATTGGGTAGGGAATACACAGATAGTAAAAGACAATTTTGGTATTATAAATATCTCTATTATACTACTATCCATAACGCCTATTTTTTATCAAATATTCCAACAGTGGAAAGAAAATAACAGCAAATAATCCCTTGTTGGTATACAGATAAAGCTTGTATATTCGTTTATTTCCTACTATATTTACATTAGAAAATTATATTTATGAAAATTATTTTCCTTTTTGTTTTTGCTTGTTTTACGTTTCATAATACGTATGCACAGTCTGGTGGCTATGCGAATTATCGCTTTTTGGACTTGCCTTACTCCGCTCGTAATATGGGAATGGCAAATGTGAATATTGCTACCCATGACGCTGATGTACAGACAGTAGCCCTAAATCCATCTAGCCTGAATAGCCAAATGCACAACATAGGTGGAGCTACTTTTACGTCCTATTTTGCAGGCATAAAATATGGGCAAGTAGTGTACGCACATAGCAAAGGCAAGCATACTATCGCAGCTGGGATACAATATTTGAATTATGGAAAATTCGTAGAAACAGATGCAGGTGGCAATACTATCGGCAATTTTGGAGGTAGAGATATGTCCGTGAACCTGTCGTATGCACAGCAACTAGATAGTAGTTGGAGTGTAGGGCTGACTACTAAATTACTATCTTCGGCACTCGAACGCTATACTTCCTTTGCAGCTGCGATAGATGCTGGGGTGACCTATCGATCCAAAGATAAGCTATTCGGAGCGGCTTTGGTAGTAAAAAATCTTGGTAAAACACTGAATAATTTTACTTCAGTGAAAGACAAACTTTCTACCCAAGTAGCAATAGGCTTGAATGTAAAACCGCAATACCTGCCCCTTACCTTTCATTTTTTAATACACGATTTGCAACGCTTTGATTTGAGCTACAAAGATACACGCCCTTTGCCTACGAATAATTCACTGACTGGCGATACCATCATTTACAAAAAAAATATAGGAGACAAAATCACCCGTCACCTCACACTTGGTGCAGAACTAAACCTCGGAAAATCTCTGACAGTGCGACTAGGATACGATTTCTTAAAAAGAAAAGACATGGTATTCGAAAACAGAAAATCCACCGTAGGCTTCTCGTGGGGAATAGGAATCAATCTAAAAAAATTCAGCCTACAACTAGGTCGCGCTAATTATTACCTAAAATCTTCTCCTACTACTTTTTCTATTAACTATCAATTCTAAAATAACCTATGGGTCATAGTAAGTTAGAGCGATTTGCTCAAATAAATACTTTTTCTAATGTTTTTCAGCCTGACAGGTTAGATGTAGCAGGCAATACTTTCGAATTAAAGGGAAAATGGCATACCGATTATTTTAAAAATACAAATCCTATAATAGTCGAGTTTGGCTGTGGTAAAGGAGAATACACCGTAGGACTTTCGCAGTTAGTTCCTGAAAAAAATTTTATAGGAGTAGATGTAAAAGGAAATAGAATGTGGAATGGTGCTAAAAAATCGTTGGAAAATAACTACCAAAATGTGGGATTCGTGCGTACCGATATTAGAGAATGTTACAAGCTTTTTGGTAAAAATGAAATAAGCGAAATATGGATAACATTCCCCGACCCTCAACTACGAGAAAGCCGTGCCAGTAAGCGACTTACACACCTTGAATTTCTTACTAGATACAAGACTTTCCTACAGCCAGACGGCATTATCCACCTAAAAACAGACAATGAATACCTGTACACCTATACCAAACAAGTACTCGAAGAAATAGGGGCAGAAATACTAGTAGCTACCGACAATTTGTACAAAGACTCCCTAGCTACCGACCCTATCCTATCCATCAAAACGTACTACGAAGGCTTATTTACACAAAAAGGGTTCTCTATCTGTTACTTACAATTCCGATTACCACATGAAATATAAATAAGTTCCTAATTTGCTTTGCATACTTTATTCCTATTTTAATAAAATGGGCGTACTTGTTTTATATACAGTTTATTGGTTTTATCTATCTTAAATTCTATATCCAAATACCCATTATAGCTTTGTTGTATCTTATCTACGGCTTTGAATAGTTGTATTATCTGGGGCGTGGTAAGTATAGGTCGCTGGTTATTAAGGCTGCTGTAAGTAATGTATTTTATCTCCACTTCTTTATCGGTAGATGGGTTTAATAATGCTGCGTCACTTACTATTATTTGCTCACATGTCACACTATCTTTGGCATCTACTACGCCTACGTCTCCTTTTTGTACATTGATTAGTATAGCAGGAAAATCGTCTCGGTAGAGATTTTTAGTGATAATCACGCCGTTGCATTTCTCATCAGGAAAAGACCGATGCACCAAAATACCCATTTTTACCATTTTCTCGTCTAGGTGGTATAGTTTACGCTCTTGGTAAGCTCTGTAATTAAACACGCCAGCCCATACTTTTTTTACCGCTTTTTCGAAAGATTTTTTAGCATTATTCCGTATCCCTGTTCTACTTTCATACAATCCAGCCCCCGTAAAACCTTCTATGTCCTCGGCATTGCTACTGGATCGAAACCTGTAACTATCTCCTTGTTTTTGTTGTGTTATTTTATTTTCTATTAGATGTAATAAATTGGTATCCAGTGGCTTTTCTAGGATAGCTTTTTGAATGCTTTTTAGGCAAGTTTCTATTTCTTTATTATCGGATAGAGTAGCTAGTTTTTTTATTAATAACTGAATAGATGACTCTCCTACATGCTGGTGGTAATAATAAAATGGAATCGCAAACGCTCCTTCTGGCACTCGGAATGAAGTATCTTTTTTAGCCACTTTTGCTAGTATGCCCATTCCTGTTGCTTTTCCACCTACGGTATTATTTTTCAGATTACTGGAATTCATATTTATCAACCCCTTTACTACTGTATTAGCTTTTAGTTTTTGTAGAGAAATGGGAACACTAGTTTCTATTATATCCTTATTATTAGCTAGTTTTTCTATATAAAAAGTATCATTCGTAACAGTGAGTTGCACAGGCAATCGATTCCATTGCTGTAAAGTGAAGTTATTGGCTATATTTTTTACTACGGCGGAAGGTATTTTACGGTTGTGGGTAAGTACTTGTATATGGCTCAGTGGTGTCTGAAAAGCATTGGTAAGGATAGCCTTGCATACAGGTATTTCGATAGGCGTACCAGTAGTGATTACAATATCCGATGGGCGCACCGTAGTGAGGGAGTCTTCTAGGTTTGGTAGCCATCGTAAGTAGCCTTTGGTAGTGCCTTTTTGTATACATTGAAAACTTTGCGCACCATACAGCACATCAGGCGTAATAAGTGGCAAATTATACGCATTAGTAGCAAAAGTTTCTTGCAAAGCGTCACTATTTATCAGTACTTTTAGGCTATCTTTAATAAAACTATTAACAGCTATTTCACGGTATAAAGAAGAAATATTACTAGCCGAATTTTTATCATACGAAGAAAACTCTAATGTATACGTAGCTAGGTTGTTATAATAGTTAATGGTGGCTAGATAAAACTGTCTATTGCTTCCATCTTCGTAGTTTTTGCTATTGAATGCAAACAAATCATTCGGATAACCTAACTCTTCTACCCCAAATTCAAAATGCAAGCGATAGTAGTTAGAATTAATAAAATATAACTTCTTGGCAGCTATATCGTACATTACTTTTACGCTTTTTACACCACTGTATGTATGCTCTAATGGTGCACCACAAAAAGCCTGAAAATCGGCAGGTGTAGCAAGGGTATTACTAAATTTTAGAGAAGAGTAGGGGTTTTTAGCAGTTGTTTTTTGCTGGCAGCCGTATAAATAAAAAATTACAACGATACGAAACGTATTCATGAACCATGTTTTAGCAGTCATATCATTTTTAGTATTTAGAGGTGTATTGTTTTACAAACTTTTCGCAGCTTGCCAGTGTTTTTCCATTTCTTCTAGCGACATATTTTGTAGCGTAGTACCAGCTGCTGCAGCTTGCTGTTCTATGTATTGAAATCTTTTTTTGAACTTTTCATTCGTTCGTTGTAAAGCTTGCTCTGCATCTACTTTCAAAAAACGAGACAAATTTACGATAGAGAATAAAACATCTCCTAGCTCATCGGTTATTTTTTCTATATCTTGGCTTTGTTGTGCTTCTTTTAGTTCGTCTATTTCTTCATATACCTTGCCCCATACTTGGTCTGCATTTTCCCAGTCAAAGCCCACAGCAGCGGCTTTGGTTTGCATATTATTCGCCTTAATCACCGCTGGCATAGCAGTAGGTACGCCTTCTAACACTGATTTTTTGCCTTCTTTAAGCTTTATTTTTTGCCAATTTAATTTTACGTCTTCTTCATTTTTTACTTCTTGAAGTCCTTCGGGTAGTTCTGCAGCGTAGATGTGTGGATGGCGGAATATTAGCTTTTTACATTGTGTATCTAGCATTTCTTCCAGTGAAAACTGTTTTTCTTCCGCTGCTATTTTTGTATAAAATAACAGGTGAAATAAGATATCGCCTAACTCTTCTTTTAATTCGGTATAGTTTTTTTTATCTATGGCATCGTGCAGCTCGTACACCTCTTCCAAAGTATATTTTTTTAACGAATCCAAGGTTTGCTTATTATCCCAAGGGCATTTTTCACGTAGTTCGCTGGTGATAGCTACTAGTTTATCAAAAGAATCAGACATATTAATTTTTTAGGTTTCGTAAAGCTTCTATGTCCGTAGTACGCATGTTTCGGTATATCATCACTAGTATAGCCAGCCCTACTGCTATTTCAGCCGCCGCTACTATCATCGTAAAAAATACAAATACCTGCCCCGAAGCATTGGTATTGAACCTCGAAAAAGCAACTACTAGTATATTGATAGCATTGAGCATCAGCTCCAGCCCCATGAACATGGATATAATCGTGCGACGTACTAATACTCCTGTAATTCCTATACAAAATAATACTGTAGACAACAATATATAATGATCAATTTCTATTACCATAAGGTTTTTGTTTTGTTTTTTAGAACTGCAAAGTTATAAACTTTCATTGCATACGCATTTATTTTTACACAAAACTATGTATTTCTTTATTTTTAAACTAAAAAAAGTAACAGCAATGATAAAATATACTATATTTGCAATCCTTTTACACATTGTAATTTATTTATCCTATATATTGTTATGGCATTAACTCACGAAGTAAAAAAGCAGCTTTTTAGTACACATGGCGGTTCTGAAACCAACACAGGTTCAGTAGAAAGCCAAGTAGCACTTTTTACAAGTCGTATCGCTCATCTAGCGGACCATCTAAAAACGAATAAAAAAGATTTCGTTACCCAACGTTCTTTACTACGCCTAGTAGGAAAACGTAGAAGTTTACTAGATTATCTAAAAAGAAAAGATATCGAGCGTTACCGTAATTTGATTAAAGCGTTGGCTATACGTAAATAATAAAGCTTACAAAAATTGCTATCTACTGTGTAGGTAGCAATTTTTGTTTAATTTTGGAGCTACATTACAATCCAATAAACAACAAATGGAAAAATTCAATAATAAATACCGCATACCATCTGCCCGACTACAATCGTGGGATTATGGCGCTGATGGTGCTTATTTTATTACCATTTGCACCCAAAATAGAAGACACCTGTTTGGTAAAGTGGTGAATGGCGAAATGCAATTAAATGAATTAGGAAAATTGGCAGAAAAATATTGGTTAGAAATACCAAATCATTTTTCATTTATAGAATTGGGAAATTTTGTGATAATGCCTAATCATACGCACGGTATACTCATAATAGATGTGCATACGCCCAATGTACAGACGCCCAAGTTGGGCGTCTCTATCCATGATATATCCGATGGTGATACGACCAATGATACGACCAATGTACAGACGACCAAGTTAGGCGTCTCTGCCGATGATATATCCGATGGTGATACGACCGATGATACGACCAATGTACAGACGACCAAGTTAGGCGTCTCTGCCGATGATATATCCGATGGTGATACGACCAATGTAAAGACGCCCAACTTGGGCGTCTCTACTATCGGTACCATCATCAACCAATACAAACGGATTGTCACCATCAATGCCCGAAAAATATATGCTGATTTTGGGTGGCAATCCCGATTTCACGACCATATTATCCGTGATGAAAGAGCATTTAAAAATATCCAAAATTACATTGCCAACAATCCGATGAATTGGGATAAAGACAAATTTCATACCTAACAATTTCTTACTTTTTAACCTTAATAATAACTTTCCTCCCCCTATGCGAAAAAAAATAATTGCAGCCAACTGGAAAATGTACAAAATAGTACCAGAAGTTACTGAATGGCTAGAAAAATATACAGCCAACCCAGCAGTATCTACGATTGTATTCCCACCATCTATTTATTTGAGCAAATGCTTGGATTCTAAAATTGCTAACCTATCCATCGGAGCGCAGAATACCTACTACTCTCACCAAGGAGCATTTACAGGCGAAATATCGTCCTACATGCTAGAAAGCCTAGGAGTAGAGTGGGTGCTTATCGGACATTCCGAACGTCGCAAATACTTTCAAGAAGATACTGTTTTATTAAAAGAAAAGCTAAACGATGCTCTGTATTGTAACCTAAAAGTAATATTCTGTATCGGCGAAACTTTGGAGCAAAGAGAAAAACACCAGCAATACACTGTCATCGAAGAACAATTAGAAGTACTAACAGCTATCTATGATAAAAATAAATGGGAAAATGTAGTCATAGCTTATGAACCAGTATGGGCTATCGGCACAGGTAAAAATGCCACTCCCGAAGAAGCACAAGACATGCACCTAGCTATCCGTAATAGAATAAGAGAAATAACAGATGCCTCTACTGCCGAAAATATTTCTATCTTATACGGTGGAAGTGTAACTCCCGAAAACATAGCCGACATCATAAAACAAGAAGACGTAGATGGCGCATTAGTAGGAGGAGCATCGCTAGATATTACTAAATTTTTGACTATTTTGCAACAAGTATAAATTACTACCCAGTTTTTACTACTTTTGCACCCTATTTTTATTACTCTTATTCCATATCGTTTTTATCTTATGAAACGTACCATAAAAAAAGTAGCCGTTTTAGGCTCAGGGGTAATGGGCTCCCGTATAGCCCTACACTTTGCTAATATTGGCGTAGAAGTACTGTTATTAGACATCGTTCCCAAAGAACCTAATGACGCAGAAAAAGCAAAAGGACTCACTACCACGGATAAAATAGTACGTAACCGTATAGTGAACGATGCCCTGACATTTGCTCTAAAATCCAACCCTTCTCCTATATACACTAAAAACGCAGCTACAAAGCTTACTACTGGTAATTTTGAAGACGATATGTCCAAAATAAGTACCTGCGATTGGGTGATAGAAGTAGTAGTAGAAAATTTGAATATCAAAAAAATAGTATTCGAACAAGTAGAAAAATATAGAACCCCAGGCACACTTATTACTTCTAATACATCTGGTATACCAATACAGATGATGCTAGAAGGGCGTAGTGAGGATTTTCAAGCAAACTTCTGCGGTACACATTTCTTTAATCCGCCAAGGTATTTGAAACTATTAGAAATAATCCCTTCTACTAAAACAAAAATTACAGTAGTAGATTTCTTAATGGAATACGGCGAATTATTCCTAGGTAAAACTACCGTACTATGCAAAGACACGCCAGCTTTTATCGCAAACCGTATAGGAGTATACTCCATCATGGCACTGTTTCATATAGTGAAAGAAATGGGGCTTACCGTAGAAGAAGTAGACAAACTAACAGGCCCCGTACTAGGAAGACCAAAATCTGCAACCTTCCGTACCTGTGACGTAGTAGGGCTAGATACTCTGGCTATGGTAGCCAATGGCGTAAAACAAAACTGCCCGAATGATGAGCAAAAAACAGCATTCGAACTACCAGAATACGTATCTACCATGAATACAAATAAATGGTTAGGAGACAAAACAGGACAAGGATTCTATAAAAAAGTAAAAAACGCAGAAACAGGAAAATCAGAAATATTAGCCCTAAACCTTACTACACTAGAATACCAGCCTTCTCAAAAAGTTAAATTTGCTACCCTAGAAGCTACCAAGACAATAGAGGCTATAAAAGACAGAATACCAGTACTATTAAGCGGCAAAGACAATGCAGGAGAATTCTATCGTAAATCATGCTTTGGACTATTCGCCTACGTAAGCAATAGAGTGCCTGAAATATCCGACGATATATACAAAGTAGACGATGCTATGAATGCAGGATTTGGCTGGGAACTAGGGCCTTTCGAAATGTGGGACGCAGCAGGACTAGCAACTTCCGTACAAGTAATGCAGAAAACTGGCTACAGCGTAGCTACTTGGATAACCGATATGCTAGCAGCTGGCAATACTAGTTTTTATAAATACGAAGATGGTGTACGCAAATATTACGACGTAACTAGTAAATCCTATCAAACTATACCTGGTGCCGAAAAAATAATCGCTTTGACACCACTAAAAGGCACGAACACCGTATGGGCAAACAAAGGCTGTAGCGTGATAGATGTAGGAGATGGGATATTGAACGTAGAATTTCATACCAAAATGAACTCCATGGGTAGCGAAGTACTAGCAGGGGTAAATAAAGCCATCGATATAGCAGAAAAAGAATACCAAGGCGTAGTGATAGGAAACGAAGGTACTAATTTCTCCGCAGGTGCGAACCTAGCCATGATATTCATGCTAGCAGTAGAGCAAGAATGGGACGAAGTAGATTTCGCTATCCGTGCTTTCCAAAATATGATGATGCGTGTAAAATATTCTAGTATCCCAGTAGTAGTAGCCCCAAAAGGACTTACACTAGGCGGAG
>JAYUJA010000164.1:0-4579 GCA_043765495.1 Bacteroidia bacterium
TTGTCTATTCACTGGATTTAATCCTAACCAAAGCCACTGTTTATTCTCTTTTTTTTGCACAAATGTCCATACTTCATCTAGCTGAATACCAAAAAATTCTACTCTAACACCTCGTTCTTTGCTATATAACTCATTCATTAAAACGTCATTCATTTCTATTTTTTTTACTTTTGTGCCGAAACAGTGAGGACAGTCCATACAATTATTTTTTACAAAGATAATAAAAACATTACATTAATAGCACTACCAAAAATATATTTCGTTAGAAACTATAAAAATCATACCTTTGTTTTTTTATTTGCTTATAATACAATGAGAATTCTTGTTACATTACTAGCCATTTATCTAGCATTCAAAGTATTCAAACACTTTATACTGCCTGGTTTAATACAACGTTTTATACACAAAAAAATAGCTACCATGCAACAGCAAATGCAGCCCGAAGGCTTCCATACCCAAGAGTCGCAACCTGCTGTGGATACCGTAGAATATACCGACTATGAAGAAATTAAATAAAGACCATAAGTGGTGGAACTATTTTTTACTACACCCGTTTTTAATTAGAGATGCAGCAATGGCTATCCTGTGTTTAGTAATGGGAGTTTTTGTTTTTTTTATACAATTCCGTAACGCTATCATTCCTACTTGGGCTTGGGCTTGCCTATTTTTTCTTTTTTCAGGTGTAAAAATAATGCGAATTTATACTTTTATCCAACGTTCTCACCATGAAGAATAATACTATTACCTACCTTACTGCCGTTGTGCTGCTATTTATTTTGAGTAATAGTGCGTGTACATCTGCCCCTACTATCGCAGATACTACTACGAGTGGCACCGTGAAAGTAGGCATAGACGAGTCTTTCCAGTCTATGATGAATGCGGAATTAGAAATTTTTCATGACAATAACCCTAATGCTACTATTAAAACTATGTGGCAGCCCGAAAGCAAATGTATCGAAGACTTGCTCATAGATTCGGTACGCTCCATCGTAATAGGTTCACAATTAAGTAGTAAAGATAGTTTACGTTTTATAAAAGCCAAAGTAGCCCCCGAGGTTCGTCATATTGCCATAGATGCGATAGGTTTATTACTACATAGCAGCAACAAGGATACTACATTTACTATAAGCCAGTTAGAGAATATATTTACAGGGAAAATAAAAACGTGGAACGAAATAAACCCTAAAAGTAATGCGGATACCATCGTAATAGTAATGGATAGCCCAAATTCTTCTAATAGTAATTACCTAAAAAAACGTTTTTGTAATGGTGCAGATTTTCCTACCAATATATACGCACTACACTCTAACGTAGAAGTAATGGACTATGTAAAAAAACACCCCAACGCTATCGGGGTTATTGGTGTGAACTGGATAAGCGATAAAACAGATACATTAGGCGTAAAATTTCTACATGGCATAAAAATAGCTTCCCTAGAAACAATGGCTGCAAAAGAAGAAGCAGGTGAATACTGCAAGCCTTACCAAGCCTACATAGCACTGAAAGCTTACCCACTTATCCGTAATGTATACATCATCGGCAACAAGGCGCGTGGACTAGGTGTAGGATTAGCGTCTTTCATCACTAGCCAGCGAGGGCAATTAATCGTAAAAACAGAAGGACTAATGCCTGCAAAAGCTCCTGTAAGGCTTATACAATTAGAATGATAGACACCGATAACGGCATAGTACTCCATGTCACGAAATACAAAGAAAACCAACTAATATGCTCTGTACTTACACTAAAAAATGGTGTTTTGAATCTCGCCTATACACAAAAAAATGGCATTGGTAGACGACTTTTACAACCAAGCTACTCTATCGAATTTTCGTATAGTGCTAGCTCCCATCTACTAGCTAGTTTTAAGCAGATACAAATCCACCAGCCTTTTCATACCTTATCTACGCATCCTATTAAGAACATTATTGTATTATTCGTATTAGAAATAATGCACAAATGTTGGAAAGATGGTTCGCCCAACGCTACTGTTTACTATTGGTTTTTGCGATACCTAACTATTTTAGATAATGAAAGCAATAACAAACTCATAGCCAACGGATTACTTACTTTTTTGGTGCAATTTTTGGATTTAATGGGAATTTTTCCAGACCTAAAAAGCTATACTCCTACCACTATTTATTTCTCTATCCTAGAAGGCATTTTTGTAAGCACGTATACCGAAGCAGTATTGACAGCTGACGAATCTTTATTACTAAAAAACTGCTTGCAAGATACACAAAACAACTGGTGCATACACCCGTATACTAACAACGAAAGAGGCATGCTAATACATTATTTACTAGTATTTTACAAAGTGCATCTCGAACATCTGAAAGAAATAAAATCCTACGATATTTTAAGAGAATTATTGTAACTAGATTAGTTTTACTACTTTTGCCATCACTATTTGTTTTTATTTTTCTTTATGATTAAAACGTTACATATTCAGAATTACGCACTTATACAATCCGTCACTATTCAATGGAGCGAATACCTGAATATTGTAACAGGCGAAACAGGTTCTGGAAAATCTATTTTGCTAGACGCACTTGGATTATTATTAGGAAATAAAGCCGAAAGTAACATACTACACAACCCTAACGAGAAATGTATCATAGAAGCTTTTGTAGAAGTAAGTTGTTTTGATATACAACACTTTTTTGATGGGTTAGAATTAGAAAATACAAAAGAAATAATCCTACGTAGAGAAATATTACCTAGTGGAAAATCGCGTGCATTTGTAAACGATCACCCTATTTTATTGCACCAACTCAAAGATTTTTCTACGCACCTAGTGGATATCCATTCCCAAAATCAAACCCAATCCCTTACTACCAGCACTTTCCAGCTAGAAATACTAGATCTAGTAGCCAATACTACCCATATTACCAAAAAGTACCAACGCGATTTGGCTACCTACAAAGGAATAGAAAAAAATATCCAAGAATTAGAAAAACAAAAACAGCTCATACTTGCCCAAAAAGAATTTAATAGTTTTTTATTAGAAGAACTAAACAAAGCAGAACCCAAGCCAGAAGAAGAAATAACATTAGAAGCAGAACAACAATTACTCGAAAATGCTTCTGAAATACAACTACAACTCACCAAATCCTACTACATACTACAAGAACAGGAAACTAGCATTAGCGAGCAAATAAGAGAAATACAGACGGGATTACAAGGGATAGCAAAGTTCGACCCTTCTATACAAGAAATATACACCAAATTTCAAACCATAGCCATAGAGATAAAAGATATTTCCAAAGAAATAGAAAAAATGACGAATCAAGTGGCACATAATCCGCAACGATTATCCGAAAGCAATGAAAGATTAGATATTTTATATAGATTGTTTCAAAAACACAAAGTAAAAACTAGCCTAGAATTAATCAACATACAACAAAACTTAAACAACCAGCTATTTAGCTCTGAAATAATAGAAGAAAAACTACACGAATTATACCTAGAAAAACAAAAAACATACGACGAAACACTCATTTTAGCTACTACTATCAGCAAAAAACGAGCAGCAGTAAAAGACGATTTTGCTGCCAATATTGCTTTTACTTTATCTTCATTGGGAATGCCAAGTGCGAGTATTAGTATCCTATTGAGTACTGCTACTACCCTCAATACTATGGGTATAGACGAAGTAACCTACCTATTCAGTGCGAATAAAGGACACGCACCCAAAGAACTTTCCAAAGTAGCCTCGGGTGGCGAACTATCCCGACTTATGCTAGTAATAAAATACCTAGTAGCCAAAGCTACTACACTACCTACGATGATATTCGATGAAATAGATACAGGTACTTCTGGCAATGTAGCCAATAAAATAGGCGATATACTAGAAGAAATGTCCGCTAATATGCAGATTATAAGCATCACACATCTGCCACAGATAGCTTCCAAAGGACACAAGCATTATAAAGTATACAAAAATCAAGAAATGGAAAAAGCACAAACTTTCATCAAAGAATTAAATACCGAAGATAGAATACAAGAAATAGCAGCCATGCTCAGCGGCAAAGAACTAACCGAAGTAGCTATCAAAAATGCACAACACCTTTTACGTTTATAATTTTTTTCTTTTTTTTGAATAATGAATCCTATTACCTACCGCTATTTCCTAGAACTTGCTTTCGATGGTACTGCCTACCACGGCTGGCAGGCGCAGCTACATAGTACCAGTATCCAAGAAAGACTTACCCAATGTCTAGAAATATTATTACAGCAACCTATCTCTATCACAGGCTGTGGACGTACCGACGCAGGCGTACATGCATCGTACTATGTAGCACATTTTGATAGTAATAAACCGCTGGATACTTCTCATTTTTTGTTTAGAATAAATAAACTATTGCCTACTGCTATTTCTATTTATAGCTGTACACTGGTAGATGGCGATGCCGACGCTAGATTTAGCGCCATACAAAGGCAATACAAATACTATATCCATACGAATAAGCACCCCTATCTAGCAGATTATGCTTGGTATACCTATGGCACATTGGATATGGCTGCTATGAATGAGGCTTGTAGCTGTTTTATTGCTCAAAAAGATTGGAGTTCTTTCTGT
>JAYUJA010000165.1:0-4560 GCA_043765495.1 Bacteroidia bacterium
ATCCTTTTATGGTATAATTGGTTTGTATCTTTTCGGTTCCCATTGCATCTATATTAGTCTGAAAAAAGTTCGTATTTAAGTCTTTGAACTGACTTTCCAAAATACTATTCTTGTTTTTATCCCATTGCAAATAAAAAACGCCGTGCTGGTTAGTTTCTGTTTTTTTTTCATACGTACCTGCTACTAGTATACTATTTTGATAGGGCTGTATTACTAGTTGGTTTATTTCTCTGTGTTCTAGTTTTAGCTGGGAAGTAGTGATAGAATCTTTTTTAATGTATACTAGGTAGTAATTTTTAGAGGTATGTACGGTATTGGTAATTATTTCATGTGAAAAAATAAATACATATTCTTTGTCGTTTAGAATACAGCCTTTTTCCAAAATAGTGCTTTGATAAGGGAGTTTTGTGAAGAAGGAGCTTGGTTTATTTATTCGAAATAGGCTATCTACCTTGGTAATGTTTAGTTGGAGAGTGTTATCTTTTTTATTACGTACTATTTGAGCTAGTTCATGGTTCGTATGAAATACAGAAGGTATCCAAGCAAAATTAGTACTGGATAGGGTATCTATAAATTGCAAATTAGAAGTATTATCCGCTGGATATCCATACAATAGTGTTTGGTTTTTGTACCTATTACTTACTGTAAGATATGGTTTTTTATGGATTAATAACAAGTCATTGAGCTCGGTAGTACGATTTTGTATTTCGGGTAGATTTATTTTATCTTCTTGTACTAATTCCAGACTATTGGTATTGTATTGTTCTATAAAATAATCCGTACCGATGAATTTTTTATCTACTCTCACGAACCATGTATACTGTTCATTATCCGTCAGGATATGGTTCGTACGGTAAGCGTCTTTTACATATTTAGCACTGAAATTCATTCGAAATATCTGGGCGGAAGCAGAATAGATACTTACTATACAAAAAAGTACGCCAATTAGTAAACGCATATTTCAAGAGCTTTTTTTGACTGTGGAATAACGTTATAAAGATGGAGTTGGCTTGTTTTCTTGGGGGTTGTAAAAATATTTTATACACCAAAACAGACTGAATGCTTGGAACAATAATAATACACTATTTGCTACATTGCTTATATTATTGCCCATATCTTGCATGTGGTTATAGTTAAAATAGTCAAGTACTAGGGTAGTGATGAATATACGGGTTATTTCAGAGCCTACACTCCATGTTTTGGATTCCATGATACCTGACCAATTGATGATACTATGCCACAACAAGCCTGCGGCTAGCCATCTTTCTGGCACTGTCCATATAGTTTTTTCGGTGATTATCATGAGCATCAGTACGGTCACGAATACTACTTGCAACAGGAGGTATACTTTTGCGTGGGGGAACATGGTAGTCTGGAATCTTACTTGGTTTTCGGGGGTTATTTCTACGATGGGTTCGTATGGTGGAAGCCCACGTGGTCGCCAGCCTAATGGCATGAACCAGATGCGTATTTTATCCCAAAGGTAAGGGGCTGCTTTGGCATCTTTGTACAATGTTATGTAAAAATGAAAATTAATACTAATAGGATTCCAAGAAGTGGGCCCGTGGTACATTCCATATATTGCTTTGTCGGTTTCTTCTTCAAAAGAACCAAATATTCTATCCCAAATAATCAGAAATTCGCCAAAATTTTTATCTAGGTATATAAAATTCACGCCGTGGTGTACGCGGTGGTGCGATGGGGTGGTAAAAACGTATTCTACCCATCGCCATAGTTTGGGGATAAATTCGGTATGGTGAAAAAATGCTATAAAAAGATGGATAGCACTCATGGCATAAATATATTTTGGCTCAAAACCAATCAATGTAAGTGGCCAGAAGAAGAAAAAAGCAAACAAACGTTGGGTAACGCTTGCTCGTAGTGCTACTAAAAAGCTCATTTCTTCGGCGGAATGGTGTGGCGAATGGGCTGCCCACATTATATTCACGTGGTGCCCCCATCGGTGTACCCAATAGAAAATAAAGTCTACGCCAAGTAATAAGAGTAAGTAGGTAAACCAGTTCATTTCTATTTTATCTATGAATCTAAAATTTTCCCATAAATAGCCATATACTACCAATACTCCTGTGGCTACTAGTACGTTAGATGTTTGGTTACCCATGGCAGTACCATAGTTAGCAATAGACTCTTGGAACGTAATATATTTGCGATTATAATACCAGCAAAGCCCTATTTCTAGCAGTATAAATAACATTGCTATGGGCGATAATAAAGCATAAATATTCATATCAAAAATGGTTTTAGTTCTACAAAAAAATTATATACAATTTATACATTGGTTACATAGTTGTCTTTTATCCAGTCGTATCCTTTTGCTTCTAGTTCTAGGGCTAGCTCTTTTGTGCCAGAAAGAACGATTCTACCGTCGTACATGATGTGCACGAAATCAGGCACTATATAGTCCAGTAATCGTTGGTAATGGGTGATTACGATATATGCATTATCAGCAGTATGTAAGGCATTTACACCATTTGCTACTATTTTTAGGGCATCTATATCTAATCCAGAATCGGTTTCATCGAGTATACAAAGTGATGGGTTTAGCATTGCCATTTGGAATATTTCATTTCTTTTTTTCTCTCCTCCTGAAAATCCTTCGTTTACGGATCTATTTGCTAATTCTCCTAGTGCTACTAATTCTTTCTTTTCTTTTAATAATTTTAAAAATTCTTTGGCTTGCATTGGTTCTTCTCGTCGGTAGGCACGCACCTCATTCACAGCTGTTTTGATGAAATTGATATTACTTACACCTGGTATTTCTACTGGGTATTGAAATGCTAAAAATAAGCCTTCTTTTGCTCGCTCGTCTGCTTCCATTTCTAACAAGTCTTTATCCTGAAACTGTACCGATCCGCTGGTTATTTCATAGCCTTCTCGTCCTGCTAATACTGCTGCCAATGTACTTTTGCCTGTACCATTAGGTCCCATTATAGCGTGGATTTCTCCAGCTTTTACTTCTAATGAGAAATTTTTTAAGATGGATTTTTCTTCTATGGAAACAGATAAATCTTTTATAGATAATAACATATGTAAAATAAAGTGTTTTTTTTGAGCTACAAAGATACAAAAATACATGGGATAATCCAAAATATAGTATTTATATACGAATCTTAATTGGCAGGAGATTTTTAGTGGTTTTATAGGAATGTGTTACTTGCTGATAAATTCTAAACTGCACGTAGGAATTGAACTAAAAAAACGTAATTTTGCAGGAACGAATCCAACTATTACATGCGTAAAAAACTAATCCGCTTCGATGGGCTATGATAACGAGATCATTGCAGACATTACAGGGCTTACAATAAATAGGATAGAGGAATTAAGAAACGAACTCAAAAAATAAAATCTCACCTTACTACCAAATTATTAAAAACAAATATTTACACAAAATGGCACAATCCATAGAACCCAATATTGCAGATCTAGCCAATGGCTGGCTAAAATCTTACGATTTATCTTATAAGCTAGAACAAGAAAATGTAAATCCTGAAATGGATAAAGCTCTTGCTGATTACTACTCAAAAAATGGTGGTGTTGGTGGAAATCGTGTTGATGCAAAGTTATTATTAGAAGATAAAAATAAAAATCGTTATCCTGTCCTTATTGAGTACAAAGGATATAAAGATAAACTCGTAAAATTAGATACTAACGGATTAGTTGAAAATAAAACTACGAAAAACGAACCTAGTTTTAAAAATATCAATTCTTTTGCTGTAAATGGAGCAGTGCATTATGCAAATGCTATTTTACACCATACAAATTTTACAGACATTATAGCTATCGGTATGACGGGCTATAAAGATGAAATAGGAAAAATACAACATGAAATAGGCGTATACTATGTTTCAAAAGATAACCTAGGAGCAGGACAAAAAGTAGGCGAATTTTCAGATTTATCTTTTCTGAAAAAAGAAAATTTTGATACTTTTATTGAGCAAGCAAAAGCGGTGAGCCTCTCGCCAGAAGAAAAAGAGAAAATCAAAGAACAACGAGAAAAAGAAATCGACCAAAGCCTAGTTAGGCTCAATAATGATATTTATCAAAATGAAAAA
Organism: Bacteroidia bacterium; assembly: GCA_043765495.1. Classification (GTDB taxonomy): domain Bacteria; phylum Bacteroidota; class Bacteroidia; order JAYUJA01; family JAYUJA01; genus JAYUJA01. The sequence continues at coordinate 4,074 of JAYUJA010000165.1, forward strand.
GGATTAGGCGAAAACGACCGTGTGTATCTTGTAGCAGCTTCCATCATTGCAAATATCGGCATACCGGGCAAGGTTGCTTCGCTTGAAAAATCGGATTTAAAATCTTCTACAGAAAAAGGCAATACAGACGGCGAAATAATTATAAGAAAAATAACAGCCTTTTTAGATGAAAAACAAATTCCTAAAGAAAAGAAAGATTTAATATTACGAACCTTACAAAATACACTGACTACCGAAAATATCAATAAGGTTGAAGATGGAGAAAGTCAACTAAAACGGATTTTTACCAAAATTGTAGATGATCTAGGCATCTATTACAAAATAGATCTAACAACTGATTTTACGGGCAAGCTTTTCAATGAAATGTACGGCTGGTTAGGTTTTACGCAAGATAAACTAAACGATGTAGTACTCACCCCTTCGTATGTAGCGAACCTTTTGGTAAAGCTAGCCCGTGTAAATAAAGATTCATTCGTATGGGATTTTG
>JAYUJA010000166.1:0-1649 GCA_043765495.1 Bacteroidia bacterium
TTTCGCTAGTACAATACCAAAAATAATAGATAATAGGTATTTACTAAATGCATCGCTCACTATCACGTATCTAGGATAGGTGACCAATGTAAAAGTAGAAATAACTACTAATAGTATGCTTATACTCCAATATATTTGTGCTACAATCGGTTTGTGACCAAATACGGTTTTTATAGCTTGAAAAAAGTACCATTCTACCAGAAAAAATAGAATAATATTAAATACCAATCGAAGTATAAGAAATAATGGCATTATTTTTTAGTATAATTAGAAGTAGGAGTAGTGTTTGTTTTGTATTTACTTTGAAATTTTTGCTTATTATTAGTCTTTCCTTTATAGTTATTGCGTGGGTTATTAGAAGAATAACTATTGTTAGGTTGGGAAGATAAAAATTGATTATCCACTACTAGTCCACCGTCCGAGAGTTCTTTGATATGCTTGATAAGGATTTCATCGGGTATACTCTCCTGGTTCCAAGTTTGGTATGAGCGGCGCATCAATGGAATGATAGTAGCCAGTGCTTGTTTTTGTAATTCTGAATCGGTTAGGTCTTTTGCATTTTGTATGCACTTTTCTACTATATTACCATATACTTTATACCGAATTTTATAGGTAGGATAACTGATTTTTTGAGGCGGTACAGGAGCTTTTTCTTTGGAGATAGGATACGGGCAGTCTACGTCTAGTTCATAGTTAGCCATGATAAAAAGATGTACCCAAAGTTTGTGTTTGAAATCTGCTACATCGCGTAGGTGTGGGTACATCTGCCCCATGTAGTTAATGATGCTACGAGCAGCTGCATTACGGGTTTCTTTATCTGCGATAGTGATAGCGTGTTCTACCATTTTTTGTACTTGTCTACCATACTCGCGAAGTAGCAATGGTGAGCGCTGACTATTATATTCCATTAAGTTTTGATTAGTGTATTTTGAAAGATTCTCCAACGCCGCAAAGGTACATATTTTTTTACAAAAATAAGTAATAATTATCTTATCTTTGTACACTTGTTATTTATTCTAATTGTCGCACTATGTCTACATTTCACTACTTGCTGTTAAGTATTCTTGTAAGTAATTTTTCTTTATCTGCACAAAATTTGAAGCATTGCTGCACCGACGAAGTAAATCATTATTCTCTATCCCAAAATCCTTCTTTATATACCAAAAAAGCTGCCGCAGAAGCTGCATTACAGCAATATTATACCACGAATAGTGTACAGGATAAGGCAGGTAGCACTATTCTTATTCCTATCGTGTTTCATATCATACACCAAGGCGGCAACGAAAATATATCCAATGCACAAGTACTAGACGCACTACAATTATTAAACCAAGATTTTAGAAACCTTAATCCGCGTGCCAGTCAGCGCCCTTTTCCTTTCGATACTATGGCGGCGGATATGGATATAGAATTCCGCTTGGCTACCAAAGACCCTGATGGCAACTGTACCGACGGCATCGATAGGGTGTATAGCTCCCTTACCCAGCATGTACACCACGACTCCATGACTACTACCGAGCTAAACCTAAAAGGGTTGAGCCGATGGCCTACTAATAAATATTTGAATATATGGGTAGTAAGTAGTATATCCGACGAAGGGCAAGATGGCGTAATAGGCTATGCACGTTACCCTTACGCAGCAGGGCCAG
>JAYUJA010000167.1:0-4551 GCA_043765495.1 Bacteroidia bacterium
TTAGTCTTAATAAGCGACAAAATAAATGCACTAACAAACTTTTTTCTAGCTAAATTTTCAACTAATGGTATACAGGTTAGTACTTTTTCTATCTTTGCAGAGAATAATTTATTCATTAGAAAGGCCATTTTAGGTGTTGTTAAGAACTACAAAATTAGCCTTTCTTTTTTAATCAATATTTTTTATCGGGTAGAGTAGAAAAAATATTTACTTTGAATTTTCTTAAAAAAGTAGACACAGGCATTGATGATTTATCTACTATTGAATTTACAAACGAAAGCTTACCTGATAATATACACGATGAAGCAATAGACGATTTTAATAAAGGAAAAATTATTGTATCAAGTAGAACAAAATATAATGCGGATCTCAAGTCGGAAGGTAACATTGATTTTATATTTAGTTGGGCAGAATCGGAAGGAACTAAAAAGATGCTTGAATTAAGTCCTTTTATTTATACTTCTATCAAGGAAGGGACTCCATTATTCATTGATGAATTTGATTCAAGATTTCACCCATTATTGACTAAAAAAATTGTGGAACTCTACAATTCAATAGAAAATAAAAAAGCACAATTAGTTTTTATTACCCATGATACAAACTTGCTATCCTCTGATTTGTTAAGAAAAGATCAAATTGATTTTGTCGAAAAAGATAAATATGCTGCAAGTCAATTATATACATTAGTGGAGATAAGTGGCGTAAGAAACGATGCTTCTTTTGAAAAAGATTATATTCAAGGAAAATATGGAGCTATACCATTCCTTGGTGATTTTACAAATTTGATAACCTTTGAATAATGCCAAAAAGTACGAAAGCAATTAAAGTCAGTGATAAAATTAAAGCTTGGAATAAAAAGGTAAAACCAAGTGTATATGACAAAAAATTCTAATCAATAAAAAAATTCTTATTGTTTGTGAAGGTCAAACAGAAAAATTATACTTTGAATCTTTTCCTGTTTTGGGTGTAAAAATTAAAGCAATTGATCTCAAAGGAGAGGCTAAACTAAAAGCTCGTGGAATCTACAACAGAACTTGTGGAAAATAGTGAAGAAAAATTTGATGAAGTTTGGTGTGTTTTTGATATGGATGTTAAAAAAGGTGAAAATGAATTTGCAGACTTTGATAATGCAATTAAAAAAGCTTTATTCCTTCATTATAAAGTAGCTTATTCTAATGATGCTTTTGAGTTATGGTTTTATTTACATTACAATTATACAGATGTACAAGCATTTAAGATCTTTTTATTACAAAGAACTAGGTAATAAATTAGGGATAAATTATGTAAAAGAAGGTAAGAAATATGATTTTTGTTTGAAAATATACGATACATTAAACAAGGATACAAATGCTTCGCAAGAAAAAGCCATTCAAAGAGCAAAATTATTATTTGAGAAGCAAGAACATCTTCCATACCATCAACAAAACCCCAATACCAAAGTATACGAGCTAGTAGAGCAATTGAATAGGAATTTAAGAAAGTAAAATCCCCCCACAACAATAAAATCACTATACCGTTTACGATAACCAAAAAATGATTACATTTGCTCCCTAACTATTCTTTTTACCTATTATTATGTCTGCATTTAAAAATCACAAAGCACCACTCTCTATTGTTACACATAATACAGAGGCTATGGCAGCAAAAACAGGCAATGTGTATAAGTCTATTGCTATCATGTCCAAAAGAGCGAATCAAATATCGTTGAACATGAAAGAAGAACTATACGAAAGACTATCCGAGTTTTCTAGTTTTACAGAAGGTCTGGACGAAGTATTCGAAAATAGAGAACAAATTACTATTTCCCGTTTTTATGAAAGACTACCCAAAGCAGCAGCGATGGCTATCAGCGAATTCATAGACGACGAAATACATTTCCGAGAAAAAGAAATCAAAGAATAGTATCCCATGGAACATACAGCCCACTTATATACCATACTCCAAGAATCCAAGAAATCAGGCTGGACAGAATCCTTATTACTAGCTAAAAATCACCTATTTAGGAATCCACTTACTTTATTCGTAGGTGGATTTGTCGTGTTATTACTTACCAATACGCTCGACCTAGTCGTATCATCTATTACGAGTATACAAGCTGTACTGCTCCTCTCGTCCATCATAGGCTACTTGCTCATTAAGCCGTTTTTGCAAGGCGGATACATGAATGCTTTACACCTTGGTGCTACTAGTGGAACCGCGTCTATAAAAGATATTTTTACAGGAAAAAGATTCCTAGATATATTTATCTATAATGCTATATCGCTGCTTATTACAGTAACTGTATTAGTAGTAATGGGATTCGTGCTTTATTTTTTATACAAAGACGTGTTTTCTGGAATGTTCTGGATGCTCAATGCCATGAGTGGTGGCGTAGGCTGGGTACTAAAAACCTTTGGCATAGGGCTACTTTTTTTTAGTATAATAGCAAGATATTTATACACTATTTTCTTATTTGGAATACCATTATTGACTATCTACAAAGACATTACAGGCATACAAGCTCTGCGTTACAGCATACAACTAGGGCATAAATATATACTAGAAATAGCAAGTATACTACTGTTAGATTTTCTAGCACCAATACTCGTTATCTGTTATATAGCTACAAAAATGAATGTATGGAGCTTATTTACTTCTTTGGATAAAAATGTAATACTATTAATAGGAGCAGGTTTTTTTGTAGTGATGGGCTTGTTTTATAGCTATTTCTCTGCTTATATTTATTCTGTGGTAGTTAAAATTACTAATTTTGAAGCACTAGAAAATAGTTCTACTTCCGATTTTACCAAACATTTATTAAATAATGATGTATAATAGACGTTTGTTTTTGCAAAAAGCTAACCTAGCAGCAGCTGGTATCGTACTCGCTCCTGTGCTTCCTTTCTCTAACCCTACCGCCTCCATCGTGACAAAAGATATACTACTCGGTAAATATACCTTAACCGATGCTACTCTCCCGTTCAGTACCATCAGTACTACCTATGCAAGCGTAGCAGGTATGTACATGCAAACCGAAGCCTATACTTCTTTTCAAAAAATGCACCTAGCAGCCAAAAAAGAAGGCGTAAACCTAAAAATAATATCCGCAGTACGAAGTTTTTACCAACAAAAAACGATATGGGAAAATAAATGGAACGGAAACACCAAAGTAGGAGGAAAAAATCTAGCCAAAACTTGCCCTGATGCCGCTACAAGAGCTTTGACTATACTTACGTATAGCTCCATGCCTTCTACATCAAGGCACCATTGGGGTACAGATATAGACATCAATAGCTTATTACCATCGTATTTTAAAACAGCAAAAGGAAAAAAAGAATATGAATGGCTGCAAAAAAATGGTAGTATGTACGGTTTTTGTCAAGTATATAACAATAAAACACTTGCTAATAGGACTGGCTACGAAGAAGAAAAATGGCACTGGTCGTACTTACCAATAGCCGAAAAATACCTAGCTGCCTATCTACAAACAATCACGTATCAGGATATTACAGGCTTTCTTGGTGCAGATGTAGCCGACGATATTCAAGTCATAAAACTATTCGTACAAGGAATTGCTATCCATTAGTTCTACACAAAAAAAACTCTTATTATTATGCTATTTATACGTGTATTTATATTTTTAGGACTGCTATCCACTTTTGGAGTAGTACATGCCCAAAATCCTATTCGCAAAAATATTGTCAGTGGGAACGATGCTTACAACGATGGAGATTATAAAAAAGCAGCCCAAGATTATAGCAAAGCCATCAACAAAGAACCCGATAATACTACTGCACATTATAACAAGGGAAATGCCTTGTACAAAGAACGACAGTACGCAGAAGCTCGCCAAGAATACGCACAAGCCTTATCCACCAGCAAGGATAAAGACAAAAAAGCAAAAGCACACCACAACATAGGAAATAGCTATGCCCAAGAGCAAAATTATGACCAAGCAATACAATCCTATAAACAAGCACTAAAACAAAACCCCAAAGACGACGAAACTAGGCAAAACCTAGCCATGGCAAAGCAAAGAAAAAAACAACAACAAAAAGAGCAACAGCAGCAAAAAGACAATCAACAAAAACCAGGTGACCAACAAAAGCCCAGTGACCAGCAAAAGCCTGGCGATCCAAAACCAAGTGACTCCAAACCTGGCGATGAACAAGCATTAGACAAAAAACAAGCCGAGAAAATGCTCGAACAAATAGATAAAAACGACCAACGCCTACAAGGCAAAAAAAGAGGAGGCAATAAAGACAATCGTTCAGGAAATAAAGGAAAAGAATGGTAATATTTTTGTTATTATAGGTAAATACATTTAAGGTTTATAAAAACCAACTTTTGGGTAATGGAAAAATTTTTTAATTTTTTGGGTTTGTAGGTTAAGGTTTTCAAAAGGGTTAGATAATTTAGAATGAAGTTCTGAAACTGTTTTGCACACTATATTCTTTAACATATCGTATTTGAGCGTTTTCCATACTTGTTCGTCCGCATTCAATTCTGGACTATAGGGTGGTATTTTAGTTAAAAATATACGTCCATCGTTTTCATCTTCTAAAAATTGTT
>JAYUJA010000168.1:0-15896 GCA_043765495.1 Bacteroidia bacterium
CTTCTTCGCCAAACAGTTTTTTAAAGCCGAAATCCGTAAATGGATTAATGTATTTTGCTCGCATAGGATTTAGTATTTACTAGCACAAATTTAAGAAAATAATCTAGTTATGAAATATAAAAAAACAAGCTAGTGATGTGTAGCTTGCTGATTGTATCATTATTTATTTGTATTTCCATAATTCATTTTCTTCCCAGAATACTTTTGCTTCTTCTGAACCGTTACTATAGGCTTTTTCACACCAATAAGCAGCTTTTTTCTTATTCACTGCTACTCCATCTCCAATATAATAAATATTAGACAACAAATATTGCGATCCTGCATTTCCTTGTTCGGCGGATTTTTGAAACCATTCTGCTGCTCTATTTTTATCTGTTAGTACTCCTTCGCCAGAATAATACATGATTCCTAATATACCCATTGCATTTGTATTCCCTTGTTCTGCTGCTTTTTCAAACCATTCTATTGCCTTCGTTTTATCCATTAAAACTCCCTTCCCTTCATAATATACTGAACCTAGTCTTGCTTGTGCTGATACATGTCCTTTATATGCAGCTTTTTCAAACCATTCAGCTGCTTTTCTTTTATCCATCAGTACACCTTCTCCAATGTCATACATTATTGCTAGATTATTTTGTGCATCTGGATATCCTTGTTTTGCAGCTTTTTCAAACCATTCAGCTGCCTTCGTTTTATCCATTAACACTCCATTTCCAAAGTAATACATAGTTCCTAAGTTATATTGTGCTACTGCATATCCTTGATTTGCTGCTTTGCTATACCATTCTATTGCCTTCGTTTTATCCATTGCTACTGTGTATCCATTTTCATATACAATTCCTAAATTGTATTGGGCTTCTGCTAACCCTTGTTCTGCTGCTTTGTTATACCACTCTACTGCTTTTAGTCTGTCCATAGTTACTCCCTCTCCTATATAATATATGTCTCCTAAATCACATTGTGCTCCTGCATCTCCAGCTTCTGCTTGTTGTTGGAGTTTGTGGAGTTTGGTTTGTGCTTGTAAGCAATGTGTAAATAGCAGTAGTAGTACTAATAGTTTTCTCATGGTAGGGATAGAGATAAAAGGAATAAATAATCAATAAATTAGCCACAAATATAGTGAAAAAATAAATACAGGTTGTATATTTTACATTCCTCTTCTGTATTCTCCGCCTACGTTGAATAGTAAATGTGTGATTTCGCCAAGGGTGCAATGTTTTACGGTTTCCATGAGTTGTGCAAAGGTATTTTCATTTTTTAGGCAAGCTTTTTGCAAATCTGCTAGGCATTGTTTGCTTTGTGCTGAGTTTCTGCTTTGTACTCGTTGTATGGTATTTATTTGGTATTCTTTTTCTTCGGTGGTGGAGCGTATTACTTCCGATGGGATTACTGTTGGCGAGCCTTTGCTGGATAGGAAGGTATTCACGCCTATGATAGGGTATTCTCCGTTGTGTTTTAGGGTTTCGTAGTACATGCTTTCTTCTTGTATCTGGGTACGTTGGTACATGGTTTCCATCGCTCCTAGTACTCCGCCACGCTCGCTGATGCGTTCAAATTCGGCTAATACGGCTTCTTCTACCAAATCCGTAAGTTCTTCTATGATAAATGCTCCTTGCAATGGATTTTGATTTTTGGCCAGTCCCAGTTCTCTATTGATAATCAGCTGTATGGCTATGGCACGTCGTACACTTTCCTCAGTAGGGGTGGTGATGGCTTCGTCGTAGGCATTGGTATGTAGCGAGTTACAATTATCGTAGATGGCGTACAATGCTTGTAAAGTAGTACGTATGTCGTTGAAATCTATTTCTTGGGCGTGCAAGCTTCTTCCCGAAGTTTGGATATGGTATTTTAGCATTTGGCTACGGGAGTTTGCGGCGTATTTATTTTTCATTGCTTTTGCCCATATTCGGCGGGCTACTCTACCTATTACTGCATACTCTGGATCTATTCCATTACTAAAGAAAAACGAAAGATTAGGAGCAAAATCATCTATGTTCATTCCTCGGCTCAAATAATATTCTACAAACGTAAAACCATTACTTAATGTAAAAGCTAACTGTGAAATAGGGTTTGCACCTGCTTCGGCGATATGGTAACCAGAAATAGAAACAGAATAAAAATTACGTATTTTGTTATCAATAAAATATTCCTGTACATCTCCCATCAATTTTAGCGAAAACTCTGCCGAAAAGATGCATGTATTTTGTGCTTGATCTTCTTTTAATATATCTGCCTGTACTGTACCACGAACTTTGTTTAAGGCATCTGCTTTTATTTTTTCGTATACTTCTATTGGCAATACTTGGTCGCCAGTTACACCTAGTAATAGTAATCCTAGCCCATCGTTTCCGTCGGGTAATTCGCCGTGATAGGTGGGGCGTGGCGTATCTTTGTACAACGCATCTATTTTTGTTTTCACTTCGGCTTCGAGTCCGTTGGCGTGTATGTATAATTCACATTGCTGGTCTATGGCAGCATTCATGAAAAAGGCGCATACGGTAGCAGCGGGCCCGTTGATGGTCATCGATACCGAAGTCGTAGGGTCGCAAAGGTTGAAACCTGAATACAATTTTTTTGCATCGTCGAGGCAGCACACATTTACACCAGCATTGCCTATTTTGCCATAAATATCGGGGCGGTAATCGGGATCTTCGCCGTACAGTGTCACACTATCGAAAGCAGTAGATAGGCGTTTTGCGGGCATACCTTTGGATACGTAATGAAAACGTCTATTGGTACGCTCGGGGTTGCCTTCGCCTGCAAACATACGAGTAGGGTCTTCGTTTTCTCTTTTGAATGGAAAAACGCCTGCGGTGTATGGAAATGCGCCAGGATAATTTTCCTGCATTGTCCAACGTACTTTATCGTACCAAGATTTGTACGTAGGAACAGCTATTTTGGGTATGGATAGATGGGATAAGGAAGTAGTAAAATTGGCTACTTTAAGTTCCTTGTCTCTTACTTTGTAAATAAATTCAGGATTTTTATAATTTTGTACATTTGCCTCCCAATTTTCTAGTAATTTACGTGTTTCGGCATCTAATGTATCGTAGTATTCGGTATATTGTTTTTGTAAAATGTCTATTAATGCAGCATCTTTTACATTTTTTATAGTAATGTGTAAGCCATAACATATTTCAGCTAGTTCTGCTTGCTGGATTACTTTTTTATCATAAAAACGATTGTTTTCGGCTATTTCCGCCATGTATCTCGTACGATTAGGCGGAATGATATATATTTTTTGGGATTCTCCTTCTTTGTCTGCATAGTTAGATACGAGATCTACGTTTGTTTTCTCTACCAATTTATTCATTACTGCTTTGTAAAGCCTATTCATACCAGGGTCGTTGAACTGGGAAGCGATAGTACCAAATACAGGGATTTCTGTTTCAGGCACTTCCCATGCGTTATGGTTTCGGCGATACTGTTTTTTTACATCTCTTACAGCATCTAACGCACCTCTTTTATCAAATTTATTAATAGCAATAATGTCTGCAAAATCTAGCATATCTATTTTCTCTAACTGGGTAGCTGCACCGTATTCAGGAGTCATGATATACAAGGCGATATCGCTAAACTCGGTAATCTCGGTGTCGGACTGTCCTATTCCTGATGTTTCCAAAATTATCATATCAAAGCCTGCACATTTCACTACATCGAGGGCATCTCCTACGTATTTAGAAAGTGCTAAATTGCTCTGACGGGTAGCCAGTGAACGCATATACACCCTATTACTTTTGATAGAATTCATACGGATTCTATCGCCTAATAATGCGCCTCCTGTTTTACGTTTAGATGGATCGACGGAGATGATAGCTATATTTTTATCTGGAAATTCTATCAAAAATCGACGTACTAATTCATCTATCAACGAAGATTTTCCTGCACCACCTGTGCCTGTAATACCTAGTACGGGGGGGGGGGTCCTCGCCTTTTTTTCTTGGCTAGAAGGGATTGGATTGGTGAGTTGGATTTGTATCGCAGAAAGTACTTCTTGCAAGTTAGTAAGTACATTTTCGTTAGTAAAACGTATGACTGTATACCCTAGGTTATTTAATATTTCTGTTCTATGTAAATCGTATTCTTGTTGCTCGGTAGTGTTGTGGTATTCGCCATCTACTTCTATGACAAGCATTTTTTCCAAAGATACAAAATCAACGATAAAACTATCTATGGCATGTTGTCGTCTGAACTTGACATCTAATTTTTGATTACGCAGCGCTTTCCAAAGTGCTTCTTCGGCAGGTGTGGCATCTTTACGATTTTCACGCGCAAATGGTTTAAGGATTTTCCAAGTGGAAGGAGAGGAGGTTTTGAAGGATTGCTTAACGACCGAGTCATCTGCTTGGTTTGGGGAGGGAGAGGTTTTAAGAGCCTCACCCCCTGCCCCCTCTCCAATAGGAGAGGGGGTGTTAGCGTCAGATGCTTCGCCTGTTAGAGAGGGGGTGTTAGCGTCAGATGCTCCCCCCCCATTATGGGGAGGGGTTGGGGGTGGGGTTAAAAGGGAAACAGACTTCAAAAACGCTTCTGGATTATTTTCGGCGAGGGAGATACATTTGCCAATAGCTTTGGAATTACGGGCAAATACGCCTTGTATGTCTTCGTCGGTGATACTTATGCCTGTGGGAAAGTCGCAGTACGATAGCAGGTGATTAATCATGCCTTGCAAACCCATGGTACGCCCATCGTCTGGGGAATATATTTTGGTAACGCCATACGCCTCTAATTCGGCTATTTCGGTAGGTAAAATAACGCCACCACCACCAGCAAAGATTTTAATATGGGAGCAGCCTCGTTCTTTTAACAAATCGTACATATATTTCAAATATTCCACATGCCCGCCTTGGTAGGAAGTCATAGCGATGCCTTGTACATCTTCTTCAATAGCAGCACTTACTACCTCTTCCACGCTACGGTTGTGCCCTAGGTGTATGATTTCGGCACCAGAAGATTGGAGTATTCTACGCATCAAATTAATGGCAGCGTCATGCCCATCAAACAAAGAAGCAGCAGTGACTAGACGGATTTTATTAGTAGCTTGGTAAGGAGGAGTAGGATTCATGGTAAATAATGTTATATTTTTTATACTAAAAATAAAAATAAGGATTACAAAAGTAATTATTTTTTATAAAATGAATCAATAAACATGTTTTATAAACCGATATGACCAAGATTGTGTGACATAAGCTATTTTTTTAGTAACTTTGTAGTGTACTAATGTAAATCCTACTACGTATTATTTTATTCCAGAATTTTAATTATAAAAACAAAAACATGAAAAAATTATTTTTAACTAGCATATTCATTATACTATGTATGTGCAACAGCGATGTATTGATTTCGCAAGTAGTGATAAATGAATATTCTGCGGCTAATCAATCGCAATATTTTGATAACTATGGCAAAACAGAGGATTGGATAGAATTATATAACACCTCTTCCAGCCCAGCAAGTATAGGCGGATTGTATTTAAGTGACGATTCCTTGGCAGTGAGTAGAGCCATGTGGCAAATACCAGCAGGCACGACTATTGGCGGCAATCAGCGGCTTTGTATATGGGCAAGTGGAAGGAATGTAGTAGTAGGCACGAATTATCACACTAATTTTAAATTAACACAAACAAAATCGGGGTCAGAATACCTTACTTTGAGTAATGCAGCTGGGACTATACTGGATATGGTACAGGTAAAAAAAACAAAACTAGGACAGTCCAGAGGTAGAGCTAGCGATGGAAATCCTACGTGGGGGATATTTCTAGATCCTACGTACAATAGCCCTAATGGTGGTAATTTTTATAGCAAATTTGCGGATAAGCCTTCCTTTGATTTAGATGCTGGATTTTATTCTTCGGCTACTACGGTTACTATCACCAATGACGAAAGTAGTAATAGCACTATCCATTATACCATAGACGGGAGAGAGCCTACTGTAGCATCGCCTACGTATACTACTCCTATTACTATCGCTAGTACGAGTGTGTTGAAAGCCGTTTGTATAAGTCAAAACTCCACTATACTACCAAGTTTTTTAGAGTACAAAACCTATTTTATTAATAATAAACATGAGTTACCTGTGATGTCTATCGCTGGAAATGAAGTAGAAGTGCTTGCTAATGGAGATAACACCCTCAAACCACCAGGCTCTGTTGAGTATTTTATAGAGCAAGTAAGAGTAGCAAAATCGTATGGAGAATATAATAGCCATGGGCAAGATTCTTGGGCAAATTCACACCGAAGTTTGGATTTTGTGGCAAGAGATGAAATGGGATATTCTAGGAAACTGGATTATAAAATATTCGCTAATACGCCACGTAGCGATTTTCAGAGACTAATAATCCGAGCTGCTGGCGATGATAATTACCCAGCTGATTTCTACCCCTCCAATACAGGCTCTGCCCATTTGCGAGATGCTTATTTCCAAAACCTATGTAAAGATGGTGGACTAGGGCTAGATGTACGACGAGGCAGCAAATGTGTAGTATACCTAAATGGAAAATACTGGGGTTTGTATGATTTAAGAGAAAAACCAGACGATTCGGATTATACTGAATACTATTACAACCAAGATAAATATAACATAGAATACATGCTTACATGGGGCTCTACGTGGTCACAATATGGTGATAATACACTCGCAAACTGGGCGGATTTACGTAATTATGTACTAACAAACGATATGAACGTAGCAAGCAATTTTGATTATGTAGATAGCCAGCTAGATTATAAAAGCTTGATAGACTATGTAATATCGCATTCGCTATCGGTATCCAAAGATTGGCTAAACTATAATACAGGGGTGTGGAGAGGATTAAATCCAGATGGAGGACATAAAAAATGGGGCTATATATTGTGGGACAACGATGCTGCTTTTGGTTTTTATATAAACTATACAGGTATCCCAGACGAAACCGCACAAGCAAGAGTATGTAATGTAGATAACCTCACTGCACCAGATGTAGACATAGAAGGACATATCGCTATACTGAATAAATTACGTACAAATCCTACTGTAAATCAATATTATATAGCACGATATGCCGACTTAATGAATACTACGTTTAGCTGTGAAACTATGCTACACAAACTAGACAGTACCAAAAACCTCATCGACTCCGAAATGCACTTACAAGCAGAAAGATGGGGCGGAACCTACGAAGGCTGGCAAACTAACTATAATGAATTACGTAGTTTTATAGAACAAAGATGCGGCACTAACTCCCAAAATGGTATGAACGATTGTTATAACCTTACTGGCCCTTATGACGTTACTTTCACTGCAAACCCTACTACCAATACCGCACTACAAATAAATTCTATTGAAAAAAATATATTACCTTGGACGGCTAGCTACTACGGTGGTATGGATATATTACTAGATGCAAATACTACTGTACCTGGCTGTAATTTCAGCAATTGGAATACCACAGGTGGAACATTGAATCTAGTAAGTACTACCAAGCCTAATAGCGTTCGAATAAGTGGGGCAAGCGAGGTACAAGCAAATTTTAATTGTGCAGCAAGTATAAATGAAAAAAATACCAAGAATACGATAGCTGTTTTTCCTACCCTTACACAAGGAGATATACACGCACAATTAGAATTATCTACCGCTACTACATTGGATATAGAAATAATATCGCCCGTAGGTACGCTTATAAAATCAGTGGCTAGTTCTCAAAAACTTCCTGCTGGTAAGCACCAAATAGATATGGATATTACTAACCTAGAAATAGCTGCTGGAACCTATTTTGTAAGAATAATAACCGATAAAAATACTGCTACTATTCATAAAATTATCTATGCAAAATAAAATCAATATAAAAACTATATTAATTGTATTGTTTTTAGTGTATACATCGGATATGTATGCTCAAAAGTGGTATACCCATTCCGTAAGTAAAGCCATCAATACCATAGATACGTCTATTGCTAGTAAGCAAATAAGAGGTTCTATAACCTTACTAGAAAGAATCACCAAAGCAAGACCCAAAGACGCTATAAGTTATTTATATTTATCCATCGCTTACGCAAAATTAAGTGTTCTAGAAAATAAACAAGAAGATAGGGATAAGGCTATTTATAACAATACCATGGCTACCAAATATGTAAGCGGAGACAGTGCCAGTATGGAATGTAAAATAATTACCTACTGGATAGAGAAAAAATCGCTAAAATCTTTACTAAAAGAAAGTAAAAAGCCTATTCCACATCTACTACTAGCCAATAAGCCTAGTATGGCTATTACTATCCCTAAATGTACGCCTAGTAGTATAAACGCCTCTTGGGATAGTAGATTAGTATTATTTTTTCAATCTAAATAATATTTACTTCCCGTTCCAGTAGTATTCCGAAAGTAGCGTGTATATCTTCTATTATTAATTGCGAAAAATCGTATATTTCTTTTCCAGTAGCTAGCCCTTTATTCACTAATACGAGGGCTTGCTTTTCGTGTGATGCTACGTTTCCTATTTGCTTTCCTTTCCATTGATTATACTCTATAAGCCAGCCTGCTGGTATTTTCACGAAGTGAGTACCTTGCATATAATGTGGCATGGTAGGGTATTTTTCTTTTAAGTTTTCCCAAGTATTTAATTCTATTACTGGATTTTTGAAAAAAGAACCTGCATTACCTATTACCGCTGGATCGGGCAGCTTGGATTTTCGGATTGCTATCACTGCTTTGCTGATGGCTTGTATAGTGATAGTCTCTGCTCCTTGGCTTGCTAATTCGGTGGATATAGCCCCATATTCGGTATGGTGCGTGTGGTATGTCGCATTTGTAAGTTCAAAATATACTTTTGTGATATACCATTTATTTTTTTCAATATTCTTAAATACCGACTCTCTGTATCCAAATTTACAATCTTCCAACCCAAAATTTTTTTTTTCGCCAGTATGCATGTGTATAGCTTCTAGGCTATGGAAGTAATCTTTTATGTCTACACCATAAGCACCAATATTCTGCATAGGAGCAGCGCCTACTGTACCTGGTATAAGGCTTAAATTTTCTAATCCACCAAGGTTATTATCCAATGTCCACTCTACAGCTTCGTGCCACATTTCGCCGCCTGCTATTGCTATTATTGTTTTGGTAGGGGTAGAGCTTACTATTTCTTTTCCTTTTAGTGCATTAATCAGTACGATACCTTGCCAGTTTTGGGTGAGTAGTAAGTTGCTTCCTCCTCCGATTATCAAATATGGCAGTGCATTATGGCGGATATACGCTATACTTTGTTGCAAAACGAGCGTACTGTCTACTATAATAGCCTGTGAAGCAGTGGCAGCTATCCCAAAAGTATTGTAGGGTTGTAGGTTAAAATTAGCGATACAATTCATCTATTTGTTTTTATTTATAAGAAATACGTGGATCTACTACTGCGTATAAAATATCTGAAACTAAATAGCCTATCAAAGTCAAGAATCCAGAGATAGTAAACACGGCTACTATCATAGGATAATCGTAATTTTGGATAGATTCAAATATTTCTAACCCAATACCTGGTATCGAAAACATAGTTTCGACGATGACAGATCCACCTATTGCCGCAGGGAATACACTCGCAAAAATCGTAATCACTGGTAAAAGTCCGTTACGTAATGCATGTTTTAGCACTACTGTTTTTTCATCTAACCCTTTGGCACGGGCAGTGCGGATAAAATCTTGTCCTAGTACTTCTACCATTCCTACTCGCATCTGACGGGATAAGAAAGCCAAAGAAGAATACGTATAAATAATCAATGGTAATACTAAATAAGGCGCATGGTGCTTGAAAGATGCCCATAAACCCCACGTTTCGTTGAAAGTAGAATCGTCCTGTATACCTGCTGATGGAAACCAGTTCAGATTATCAGGATTCGCAAACCATACTAATAGCAATGTTCCCACAAAAAAACTAGGCAGGGAATACAACATGAACAGGATTACGGAGGATACTCTATCAAAAATAGAATTACGCTTGTAAGCGGCATATATTCCTAACGGGATACTGATGATGTAGGCAAGGAATATAGATAACATAGAAAGGATAAAAGACCATTTTATTTTGCTTCCAATACGTTTAGAAATAGGCTGTTGATCGCGGTAAGATAATCCCCAATCGCCTGTTATTACACCATGCGATTTACCACAATCGTATTTATGGGCTCTACCACATACAAAGCTAGTATCGAATTTATTGTATTTCAAATGCTCGCTAGTACATTCGTCACCCGATTTATAGTCACAATGATCTTTTGCATCACAGTTTCCAAAAGCCCACCTATGGTATTGATTACCTATTCCATACAACATTAGTTTAGGAATGTATTTTTTGTAGCCATCGGTACTACTTTTTACGGCTTTGTAGGCAGTACTAGCAGTAGTTATTTGACCTTTCAAGCTTGTTAATGCCATATTTATGGTATCACCATTCGTAGAAGAAGGATATTTTGCGAATAAGCTAGTAAGGGTATCGTATTTGGTTCTAATAAGGGTATCGTCGGTAGCTTCAAATAGCTGGCGAGTAGTGAATTCTGCAGTCGTAAAGTCTGTTTTTAGAGTTGGATATTTTTTTTCGATGTTGGTATCAATTACAATTGCTTTTTGTAGAGCAAGTATTTTTTTATTGGCATAATAATAGTCCGACACCTTACTCCAATCGCCACATTCACGAGTGATACGCTGCAAGGATATTTGTTCTTCTTTGGACGGTATTTTATACAACGTATCACAATCGGCTGCCGTACCCAATGAAAAGTAGAATACTGGTATATCCAATCCTAGTTTTTGGCGTATTTCACGACGTTGGCGTTCTTTATCTCCTTTATTTACTTTGGAATTCCCTCCTCCTTCTGCTGCTGTAAGTAGTCTTTCTACGGGGTCACCAGGGGCGTTTACACTTATCATAAAAGCCATCAAAGAGATGATAATCAAGGTAGGAATAAATACTAGGATACGTTTTAGAATATATTTTAGCATAATTATAGAAAGGGATACGTGAGGGATAAATTAAATTTTGGAAATATACAAGATGCAAAAATATAAAAAAAGTGACTTGATTTTAGGTTATTTTTAATTAAATAATAGTAGGAAGTTGTACTTTTTTTAACCATATTTTTATACAAAAAAACAAAACAGGCACAGATAGTAACTTGATAAGCAAGGTAGTAGCGTCTGGTTTGTTTTCTATATCATTCGGATTTGTACTAAAATAGACACTAATCACTGTAAAAGCATTGTTCGTAAAATGTGCTACAATAGGATACCAAAGGGAGTTGCTGTAATAAAATAAATACCCTAACCCTGCACCCATTATCCAGCGAGGCAGGAAACCATAAAACTGAAAATGTATACTACTAAATATGAATCCAGTAATCCATATAGCAAGGTGAGGGGGGAGTTTTTGGTGTAATAATTTCTGCATACTCCCTCGAAATAATAATTCTTCTCCAATAGCAGGCAGTATAGCTATCACTACGAGGTTAAAGACCAAACCAAGAATAGAATCCGTTTTTAATAGTACTAATTGAAAGGTATCTTGGTATAGTTGCGAGGCTTTTAATTCGGTTTCTATATTTGCTAGAAAAGACGGAAATACAAACGACTCATTTGCATAGGCTAGTAGTTGTATCAATGGCTGTAATGCTACTACTATTACTAGGATTAAACCAAGAGCAATGCTATTGATTTTGGGAGAAGGCGTACTGCTATCTACTGTAAAAGGCGTATCTTTTTGTATAAAATTCCAAAAAAACAAAGGTGGGAATACAAACAGTCCTATTGCCATTATACACTGGCTTATTTTTAGAAATAATATATTACTATCCGTACCATTATTCCTTATATTAGCAGATATTTCTTGTACTTCAGTAGTGGTAAACCCGTAGATAGGAGCTACTACATAATTAATGAGTAGGCTTGCTAGGATTAGCCCTAACAAGCACAAGGATAGCAAATAAATAAATGGCATTCCTATATTTTTGGACGAAACTGCCATGGTTATTTTACTTTAATGATTTGGGCTAATAATTCGCCTTCTGCTACCAATTCATCGTTTACGAATGCTTGTCCGAACATGTGGCATATACCTCTGCGGATAGGCTCCATAAGGTCTAGTTTGAATACTAATGAATCGCCAGGTACTACTTTTTTCTTAAAACGAACTTGGTCTATTTTCAAAAAATACGTAAGGTAATCTTCTGGATTTTCCACTGTTTTTAGTGCGAATACTCCGCCTATTTGTGCCATTGCTTCTATGATAAGTACGCCTGGCATGATAGGATTGTCTGGGAAATGTCCTTGAAAAAAATACTCATTAAAAGTCACATTTTTTACACCTATTATTTGTTTTGGAGTATGTTGTATTATTTTATCTATCAATAAAAAAGGAGATCTATGAGGTAATATTTTCTGTATTTCTACGATATTCATCACAGGTGGTGCGCCTGCTCCTAATGCTGGTGGGGTGTATCTGCGTAATGTTTCTTGTTTTATCAATTGTTTTATTTTCCTAGCCAATTCTACGTTAGCAGCATGCCCAGGTTTAGTAGCTATTACTTGCCCTTTTATACGCATTCCTGCTAGGCTTAAATCTCCTATTACATCTAGTAACTTATGACGGGCGGCTTCGTTCGGAAATTCTTGTTCTATATTATTCAAAATCCCTTCTTTGGTGATGCTTATTTTAGGTTTATTGAGAAGGCTAGCTAGCTCGTCTAATTCTTCTTCGCTGATAGGCTTATCCACTATCACGATGGCATTGCTCAAATCTCCACCTTTTATTAGGTTATGTTTTATTAGCAGCTGTAATTCATGGAGGAATACAAACGTTTTACAGCCTGAAATATCTTTTTTAAAATCCTTCAAATCGTGGAGGTAAGCATGCTGGAAGCCTAGTACTTTGGAGTTGAAGTCTATCATCACTTTTATGGTATAGCCATCGGCTGGCACTATCATCAATTCTGTATCTCTGGTTTCGTCTTTGTATACTACGGTAGATCGCACTTCATAGTATTTTCTTTCTGCATTTTGAAGGTGTATACCCGCTTGTTCCAGTACTTCCATGAAAGGTTTTGCACTACCGTCCATTATAGGTACTTCGGGGCCGTCTATTTCTATCAACAAATTATCTATTCCAAGGGCAGTAGCTGCGGCTAGTAAATGCTCCACTGTACTTACTCGTATGCCTTTGGAAGCTATGGTAGTGCCGCGTGCAGTGTCTACTACGTTATCCACGTCGGCGGCTATTATTATTTTTTCTGGAGTATCTATCCGTTGAAATCGTATACCTGTATTATCCGCAGATGGCTGGAAAGTAATGGTAACTGCTGCGCCTGTATGCAATCCAATACCTGCCAAAGTAGCACTTTTTTGAATGGTCTGTTGTTTATCGCCGTTGGTAATAATCATAGTAAATAAGTGAAATAAATAGTGTGGCAAATCTATTAAATAAATAGTAGGAATGAAAGGCTATAATGCAGTGTTTTTTTAATTAAAAATATTTTTTTTATGTGTAATAATAGTACCTTTGCACCATGTTTATAATCCTTAAAAACCCAACTTCAATATGTACCCTTCTTTGGAAGCTTTTGTAAAAGCACTAGAACAAGCTGGCGAGTTGATACGTGTAAAACAATACGTAGATCCTAAATGGGAAATTGCCGAAATCACGGATAGAATATCCAAAGTACCCGCACAAAACAAAGCATTATTATTCGAAAATACTGGCTACACCATGCCTGTATTAATCAACTCTATGGGGTCGTACAAACGTATGTGTATGGCACTAGGCGTAGAGAACCTAGACGATGTAAAAGATCAAATAGAAACCTTACTAAAAGAGTTTTCTACACCAAAATCAGGTCTTTTAGAGCAACTAAAAATGTTGCCACAACTAAAAGGAATAGCTTCATGGATGCCAAAAGTAGTACGCGGTAGAGGCGACTGTCAAACCGTGGTACACATGGATCCAGATGTAACAAAAATACCTGTACTCACTTGCTGGCAGCATGATGGAGGCCCATTTATCACCTTGCCTATCATACATACCAAAGACCCAAACACTGGTACACGCAACGTAGGACTATACCGTATGCAAGTATTCAATCCAAAACTTACTGGCATGCATTGGCACAAACATAAAGTATCCGCAGGGCATTTTAATGAATACAAAAAACTAAACCAAAGAATGCCTATCGCAGTGGCTATCGGCGGCGACCCAGTATACACCTACGCTGGTACAGCACCACTACCACCGAATATAGACGAGTACATGCTAGCAGGATTTTTGCGCAAAAAAAGAGTAGAATTAGTAAAATGTATCACCCAAGATATAGAAGTACCAGCAGATGCAGACATCATCATAGAAGGCTACGTAGACCCTAACGATGACCTGATATGGGAAGGCCCTTTTGGCGACCACACAGGGTATTACTCACTAGCAGATTGGTATCCAAAATTTCATATTACCTGCATCACACACAAAAAAAATCCAATCTATGCCACCACTATCGTAGGTATCCCACCACAAGAAGATGCATGGATAGGAAAAGCTACCGAACGTATATTCCTAGCACCGATGAAAATGACCATGATACCCGAAATAATGGACATGGAACTACCAATAGAAGGCGTATTCCATAACCTTACTATTGTAAAAATAAAAAAAGAATTCGCAGGACATGGACAGAAAGTAATGAATGCAATGTGGGGAGCGGGACAAATGATGTTCAACAAAATACTCGTAATAGTAGACGAAAATACCGATATCCATAACTACCTACAAGTAGCAAACGCTATCACCCAACACGTAGACCCACAACAAGATATATACATCAGCCAAGGCCCGATGGACGTACTAGATCATAGCTGTTCAAAATTTGCTTTTGGTGGAAAACTATGTATCGATGCTACTACAAAATTAGAAGAAGAAAAAAGAACCAATACTATTGTAAAAAATCCTGTAACAGAAATCAATACACAAGAAATATTCGCAAAATATCCCGAAATTAAAATCATCAATACTACATTGGTAGATGGGTTGCAAGCAGTAGTTATCAGTATCGAAAAAAACAGAAAAAACCATATCAAAGAACTGACCAGAGAACTATTTGAAAGACAAGATTTTCAGAATATTAAATTCTTGTTATACGTAGAAGCTACCGTAAATGCAATGGACTTGGGAGATGTAATATGGAGATGGGCAAATAATATAGATCCTAAAAGAGATTCTATCGTCATAGATGCACAAGATAGTACTACCATCTCACACATAGCATTCGATGGTACGAAAAAAACAAAAGAATTAGACGATTTTCAAAGAGAATGGCCGAATATAATCGTAGCAGGCGACGAAACCATAGAAGTAATTGACAAAAAATGGCATACACTAGGGCTAGGCGATTTTATTCCTTCTCCTTCGTTAAAATATAAAAGCCAAGTTTATAAAGGAAATGCAGTAGTAGAAAGTTGATTCCAAAAATCAGGATAAGACTTATTCACTACCGCTACACTATCCACGTATACTTGTGACGAAAACAAGCCCACAGCAGCCAAAGACATAGCAATGCGATGATCGTCGTAAGTACAGAAATAAATAGGCGTAGTAGGGATAATTAATTTACTACCATCTACGTATAAAATATCGTCTAGCATATCGTAATGGACGTGTATATTTAGTTTAGCAAGTTCTGTTTGAAGGGCTTCTATTCTATTACATTCTTTTACTAACAAGGTTTTTACGTTACAAATAGTGGTTTTTTTGCCCAGCAATCCAAATCCTACTACCAACGTAGGCACTATATCAGGAAAGTTTTTTGCATCTATTACAGTATTAATACTATCTTCTTTTTGGGAGGTAGTATTTTTTTTATGTAAGATAACACCTTGTTCTGTGATTTCAGTTTCTACTTGCCAATAAG
>JAYUJA010000169.1:0-1636 GCA_043765495.1 Bacteroidia bacterium
AATTGTAAAAAAGATAAAAGTAAAAGTGTGCAGGATAAAGCCCAAGAACTACTACTCACACTACCCGAAGGCAGACTAATAACCCAACTAAAAGAAGTAGCTCCCCAAATATTTCAAATAGATACACCCAAAAGTTTTAAAAACAAACTAAAAATAGTAATGGGAGTAGGAAGCCCAGATACCTATTTAGTAGCAAATAAAGATATAAGTGTAGAAATAAGAAGATTTGTAGGCAATGAATTATTAAATAAAAAAATAGTACAAGCCAAAGGAGCAGAAGAAGTGATTATAAGTTCGAGCATCCTAGCACTGGAAATAATAGCAATATTGCCGCCTACTTTTTGGAATACTCATTTTGGTATTTCTAGGCAAGAAATATGCGAATTAATGCTAAATAATAAACAGTGGTACGAAAGTTTCCTTACTGCTATAAAAAAATGGAAGGATACGGAATACCTAGAAATAGCACTGAAATATATCGTAGATAATAACCCAAACATAGTAAGCGAATACCATAACCTAACTATTTTAGATATTTTACACCCAGAAAAAAAGATAGAATGGGTACGGATTATTTTACAAAAAGTAAAGGATTGGGAGTTTTATTCTAGGCAAAGTTATTTATTAGATACCCTACTTTATAGAAACGATTTTAGTACATGGAAAACAGAATCCATAGAATCTTTTATTATTTTATTAAACCAAAATCATTATTCCTCCATGCAGCAAGTATTGGGCGAGTACATTGGTTTTTTCTTTGAACCTAGTATCGTAGTAGTGTTACAAAAACTAGAAGAACAGGCTACCGAAAATTACAGAGCAATATACCTACAACAATCTATACAACAAATAGAAGCCAGCTTTATCCTCAAACAACGTATCCAACAAGCCTTTTAAGACATTATGAGCAATAACATTTTAAGACAACATGCAGAACAACAATTTGCAGAAGAATTACATGAATTAAAAAAACACGAATCCAACAAAGTTCCTACGAACTGGTTTTTATCGCCAGCTTCGGTAGTGACTTACTTGCTAGGAGGAAAACTTAAAAATGGGTTTGAAATCACGCCCAAATACATCGGTCAAAAACGCCTGATGGAAATAGCCGTAGCCACGCTCACTACGGATAGGGCACTACTACTATACGGCTTGCCAGGTACAGCAAAATCGTGGGTTTCAGAACACCTAGCGGCGGCAGTATGTGGCGATTCCACGCTAGTGATACAAGGCACATCAGGCACAGGCGAAGAAGCTATCCGATATGGCTGGAACTATGCCAAACTACTATCCGAAGGGCCAAGCGAAGCAGCTATCGTAGAAACTC
Organism: Bacteroidia bacterium; assembly: GCA_043765495.1. Taxonomy (GTDB): domain Bacteria; phylum Bacteroidota; class Bacteroidia; order JAYUJA01; family JAYUJA01; genus JAYUJA01. The sequence goes on from JAYUJA010000169.1 coordinate 1,328, forward strand.
CTATTTTAAGAGCGATGAAAGACGGCAAAATCGCAAGAATAGAAGAGCTTACCCGTATCACCTCCGACGTGCAAGATGCACTGATTACCGTACTTTCTGAAAAAAACCTTCCTATCCCTGAATTAAATACAGAAATACAAGCTACCCGAGGCTTCAATATCATCGCTACTGCCAATAATAAAGACAGAGGAGTAAACGAACTTTCTAGTGCACTAAAAAGACGTTTTAATACCGTAATCCTACCTTTGCCAGATAGTATAGAAGAAGAGATGGATATAGTACGTAGAAGAGTAGAAAGTTTCCAAAAAG
>JAYUJA010000170.1:0-15500 GCA_043765495.1 Bacteroidia bacterium
TCAGAAATATGTAAAAACAGCAATAGGATTTATCAAATCAGATAGAAAAATCGGAAATATCGATCCAGCTCGTATTACATTTAGAGGATATGGAGAAAGTCAAGTATTAACTTGCCCATGTGAAGGACCAGACAGCAAAAAACAAGCAGAAAATTGTGATGAAGCTACGCACCAAAAAAATCGTAGAACTATGGTAAAAATTATTTCTAAATAATAGTTTAGCTATATCTACCACCTTATAAAATACTAATCCACCTCTCAACAAGGTGGATTTTTTGTTATAAATGACTTTATAAATCGTATATTTACCAATAAAAAGCAGATAATTGAATAATTTATAAAAGATAGGTGTAGTTATTAAATATGTCTACATTTTTTATTCTATATTTGCGTACATTATTCATTTACAAAAAATAATTATGCGTACAAAAGAAGAAATCGTAAGTAACTGGTTACCAAGGTATACAGGCTGTAGTATAGAAACATTCGGCAAATATATACTATTAACTAATTTTAGTAACTATCTGGACATGTTTGCACAGCAGCATGGCGTAGAAGTAATAGGAAGAGGCAGACCAATGCCATGCGCTACTGCTGGCGATATTACGATGATTAATTTCGGTATGGGAAGCCCTAATGCAGCTACTATCATGGACTTATTAAGTGCGATAGACCCAGCAGCAGTACTTTTTTTAGGGAAATGTGGTGGCTTGAAGAAAAAAAACCAATTGGGCGATTTAGTATTACCTATTGCAGCTATACGAGGCGATGGTACATCTAACGACTACTTTCCTGCTGAAGTTCCAGCATTGCCAGCATTTAGTTTACAAAAAGCAGTATCCACTACTATACGAGATTTTGATATGGATTATTGGACAGGAACGGTATTCACTACCAACAGAAGAGTATGGGAGCATGACGATGAATTCAAATTATACTTACAAAAAATCCGTTGTATGGCTATAGACATGGAAACAGCGACTATATTCACAGTAGGATTCGCGAATCAAATACCAACAGGGGCTTTACTACTAGTATCCGACCAGCCGATGATATCCACAGGAATAAAAACAGAAGTAAGTGACCAAAAAGTAACGTCCAATTATTCGGAAATGCACTTAAAAGTGGGCATAGAATCGCTAAAACAACTTATTAATAATGGACTTACTGTAAAACACTTACGCTTTGATTAATGGCAAATAATATTTCTGAATTAGTATTGTATAGTGCGTCTGCTGGATCTGGCAAAACATTCACTTTGGTAAAAGAATATTTACGGTATATCCTTTCTACTTCTTTTCGTAAGGTACTAGCCATTACTTTTACGAATAAAGCCACGGAAGAAATGAAACAAAGGATAATCGACTATCTATATGCTTTTACGCTTCCTAATCCAGAAGGTGGGGCTGCACAAATGTTAGAATTATTGATACAAGAAACTAATTTATCCCAAGAAACGATACAGAAAAAGTCTAAAACTATATTAACCAATATATTACATAACTATTCTGAATTTGCTATTTCTACCATAGATTCTTTTTTTATTAAAATAGTTCGTTCTTTTGCCCAAGAATTAGATTTATCGATTAATGTAGGAGTTAATCTTGATGAAAAAAAACTATTACAAGAAGCAGTAGAAATATTATTTAGTAAAATAGATGGCGACAACCCAGATAGCTCTATTACTGCCATAGTAGAGGCTTTTTGCTTGGATAGCTTGCAGGAAACAGGTAGGTGGCAAGTAGACGATCAAATTATTAATTTTTTAATGGAATTAATAAAAGAATCTTCTTACAACCAATTGCAGCACATCAAGAATACTGCCAATGAAATGGATTACCTACAACTACAAAAACAAGCCGCAAGTACGCTAAAAAATCACATTAAAGAAATACAAAATATAGGTATAGAAATAGATAATTTATTATTAAACAGTGGATTAAATGTATCTCATTTTTCTAATGGTACAAGTGGAGCTATGGGATTTTATACCAAACTAATAGATTTTCCTGCAAAATTTGAACCTAAAAACCTAGAAAGTAGTAGACTCAAAAAAGCAATAGAAGAAGGAGCTTGGTATGCTAAAAGTGCTAGTACTATTACAAAATCTAGTATAGACTCCTTGCACCCGCAGCTAGTAGAGGCGTATCATAAAGCAATACATTATATTGGAGACTATGGAAGAATATTAATGCTGTATAAAAATGCACATAATTTTGCCCTTGTAAAGCAAATGCTAGTACTAATAGACGAATTGTATGAACAGCAAAATAGATTAAATATTTCGGAATTTAAAAATATAATTGCTACCATTGTACAAGAAGAATCTATTCCTTTTATTTATGAAAAAGTAGGGACTAAATTTGATCATTTTTTGATAGATGAATTTCAAGACACCTCCTTTATTCAATTTGCAAATTTACTGCCATTATTACAAGAGAGCCTAGACAAAGGAAAGCAAAATCTTATCGTAGGCGATCCAAAACAGTCTATCTATCGATGGAGGAGCGGTGATGTGCTTCAATTTCTTACTTTACTACAACAAAAAGATACAGGCGGCTACACACATCTTGACTCTTTACACTCCTTCACTAGTACCAAAAATCTATTGCAGAACTATAGAAGTAAATGGGAAGTAGTGCATTTTAATAACCTATTTTTTGCGTACATAGGCGCGCAGCTTCAAGCCCCTTACGCATCTGTATACGAAGCGAATAACGTAGCTCAAAAGTACAGTACTGCCACTAATGGCGGTTATATCCAGCTAAACGCTTTGTATGTGCCACCAAGTGAAGAAGATGAACAAAAAGAAAATACACAGGATATTACTATTGAAAATGAACCAGAAGAAAATGCTTCCCCTTTGGTACAAGCTACTCTAAAACAACTACTAACCAATATACAAGAAGTAATACAGCACGGATATAACTACAAAGATATTGCGATATTGGTAATGACAAAAAGGGAGCAAACCCTCGCCGCAAACTACCTAGTAGCACATGGGATAAATGTAGCCGCAGGCGATTCTATACGAGTAGCAGACGCGTTGCAAGTACAAATAATAGTAGCTTGGCTAGAATGTTGTAACCAAAGTAATGCCCTAGTAGCTATGATGATGCTGCTGCAATACCTAGTGCAACAAAATTTACTGTCTGAAAATTTAGAATTTTATTTAGAAAATCTCAATAAAGAAAAATTCAAGGATTACCTAGAAACAGCAAATTTATCTTCTTTGTACCCTGAAAATCTAAAATCGTATGGTGTATATGAGCTGTGTGAATTAATTACATATGAATTATATATAAAAAACAACATAGAAGTAGAAACAGCCGTAGACTATTTCCTGAACACTATCCTAGAATATTCTACCTTAAATAACAGTACTGCGATAGATAATTTTTTGCAATATTGGTATAAACAGCAGGATAAAAAATTCATAGAATTACCAGATACTACGCAAGCAGTAAAAATAACTACTGTGTTCAAATCCAAGGGGTTGGAATACCCAATCGTGTTGCTTCCTTGGTTGGATTGGACGCCTAGTAAAAGAATGGAACGAGAGTTTTGGATAGATATACCATTTGATGGCAAAACCTACCCTACGCTAGTGGATAAAGCTACCATAAAAAACTATGACTACCTAAAAGAATACGAAAATATACTCACAGAAGAAGAAAATAAAGCTTTTTTTGATACTATAAATATCCTATACGTAGCCCATACGCGAGCAAAAGACAGGTTGTACCTTATTGGCATTCACCCAGATTCGTATAAAAAAAAGCAAGAAAATAGATTGATTCATTGGTACATTGGTTTCATGGAGAACTATACCGATACTATTTCTCCTATCCACTGTGTAGATAAATATAGGTACTGTATTGGAACTCCTATTTCTATATTCCAACAAAAAGAACAAGATACTACTACTACCAACAACGCTATACCATCTATAGCATTATCCACTACTACGTGGCAATATTGGAAAAATAGAGTGAAAATATCTGCTCAAAATATCAGTAGTATTGGTGTAAAAAATTATTCCCAAGAACAACGAAAAGGAACTATTATCCACCTTCTGATGGCGATGATAACTACTGCAAAAGACATTCAATTTGCAGTAGAACAATTAGTTACAAAAGGTACTATCCAGCTACTAGAAAAAGATTACTTTATGGATTTATTGACTTACTTTTTAACGGATATTGCGATACAACATTTTTTTGATGCGACACTGAAAGTTTATACCGAAAAAGTATTAATAGGTAAAAATAATACCACGTACAGATGTGATAGAATGATAATAAAGCCAAACGAAACGATACTAATAGACTTTAAAACAGGACGTGCGAGTGAAAAACACAAAGAACAATTAAATAATTATGCAGCCATTATCCAGGAAGCTGGGTACAAAAATTTGAAAAGCTACTTGATTTATTTAGGGTTAGAAAAAACAGTGACCGTAATAGAAATATAAACCATAGCGATAGGCTTTTAGAAATAGTATAAAATTATAGAATAATTAATTTTTAATGCAATAGAAATTTGTATATTTGCTATAAAATATCCTTTTATGTCCCTAGTTTCTTCTAATAATATAGCCGCATTGCTAGTTAATCCTATCATCAAAAGCTTACCACCTCATTTATTAACCTTTGTAGTACCACAAAACTACGAGGCATATACCCCTGTAAACCACGCAGTATGGCGGTATGTAATGCGTCAAAACTTACAAAATTTAAGTAAAATAGCACACGATTCCTACCTAGATGGGTTAAAGAAAACTGGTATTTCTATTGAAAAAATACCGAATCTTTTAGAAATGAATACTATACTAGCTAAAATAGGCTGGGCAGCAGTGACAGTAGACGGATTTATCCCACCATCAGCATTCATGGAATTTCAAGCGTATAAAGTGTTGGTAATCGCTGCAGATATACGACAAATAAACCACATAGAATATACTCCTGCACCCGATATATTGCACGAAGCTGCTGGACACGCCCCTATCATCGCGAATAAAGAATACAGCGACTACTTACAATTATTCGGAGAAATAGGGTCTAAAGCTCTCTCCTCCGCCAAAGATTACGAATTATACGAAGCTATCCGACACCTTTCTATACTAAAAGAATACCCCGAAACACCGATAGAAGACGTACAAAAGGCAGAACAAGAAATAGAATCCATCATGGGAAATATGGGAGAATTAAGCGAAATGTCGCAAATAAGAAGATTGCACTGGTGGACAGTAGAATATGGCTTAATTGGCGAATTAGAAAACCCTAAAATATACGGAGCTGGCTTACTATCCTCCATTGGTGAAAGTGTAACATGCTTGTTACCAGAAGTAAATAAAATACCGTATAGCCTAGAAGCCGCGACAGTAGATTTTGATATTACCAAAACACAACCCCAACTATTCGTTACACCAAGTTTTGAACACCTTACCAAAGTATTAAACGAATTTGCGGATACAATGGCACTGCGAAAAGGTGGAAAATATGGCATAGAAAAAGCTATTGCTACTAAAAACACTGCTACCGTACAACTGGATAATGGATTACAAATTTCAGGAACATTCGCAGAAATAATAACTAACGATAAAGGAGAAGTAATCTATATAAAAACGAATTCTCCTACTTCTATCGCTTTGGATAATAAAGAATTAGGCGGACATACTACCAGCTACCATGAACACGGATATAGTACTCCGCTTGGCAAAATAAAAAATCTGAATACAGAAAGTAAATCCAGTATATTTAATCTAGCTTATAAACAAAATGGGCTGGAATTCGAAAACGGTATCGTAATAGAAGGCACACCCGTAGATTGCCTAGTAGTAGGAGAAGAAGAATTAATCATCACTTTCGAAGATTGTACAATAAGCTACAACGGCAAAATACTATTCCAACCAGAATGGGGAGATTTTGACCTAGCAGTAGGCAAAGAAATAACGGCCGTATTCAGCGGTGCTGCCGATAAAGTAGCCTTTGGTAACGCTATGCAGCCATCTAAACATAAAACCTTAAAAATAACTTACGACGATAAAGACAAGCAACTACATAGTTTATACCAGCTAATAAGAGACGTAAGAGACCAAAAAAAGGTAAATATAAGCCTAGAAGAAATTTTTGGTATTGTAAAAACCGATTTTCCAGAAGACTGGCTAGCTACACTAGAAATAGCCGAATACAGTGCTTCCGACTCTGCTTACAAAGCATTACAACAAGAAGCATCTGACTACCTACAACAACTATCACAAACTAATCCTACTATCCAAAAACTAATCCTAGATGGATTAAAATTAATTTCTGTCTAATTTTTTTTAAGTATAGAACATGCTATCTTATTATGAAATATTAGAAATACAGCCAGATGCCGATATAGCTACTATCAAAGCAGCCTATCGGCGTATGGTAAAAAAATACCACCCAGATAAAGTAGGAAATAATGCCGTAAATTATGCTTTATTCAGATCCGTGCAAGAAGCCTATGAAGTACTATCCAACGAAAAAAAACGCCAAGAATACGAACAAATCAATACCGCATATTATACCTACAACAACAAAAATTTTCAAAGTCTTTCCAAAGAAGAATTACTACGCCGAAAACTGCGACGAAAGCAATACGAAGCAGTACGCCAAGCCCAAGCTATGCAGAAAAAAATAGAAGATAGAGACGAAATTATTTTTAGATCCCTAGCTGTAACCATCTTGATAGTATCAGGCGTACTTGGTTGCTATCTATTTTTAGTACATAATACATTTCAATCCAAGTAATAGGCTATTTATCAACATTAATTTAGTATCAAAAAAAGTGTATATTTGCACAAAATTGTATTATATATTTATGAAGTCAGTTATTTTAATTCTTGCTATCCATTTTTGTAGTTTCTTGCTAGCTCAAACTACAGATACCCCCGTAGAAGACACTACTGTAATATCTAACAGCGGAATAGAACATTCTGGTATTAGAGTATTCAAAGACCCTCGGATAGACCAAATGGTAGTTACCCAGAAAAAAAGTAGTACCACTACTACTACCACTACTGTAACTGTAATAGATGAAGTAGAAGGCTATAGAGTACAAATATTTTACGATGCAGGAAATAAAGCCAAAGACCAAGCCTTATTAGTAAAACGAAAATTCCTAGAAAAATACCCACAATATGGAGCTTACCTAAACTACCAAACTCCAAACTTCAAATTATTAGTAGGAGATTTTAAGTCTGCACAAGAAGCAAGCTCTTTTCAACATCTTATCCGTAGGGATTTTCCTGAATCCATCACTGTGCGAGACGCTATCAAGTTTGTACCATTGAAAGTAGTACCAAAAGAGAAAGACAAAGAAACTACTACTTCTACCACCACTACCACCACCACTAATAATAAGCCCAAAAAAAATACTCCTCCAAAGAAAAAACCTATTAAATAATAGTGGACATAGTGCAGCAGTTAGATACCCAATTAACAAAACGTAAACAAGAAAATAGGTATCGATCTTTGAAAGTGTACAATGCAGAAATGTTAGATTTCGCATCAAATGACTATTTAGGATTTTCTAAAAATACCCATTTACTAAAAAAATACCAAGAATACGTATCCCAGCTTACTACTTTGGGAAGTACAGGATCGCGTTTAATAACTGGTAATACTTTGCTACACCAAGAAATAGAGGAAAATATAGCTAATTATCACGAAAGTCCAAGCTCCCTTCTATTCAATTCGGGGTATAGTGCCAATGTAGGATTTTGGAGTACTGTGCCTAGTCGTACGGCTCGCATACTATACGACGAGCATATACACGCTTCTATCCGAGAAGGAATACAACTAAACCCGTGCACACATACAAAATTTGCACATAATTCTATCTCTGATTTAGAAAATTGTTTGAAAAATAGTACTAGTCCTACTTTTATTGCCATCGAAAGCGTATATTCCATGCAAGGCAGCATAGCACCATTAGTTTCTATACTAGAAATAGCTCAAAAGTACAACGCCTACGTAGTAGTAGACGAAGCCCACGCCCTAGGCACCATTAGCCAGTATGGACTTTGCCAACATGAAAACGTACACCTACACCCTAATCTACTAGCCCGTGTTTTTACGTATGGAAAAGCATTAGGCTGCCACGGGGCTTCTATTGTAAGTAATAGGATAGTAACAGACTATTTAATCAATTTTTGTAGAAATTTTATCTACACTACTTCCCTTCCAGAAACAGAAATCATAAAAATAAAAGCGAGTTACGAATTATTAGCTCAAACATCGATAGAGCCACTTTCTGCCATCATTACCTATTTTAGAACCAAAGTAATAGAATTGGAATTAAGTCCCTATTTTACGCTTACTGCTACCCCTATACAAGCCCTTATCCATACTACTAGTACTTGGATTGCTGATTTAGAGAAATTTTTATTGCATAGAAATATTTTTACCAAAGCTATCTACGCTCCTACTGTACCTATAAATCAGCCTTGTATAAGAATAAGTTTGCATACTAATGTATCTTTTGAATCCATTGATTATTTATTATTTTGTATAAAAGAGTATATTCATTCTACTCCTATTTAATTCCCTAATTTATGAAAAAAGCTTTATTCGCAGGTTCATTCGACCCTTTTACCAAAGGACATTACGAAGTAGTAAAAGCAATACTTCCACTTTTTGACGAGGTTACCATCGCTATCGCTGTCAATAATTCTAAAAAATACCTATTTACTTTGCAACAAAGGATAGACTGGATAAAAGCTGCATTCGCGTATAATCCTGCTATAAAAGTAGATAGTTACGACGGTTTGACACTAGATTATTGTAAAATGAATAACATAACGTATCTAGTGAGAGGAATACGTACGAGTACAGATTTTGAATACGAAAAATCTATCGCACAAGCAAATCAAGCCATTTCCCAAGAATTACAAACTATATTCGTACCTTGTAGCCCCGATACAGCTTTTATAAGTTCTACCATTATACGAGAATTACTCGTAAATAATGGCAATATACAAGCTTTCTTACCGCCAAATGTGACTATTAACCAACAAGATATACGATAGTATTTAGTATAATAAAATAACCATTATACCTTACATTTCTATACGTAAAACTATTTAGACATAGAAGCAATAAAAATTTGTATTTTTTGTTTATTTCGTATTACTTTGCAGTGTCATTCTTAACCCTTATATTTATAGTAATTTACTATATGAGCACACAAAACGTAGAAGATTATTTAGAGGCAGCTACCTTAAAAAGCACAGCAGAAGATTTTGATGGTGCATTAGCAGACATCGAACTAGCCATGACTATCGCTCCTAACAATCCAGATGTTCATTGTGAAAAAGGAATTATACTCCTTGAATTAATGGAATACGATGATGCATTAGCTTGCTTCAACAAAGCGTTAGAATTTGATAATAGTCATGATGACTCTTATTTTTATAGAGCAGAAGCCTATTTTGAACTAGAAAACTATAGCGCTTCGATAGCAGACTACGATAAAGTACTAGAACTTACTCCAGATGATGCAGATGCTTATTTTGGAAGAGGAAACGTACATCTAGAATTAGAAAACTATCCTACAGCTTTGCTAGATTATAACCAATCTATAGAACTAGATGGAGAGCAGCCAGATGTATACTTTAATAGAGGTATCGTATACCACGAAACTGAAAAACTACAAGAAGCAGTAGAAAGCTATACCAAAGCAATAGAACTAGATCCTAAATATGGAGAAGCTTTCTGTAATAGAGGGATTATAAAATATAAATTAGGCGATAAGCCAGGTGCTAAATTAGACTTACAAGAAGCGGCTCGCCTAGATGTAGTAGAAGCAGAAGAATATTTAGATGAATACGATTTAAGTAACGCATAAATTTTTAAAAAAATATAAAAGCTGTCTTCAAAGGCAGCTTTTTACACTTTTAACCGTCAAAACCATGCAAAATTATACTTCTTTGACACAGGTACACATTGCGTATTTTCAGTCTTTTTTAGAACCATCTCAACTAATAATAGAAGATAAAGAACTATTACAAAAATACGGAAAAGATGAAACAGAAGACTTACTATACACTCCTGAAATAGTACTATTCCCGACTACTACCCAGCAAGTAAGTACCATACTAGCCTACTGCTACGACCAGCATATAGCAGTGACCCCCAGAGGTGCTGGGACGGGATTAAGTGGTGGAGCTTTACCAGTGTGTAGTGGTGTAGTAGTAGCGATGGCGAAAATGAATAAAATACTAGAAATAGATACCAACAACCTGCAAGTAATAGTAGAGCCAGGCGTTATCACACAAGTATTACAAGATGCAGTAATAGAAAAAGGACTATTCTACCCACCCGACCCCGCAAGCAAAGGTTCTTGCTTCATTGGCGGTAATATCGCACACGGATCGGGAGGTCCAAGAGCATTAAAATATGGCGTAACCAAGGATTATGTACTAAACCTAGAAGTGGTGCTAGCAAATGGTTCTATCATACATACAGGAGCGAGAACTCTAAAAAACTCTACTGGTTATAATCTTACCCAACTAATGGTAGGTAGCGAAGGTACGTTAGGAATAGTAACCAAAATATATTTAAAACTAATCCCTTATCCTACACAAAGAGTATTATTACTAGCATCATTCGATTCGTTGTATAAAGCTTGTGAAGCAGTAAGCTCTTTTTTTATAGCAGGAATAGTACCTTCCGCAGTGGAATTCATGGAGCGAAATGCAGTAGATTGGGTAGTAAAGTATATCCCAGAAATAACAGTAAGCTTGCCAGAATCCGCAGTCGCTTTTCTGTTGATAGAAGTAGATGGTAATGAACTAGATACTTTGTATAAACAAGCAGAACAAATAAATACTATCCTAGAACAATACGAATGTATAGATGTACTACTAGCAGACACCGAAGCCCAAAAAGAACAATTATGGAAACTACGTAGAACTATCGGAGAAGCCGTAAAAGCCAACTCGGTATACAAAGAAGAAGATAGCGTAGTAATGCGTGCTAGCTTGCCCCAACTCATCACAGGCGTAAAAAGTATAGGCGATAAGTACAAATTTGAAAGTGTATGTTATGGCCACGCAGGAGATGGGAATTTACACATCAATATCATAAAAGGAAACCTCACCCAGCAGCAATGGAATGAAGAAATACCACAAGCCATCAGAGAAATATTCGAACTATGTAAACAATTAGGCGGTACTATATCAGGCGAGCATGGCATAGGGTGGGTACAAAAAGAATACATGGATATTATATTTCCAGCCCACCACCTACAACTATTAAGCGCTGTTAAAAATGCTTTTGACCCTACGAATATACTAAACCCGAATAAAATAGTACCTGCTGCATTCTCTATAAATAGTTGATTAAGAAATTTAGTATTGTTTTAGAAATTTTTTAATAGTATACATTATTATTGTATATTTGGAACAATTATTGTCACAAAAATGAATATATTTTATTTACTTTACCTTTATTTATCATGAAAACTAAACACTTTCTAGCTACCCTTTGCGTAGCAGCAACCATTCTAACCGTTTATTCTTGTAAAAAAGAAACCATACCTACCCTAGATACTACGGATAATACGTACATCAAAAATATAAACTTTGCTGCTAAAGCATTCGACGATACCGACCCCATGGCAGAAGAAGCCTACCAAAGCGGTGAAGTTACGTTTCAAGGTATGACATTACCCAGCAACTCCAATGAACTAAACCCAGTGATGGACAAAGCAGGCTGTGCAACTATAACCCGAGATACTGTAAATAGAATTTTGACTATCGATTTTGGGACAGTGAACTGCCTTTGCCAAGATGGTAAGACTAGAAGAGGAAAAATCACGATACAACACTCTGGCCCATTCATGGCTACTGGCACTACTAGAACTTTCAATTATACTAATTATTTTATAAACGATAACCAAATCACAGGATCAAGAGTAGTGACGAATATGGGATTGAATGCTAACAACCAACTATATTTTCAAATAGTGGTACAAGGAGCAGTAATCATGGCAAATGGAAATGGTACACTTACCTACTCTGCACAGCGTACTCGTACGTGGATAGCAGGTGCAGGTACGCCTATAAAAACAGATAATGTACACGAAATTATAGGCTCATCAAGTGGTACTTTTCCTAATGGAGAAACTTTTACTGCTAATATTACCAGCCCTTTAATAAAAAAATTCGAAATTGGCTGCCGTGAAGTAGTAAAAGGAATATGGGTGATGAACCGTTCCACCCGTCCTACCAAAACAATAGACTATGGAAATGGAACATGCGATAACGAAGCTACTGTGACGGTTGGTAATAATACCCACATTATTAATCTAAATTAAACTAAAAATAGATACATCTACTAAAAAAGCTGCTTTCGAGTAGCTTTTTTAGTTTTATAACCTTATTACCATGCTTCCAAAAATAGTAGTGTTTTAAGTTCTAGCTACTATTATATTATTTTGTCTATATTTGTGCGTATTTTTAGTTATAAATAAAAACCCTCCATAGTACGTGAAAACAAGAATAGGCATTTTGTTTGGTGGATCTTCCAAAGAGCGAGAAATATCTTTTGCTGGTGGAAGAACCGTATATGATAATTTGAATAAAACCCTTTTTGAAGCTATCCCAATTTTTTTAGACAATCAAGGCAATTTTATTGAACTAGAATGGGAATTAGTATACAAAGGAAGTATTAGAGATTTCTACCCAAGCCCTGTACGCAATACCTACAGCGAATTTCCTCTATATGCCGAATCTATTATCCAAGACGATGCCACCAAAGCAACAGAACTAGCAGCTTCTATCGGCAAAATACTTTCTATACAAGAACTAAAATCCAAAATAGACATTGCATTCCTTGCACTCCATGGCCCTAATGGGGAAGATGGTAGGCTACAAGGATTATTAGAGTTTTATAACATTCCTTACACAGGGTCAGGTATATTTTCGTCGGCTATTGGTATTGATAAAATTTTGCAAAAAAAACTAGCTAGTAATTATGGTTTCCAACAGCCAAGTTATTTTACTATAACTAGAAAAGATTGGTTGCAAAAAAATACTACTTCCGAAGATATTATTACTAAAATACTACAAGAGTTTGATTTTCCATTCGTAGTGAAAGCTCCTACACAAGGCTCTTCTATCGGTATCAGTATCGTCATAGAAGATTCCAATATCGCAGTAGAAAAAGCAATAGATAAAGCTTTCTTTATCCGAACCATCACCCATAACGAATGGACTGCCAAAACCGAAAAAGAGAAAACAGACTACACTGCCACACTAGTGGATATACGAGAAGGAATAGGGCTGCCAGTACGCATAAACAAAGACATATACTACATACCCGAAGACGTAATAGCGTACCTAGACGGTTATTTTAGCCAACCCACTACCGATATACTACTAGAAGGGCTGGATACAGAAAGTGAAATAATAGTAGAAGAATTCATACAAGGAAAAGAGTTTTCTGCCATCGTAATAGAGGATACACAAGGAAACCCTATCTGCTTACCACCAACAGAAATACGCAAAGGCAAAGAACTATTCGACTACCGATCAAAATACCTTCCTGGCTTGTCTCGCAAAATCACACCTATCGACTTGCCAGATAAAGACATACACGCTATTCGTAAAGCTACTTGTGAGCTTTTTAAGGCTTTTCAATTTGGAGTATATGCACGCATAGATGGTTTTATTACGGCAGAAGGAATTATTTATTTGAACGACCCTAATACTACTTCTGGTATGATGCCTTCGTCTTTTTTCTTCCATCAAGCAGCAGAAATAGGACTAAATCCATCGCAATTCCTTACCTATATTATTCATATTTCTTTAAAAAGACGTTTGGAAGAATTCAAATACAACGGAATAGTAGAACCCATCTTACAGCAACTAGAAAAAAATATCACCGAACTGAAAACCCAAAGTAATAACAAGAAAAAAATAGGTGTTATACTAGGTGGTTACTCTTCTGAAAGACATATATCCGTAGAAAGTGGTAGAAATATTTTTGAAAAACTAGCCTCTTCCGAAAAGTACGCTCCAATACCTTTATTTCTACATGGAAATGATACGTTCTATTCCGTTTACCATTTACCAATCAATGTATTACTAAAAGATAACGCTGACGATATATGGGAGAAAGTACGTTTTTATGAGCAGCACCCCATCATTACCCAGATAATAAAAGAATGCACCACTATTACAAACACCTATACCGTAGAAAATCAACTATTCAAACCAGTAGAGTATGAAATAGAAGAGCTGCAAGATAAAGTAGATATGGTATTCATAGCGCTGCACGGTAGACCTGGCGAAGATGGTAACTTACAAGCTCGCCTAGATGCTATAAAAATGCCTTACAACGGTTCTAGTAGTGCTACTTCCGCAATCACGATAGATAAGTACGACACGACAGAAATACTCATGAAAGCGGGATTCCTGGCTGCAAACCACAAAATAGTGACACAAGAAGCGTGGAATACAGCTGCTGATACTTTGTATAAGGAAATAGAACAAGTATTTACCTACCCATTCATAGCAAAACCCGTAGATGATGGCTGCTCTTCTGCTGTGAAAAAAATTAAAAATAGAGAAGAATTACACGCATTTTCACAATTAATATTCCGTACCACAGAAAGTTTATTACCAGAGCCAGCACACGTATTACACATTCAACCCAAAGAAGAATTTCCACAAAAAAATCGTTTCCTAATAGAAAGTCTAATCAGTGCCAATGGTGCAAGTATTTTTTTGGAAGTGACAGGCGGAATGCTTTGCCACCAACAAGCAGACGGTAGTATAGGGTATGAAATGTTTGAAGCATCAGAATCCCTAGCCGAAGGAGATGTACTATCGCTAGAAGAGAAATTCCTAGCAGGACAAGGTATGAATATCACACCAGCCCGCTATGCTACGAACCCCACTGAAAGACAACGAATATCTGACCTAGTAAAACAAAACTTACAAGGAATGGCACAAGCAATAGGCGTAACAGGCTATTGTAGGATAGACGCTTTTGTACGAGTATACGAAGATGGTAAAGTAGAAGTCATCTGTATAGAAATAAATTCGCTACCAGGAATGACACCCGCAACGTGTATTTTCCATCAATGCGCTATCAACCATTACAAGCCGTACGAGTTCATTGATAAAATAATAGAATTTGGTGTACAACAGAAACAAGTAGTAAGCACTTAAAAAATATTTTTTTAGTCCAAAAAAATAGTATATTTGCGGTATCAATTATTTTATTTTTCATTTTAAAAATTGCTATGCAAGAATTAATTAAATTAGTATCAGAAAAAGCAGGAATTTCTGCAGAACAAGCTACTTCAGCTGTTCAAACTATTGCTGAATTTGCTAAAAGTAAATTACCACCAGCTTTTTCTTCTCAAGTAGATAAACTATTCGGAGGTGAAACAGTTGCAGGAAACCCAGAGCCAGTTAAAGCAGGTGCTTTAGAAAATTTTGGTGAAAAAGCAGACGATAC
>JAYUJA010000171.1:0-15364 GCA_043765495.1 Bacteroidia bacterium
TAAAAATGGAATGTAAAATATGCCGCAAAGGTACTCTTTTTTAGTTTATCCTACACTGGATACTTGAATTAAACTTTAAGTTATTTATTATAAACAATATACTGAATTATTAAATCTTATTTTTGGCTATCCTTTGTTGTTTTTGGTTACTAATACTACTTGCCAAGCCAAAATAGTTTGGGTATTTTGTAAGTATTCTTTGATTAATAAGATACTATCTTTAGATGTAAAATTTCTTTTTGTTAATTCGGTTTCTAGCCAGCCTTCTGTTTTTAATAGTTCTACATTTTGTTCTATGGTGGTGATAGTGGTTGCTTCTACGTTGCCTAGCATTCCTAGTTCGTTGCCTGTAAGTTTATCTAACCAAAAAGAAGGTATATAATCCACTCCAACGCCCATGCTGCTTACGGGTTTTGGTATCTGAAACATATTGTCCGCAGTACAGCGTACGTACCAGCTCTCCCCCATTCGGGCTACTGCATCTAGTTCTAGCTGGCTGATGATGCCATTGTGTACGATAGACGATAATATATGTATCTGCTGTACTTCACATATTACCAGATGCCCTGCTCCAGCACCATTTCCTAGGGTGATTACTTGCTGTACTTTGCATTCGTATTGTACTGGTGCTTCTGCTACACGTGGGGGTTTTATGGTAGTAGAAGCGATGGGAGTAAAGCCACTTTTAGTGAATTCGTCCACACCTTTGCCGTATTCTACACTACTGAGGGAGAGCTGCTGCACCATACTATAATTAGGTATATTTATCACTACTTCGGGTACGGCTAGTATGTTTTCTAGGGTATGCTTGGTAGTGCCGTCTCGTAGCCTACGTGCAGGCGAAAAAACCAAAGTAGGCGGATTTGCTCCAAAAGCATTAAAAAAACTAAAAGGGCTTAAATTATAATTGCCATCTAGGTCTATGGTGCTTGCCAAGGCGATGGGGCGTGGTGCGACTCCTCCTAATAGATAGTTTTGCATCTCTTGGGTAGAAATATCTTTTGGGGAAATAGAAGTATAGTGCGACATAAAGTTGAAAAAAATAAAAATGTTAGGGCAAATGTAGCTAAATTTGTAATTATTACGTACCAAAAAACTATATTTGCTGTCTTTAATTATTATTAATATTACCATAATGGATACTATTCACCCCCTTTTACAACAACAAAAAAATACTTTCCTAGAAGAATTAATAGCGTTGTTAAAACTCCCTTCTATCAGTGCCGATCCAGCTTACAAGCAAGCAGTACTAGACACTGCGGATAAGGTAGCATTTTTTTTGAAAGAAGCAGGTGCTACGACGGTAGAAATATGCCCAACAGCAGGCTACCCAATCGTATATGCAGAGCAAATAATAGATGCAACGCTGCCTACCATACTAGTATACGGGCATTACGATGTACAGCCTCCTGACCCATTGGAGCTATGGGATTCTGCTCCTTTTGAGCCTGTGATAAAAGACGGTAAAATATATGCTCGTGGGGCTTGTGACGATAAAGGGCAAATGTTCATGCATATAAAAGCACTACAACTAATGAATATGACGAACCAACTGCCTTGTAATGTAAAATTTATCATAGAAGGAGAAGAGGAAGTAGGCTCTAATAATCTGGATACTTTTTTGGTGGATAATGTAGAAAAACTAAAAGCAGATGTAGTACTAGTATCCGATACTTCGATGATAGCCAATGATATACCATCTATCACGGTAGGGCTACGAGGTTTGTGTTATTTGGAAATAGAAGTTACAGGACCTAACCGAGATTTGCATTCAGGAGTATATGGTGGCGCTGTGCCAAACCCTATCAATGTGCTTGCAAATATGATAGCATCGCTACACGACGAAAATAAACACATTACGATTCCTTATTTTTATGACGACGTAGTGGAGGTAAGTACCCAAGAAAGACAAGAAATGAACGCTGCTCCATTTAGTTTAGAAAATTATAAAAAAGATTTGGCTATCCACGATGTAATGGGAGAAAAAGGATATACCAGCCTAGAAAGAGCTACCATACGCCCTACACTAGACGTAAATGGAATATGGGGAGGCTATACAGGCGAAGGAGCAAAAACAGTATTGCCTTCCAAAGCGTTTGCAAAAATATCCATGCGCCTAGTACCTAATCAAAGCTGGGAAAAGATTACTGAATTATTTATACAGCATTTTCAAAGTATAGCACCCGCGGGCGTACAAGTAGTAGTAAAAGCACACCATGGCGGCAAGCCAGTAGTAACTCCTACTAACTCCATAGAATACCTAGCAGCCAGCCAAGCAATGGAAAAAACATTCGGCAAAAAACCTATTCCAGCACGAGGTGGCGGAAGTATACCAGTGATAGCAGCTTTTGAAGATATTTTGGGAATAAAATCGGTACTAATGGGATTCGGACTTGACTCCGATGCCATACACTCGCCAAATGAACACTATGGCATATTTAATTTTTTGAAAGGCATAGAAACTATTCCTTATTTTTACCAATACTATACCAACCTAAAAACAAATGAATAATACTAATCACTTCTTAAATAGCAAATTAATACACCTTTTTAGTAGTCTTACTAGTAAGGAGCGTTTGGCATTTAGAAAGTGGATACATTCGCCTATTCATAACAAACATGAAGAAGTGATAGCATTGTTTCAATACCTAGACGAATTGAAGAAAATAGACGCTACTACTACCAATATCGTGGTGGTAGTGGCACTCTTATTAAGTAAAAAAACAGAAGCAAAACAAGCTACGGATTTGCGACATACGATGTCGTACCTTACTGCTGCACTGGAAGAATTTCTAGCGTACCAATATTTCACCCAAAACGATACCTTACACACGATAGGATTAGCGAAAATATTGTACCAAAAAAACCTACGAAAATACGCCGATGAAACAGTAAAAAAACTGGATAAACGCTTGCCTAATCATCTTATCAACCAAGAAAAACTATTCACAGAATACCAGATAGAATCTTTCAAATTCGAACTAGAAGGTACGCAAAAAAGAGACCAAGATACGAATCTACAATTATTTTCACATAAACTAGATACTTTTTACATAGCCGAAAAACTAGCTATACTGAACGAGATACAAAGCCATGCGAATGTGCATAAAACCGAATATACTTCCGACTTGAAAGAAGAAGTACTTGCATTGGCTTGCCAGCCAGCTTATTACGCTTACCCACTTATCGCATTGCTATACGACTGCCATCAGGCTATTGCCCTACAATGTGAAGAACATTTTCAAAAATTGATTCAAAATTTGTACCAATATGAAAATCTACTAAAACCCCGTGACAAAAAAAATATCTACCTAACTGCTATTAATTTCTGTATAAAAAAAATGAATACAGGAAATAGGATTTATATTACTACGGCTTTTGATTTGTATAAAGATGCTTTCGAAAAACATATATTACTAGAAAACAATATATTAAGCAGATTTGCGTACAATAATTTTATTTCTATTGCCTTGATTATAGACAAATTTGAAATAGCAAAAGAGTTTTTAGAAAAATACAATTCTTATTTAGAACCAATGTACCAAGAAAGCCATTACAAATACAACATGGCAAATTTTTATTTCAAAACAAAAGACTATAAATCTGCCAAAAAAATACTCGTAGAATACGAATTTGAAGACGTACTATTAGAGATGACCATGAAGATGTACTTAACTAAAATATATTATGAAACATTTGATTATGAACTACTTGAAAATGCTATCTTAAGTTTTCGACAATACCTAAAACGTAAAAAAATAAGTGGATTCCACTCCGAAAATTATACCAATGTTTTGAAGTTTTTAGAAAAAATATACACCCTAAAAAATGCTACCCAGCCTACAACTCCTACCTTATCATCGGACTTGCAAGAAGAAATAAAAAATACTACTCCACTCACCGAAAAATCTTGGCTACTAGCGCAGTTGGCTGCATTGGTTAAATAGAAAGGGTTTGTTTTGGAAGAATGAAAAAATGTATTAATTTTTGTAACTTTGTATTTAATAATACTTTATATTTGCATTACCCATAAATAAATACCTAACAAAAATTACAAATACAATTAAATATTATGATTAGAGATTTTTACACACTATTAGTTTTGTCAATTTTATTTGTCAATCCATTATTCTGTCAAACTGAAATTGACGTAACAGATCAAACTTTGAAAATTGGAGCATTTGCAGAAGAAGAATTAATGTTTGGCTTTGCAGAAGGAGACAAACTAATTTTTAATTTTCAAGAAAAAGAAAATAATGAATTAAAGGAAGTTGAAATTATTGAATATCCAAATAATTCAAAATTCTCTGACTTTAAAACGTCAAAAATTCAAAATAAAGTTATAAATATAAATAAAACAGCAGTGTACGTTTTTAGATTTAAAAATTCTGGATTAAAAGCTAGAATTTGCAAAATTACTTTACAGAGAATTCCTAAATCAGATATAACCAAGAATTTTAATACTACTGTTTCTTGGGTAAATAAACAAGATACAACTTGGAACTCGTACACAAAAGAAGTTGTAGTAGGATATGACACTACATACGAACAAAAGACTAAAAAAGAGCTTGTAAAAACAGAACAAAAAGAAGAATTACTTTTAGATAAGAGCGAACGAGTTAATTCACGAAGCAACGAAAATGGAAATAAGAGTTACGTGCTTTTTACCTTGCCAATAAATGAAACAACAACATATAAATCTAAAGAAGTCATTTCATTAGCTTATTGGGTTGGAGTTGGTGAAGCTGGAAATAATGCTTGGCAACAAAATTCAAAGAATATTTCTTCGTTAACAAAAAGAATTTCTTCGGTTTATCTTACTCCATTAGGCGCATTAGCAGTTGGAGCAGTTACTGAGTTGATGATACCAAATGTCGGAGAAGATGTGAAATACTATCTTGTCGATCAACAAGATAGAGATTTATTTTATGCTAACCAAACATTCAATATGTATGACAAAGGGAAGGGTGTTGCAGGATATAGAAAATTTACGAATAGATATTTACTACGAGGAACCCACTTTATTGTGATGGAAAATGATAACTATATGCAAGGTATAAATGTAAATGTTAAAGTGATTGCTATCGTTGAAACAAATTACTACGAAGATAAATCATTTACAGAACAAATTATTAGAAAAAAAACAGAAAAACAAATATTTAAAGATCCTATAATATCAACAAACAAAATACCTGTGACAGGAAACTAGCCCCTACCCTCTTATTCTTCCATCTTTCATGGTAATAACACGGTCGGAAGCGGCTGCTAGTACTTCATTATGCGTCACTATGACGAAAGTTTGGTGAAACTGTTCTCTTAATTGAAAAAACAATTGGTGCAATTCTTGTGCGTTTTGTGAATCCAAATTTCCAGAAGGCTCGTCGGCAAATACTATTTTAGGCTGGTTTATCAGCGCTCTGGCTACTGCTGTACGCTGCTGTTCGCCGCCTGATAGCTGTGCGGGCTGGTGCTGCGACCGATGCGATAGGCGTAGATAGTCCAGCAATTCTTTGGCTTTTTTAGTAGTAGTTTCTTTGTCTTTGCCAGCTATCCAGGCTGGTAGGCATACGTTTTCTAATACCGTAAATTCGGGTAGTAGCTGATGGAATTGGAATATAAAGCCCAAATATTGGTTTCTGAAATTAGATAAATCCGTATCGTTGAGTTTGGTAATATCCGTATTGTCAATATAAATATTACCACTAGTAGGCTTATCCAAGCTCCCCAAAAGATGCAACAAAGTACTTTTTCCAGCTCCTGATGCCCCCACGATGCTTACAATCTCGCCTGCTTGTATTTCCAACGAAATATCTTTTAGTATCGGATTATCGGTATAGTTTTTACATACATTGGCTGCTTTTATCATGCTTTGTCGGTAGTTTTTATAGAAAAATAAAGTAGCAAATGTACAACTTGTTTTGCAAAGAGTATCATTTTAAAATCTAGCTTGTTTATTATTTATAGTAATATTGTATTTTTGCTTTTACATTTAATAAAAAATAGTACATGCTTTTACAATCCATTATATCTATATTAGAAAAATTCGCGCCTCCTGCCTTGCAAGAGAGTTACGACAATAGCGGCCTATTAGTAGGCGATACCCAGCAGCCTATCACTGGTATACTGGTAGCCCTGGATAGTATAGAAGAAATAGTAGACGAGGCAATCGCCAAAAATTGTAACTTGATAGTAGCCCATCACCCCATTGTATTTAGTGGCTTGAAAAGACTTACAGGTAGGAATTATATCGAAAAAACTATTTTGAAAGCCATAAAAAATAATGTTGCTATTTATGCTATTCATACCAATCTGGATAATGTACTACTGGGTGTAAATGATAAAATAGCCAATCTATTAGCACTAGAAAATACACGAATACTAGCACCCAAAAAACAATTATTACGCAAACTAGTGACCTACTGCCCTGCTACGAACGCCGAAGCTGTGCGAAACGCCTTACTAGAAGCAGGAGCAGGTATAATAGGCAATTATAGCCATTGTAGTTTTAGTAGTACTGGGGACGGCACTTTCAAGCCGTGTGACAAAGCAAACCCAGTAATCGGTAGCATAGGAGAATTACACACCCAAGCCGAGATAAAAATAGAAGTCCGTTATCCTATTTATAACGAGAAAAATATCCTTACCGCGTTGCATAAATCCCATGTGTATGAAGAAATAGTATACGATATCCATACCCTAGAAAATGAATGGCAAGAAGTAGGCTCTGGAAAAATAGGCTATCTAGCTACTCCACTATCTTTGGAAGATTTTTTGGAATACGTAAAACGAAAACTAAACGTAAAGGTAATAAAATATACTGCTGTAAAACCTAGCAAAATGATTCAAAAAGTAGCGTTGTGTGGCGGTTCTGGGTCTTTTTTACTACCACAGGCCATAGCACAGCAGGCAGACGTATACATCAGTTCGGACTTCAAGTACCACGAGTTTTTTGATAGTAATAATCAGTTACATATATTCGACGTAGGGCATTATGAAAGCGAACAGTTTACCATCGATTTAGTAGTAGAATACCTGCAAGATAAGGTAAATACGCCTGTCTTTGCTACTGCTATTAGTACGAATCCTGTACAGTATAGTTATTAATTGTAAAAAATATTTTTTAGAACCTATATTAAGCGTACTTTTGCAGGTATATTATTTATGTAAAAAAATATGATGACTTTTGAAGAATTAAACCTGAATAAACAACTATTAAACGCTTTGACAGAAAATGGGTATTTAAAACCAACCCCTATTCAAGAAAAAGTATTCGCGGTAGTAATGTCGGGTAAAGATGTATGTGGAATAGCACAAACAGGTACAGGAAAAACATTTGCTTACCTACTGCCTTGTTTGCGTCAGTTCCAATACGCTAAAGATAGATCGCCACAAATACTAATACTAGTGCCCACTCGTGAACTAGTAGCGCAGGTGATAGAATCCATACAAAAACTAGGCACGTACATGAACATACTACCCGTAGGAGTGTACGGCGGTATAAATATGAAAACACAAGTAGCACAGATAATCGATGGGGCAAATATACTCGTAGCTACACCAGGTAGGCTAGTGGACTTGCTGATGCACGGTGTAATAAAAACGAAAGCTATAAAAAAACTAGTCATCGATGAAGTAGATGAAATGTTAAACCTTGGTTTCCGTTCACAGTTAAAAGTAATATTGGATTTATTGCCCGAAAAAAGACAAAATTTATTATTCTCCGCTACTATCACCGAAGACGTAGAGCTACTCATAGAACAGTACTTTAATAGCCCCATACGCGTAGAAGCAGCACCTACTGGCACACCACTCGAAAATATTAGCCAAACAGCTTATTTAGTTCCTAATTTCTATACCAAAGTAAATTTACTAAAACTAGTATTAGCACAAAGTAAAGAAATGAATAAAGTATTGGTTTTTGTAGCTACTAAACAACTGGCAGACGATATTTATGAACAATTATCTGCAGAGTTTCCGCAAGAAGTAGGTGTAATACACTCTAATAAAGCACAGAATAACCGTTTTGCTACTGTAAAAAAATTCAAAAGTGGCGAATATAGAATCATCATCGCTACAGACATCATCGCACGAGGGCTAGACGTGGCAGAAGTGTCGCATGTATTCAATTTTGATATACCCGAAGTACCCGAAAACTATATCCACCGAATAGGACGGACAGGAAGGGTAGACAAAAAAGGTATAGCACTCACCTTCATCACCCCGCGAGATATAGAAGCACAAGAAAGAATAGAAACCTTGATGAACTACACTATCCCGCTATTAGAATTGCCTGAAAATCTGGTTATTTCCGACGTATTGACGGAAGATGAAAAACCTAAAATAGCTATGAAAATGATAGAAGTGAAATTACCTAGTAGAGAAGGAGTTGGAGCTTCTTTCCATGAAAAGTCTGAAAAAAATAAAAAAGTAAACGTACGTAAGAATTACGAAGACGATATGAAGAAAAAATATGGCAAGTCGTATAAAGGAAAAGCAGGCAGATAAAATTTTATAAAAATAGATTTTTTGTATGAAAATAACTTATTTATCCCATGCCACCATACTCATAGAAACAGCTGGTATAAAGATACTTACAGACCCTTGGTTAGTAGGCTCGGCATACACAGAGCAGTGGTACTTATTCCCGACTCCTATTGCGAATTATGAATCGTACTTACAAGACATTGATTATGTGCTGATATCGCATGGGCATGAAGACCATTTACACCTAGAAACGCTAAAAAAAATAAATAAAACAGCTACTGTTTTTTTTCCATACACTTGGTTTTCGGGTGCAAAAGAACTATTTGCTAAATTAGGTTTTACAAATTTCATAGAAGTAAGTAACGAAAAAAAATACACCATTGCCCACGATACTACCGTTACTTTCATTGCCAATAACTTGGACAACATGCTGGTAATAAAAAGTGGTGCTATTACTTTGGTGGATATAAATGACTCTTTGCCAGCCGCTCCAAAAGCCGTAATTACGTATTTTTGTGAAAAAATAAAAAAACTATTTCCTACCATAGATTATGTTTTTTGTAGCCATGCAGGCGCTTCTTATTACCCCAATACTATACAATGCGATTGGAAAGACGATATAGCAATAGGACAAATAAGAGAACTTTTTTTTGTAGATAATTTTTGTAGGATAGTAGAAAGTTTGTCGCCTACTAGTGCCATTCCTTTTGGTAGTGATTTTATTTTGCTAGACGATAACCAACGATGGATAAATACAGTACGCTATCCTAGACACGAATTAGCCAGCTATTTTAACACTTATTTCCCTACTAGTACTACTTCTATCCTAGAAAGCTATGCAGGAGACGTAATCACTGACCACCAAGTGACCAAAAATGCCTTGTACCATACGCAATGCAGAAATGAAAATATAGATGTACTAATAAATAATTGCTACGCCCAAGAGATTGAAAAAAAACGAAACAGACCTACTATATCTTCTACACAGTGGGAAAGTTTGTACGAATTAGTGAGTAAGCATATACTTCAAAAAGCGGCTATCGTACCGCTAGACAAACGAAAAGAATTAGTTTTTCAAGTACAAATTACAGATGCTACAAATACAGACTATATTACCATAGATCTTACTGCTGATGTGCCAAGGTGTAGTAGTAGTAAAGAATTATATAAAAATAGTAAATTATTAGTGAAAATACGAAGTGCTATCCTCCAAAAATCCATTACTAGAGAGTGGGGCGGCGATAGCATCGTCATCGGTTATGGGTGTGAGATAGTAGTCTATGAAAAAAACACCATCGTACAACAGTTGGATAACTGGGCAGTGCTACTACTATCCCAATATCCAAATACGAAATCGTATGTAAAGAAAAACCCTATTCGAGCGTTAAAATACTTACTAAACGACGATTTTAAGCGGAAATTGTTTTGGAATAAATTAACTAAAAAACAAACCGATTTTGCGTTTTTTGATCCTATTCTGAAAGATGCTGATTTGTGGTTTAATCGTACGAATTGTGAAATATGTAGAAAATGTAATCTACCTCTTTTGGATACTATAGCTTCGCAACAGATACATAATCCATAAATTACAGTTTCATCGTCACATAGATGGGGCAATGATCCGAATGTACTACATCGGCAAGTATTCCAGCATCGGTAATAGTATCGGATAAGCTGCTGTCTGCGCTAATATAATCTATCCGCCAGCCTTGATTTTTAGGTCTTGCAGCGGTTCTGTAATTCCACCAACTGTATTGGTGCGGTTCTTTGTGAAACATTCTAAACGTATCTACATAGCCACTACTAAAAAAATCGGATAACCAGTTTCTTTCTTCCACTAGAAAGCCGCTAGATTTAACATTTGCTTTGGGATTGTGAATATCTATTTCTGTATGTGCTATATTGTAATCTCCTGCTACAAATAAAGCAGGAGATTGTATTTTTTGTACAGCAATATATTTCTGAAAATCTTCTAAAAATTGTATTTTGATACCTTGCCTAGCTTCTCCACTCGCCCCTGATGGCATGTACACACTCATCACTGCAAAATGTTCGTATTCGGCTACTATAATTCTACCTTCGTTGTCGTATAATTCTATTCCACAGCCTTTTATTACGTTTTTGGGCAATAGTTTAGTAAGGATAGCTGTGCCGCTATACCCAGGTTTTTCGGCAGGATACCAATAGCTATGGTATCCAATATTCGTAAATATAGTAGTATCTAACTGTTCTTCCTTGCATTTTATTTCTTGTAAACAAATAATGTCTATATCACTATTTGCTAACCATTCTGCAAAACCCTTGGTAAGAGCTGCACGTATGCCATTTACATTATAACTTACTATTTTCATTGGTAGGGATTTGGATAGCTAAATGTAATTCTGTCAGTTGTTCGGTATCTACTATTGATGGGGCATTAATCATGACATCTTTTCCTGCATTATTTTTAGGGAATGCAATAAAATCACGAATACTATCTGCTTCTCCCAAAATAGAACATAGTCTATCAAAGCCAAAAGCTATACCACCATGCGGCGGAGCGCCATACTCAAAAGCTTCCATCAAAAAGCCAAATTTTTCGTTTGCATCTTCTTTACTAAATCCTAATAATTGTAGCATACGTTCCTGCATTTCTCTGTTGTAGATACGCATAGAACCACTACTCATTTCTATCCCGTTGATTACCATATCATAACAGTCTGCTTTTACTTCTGCCGGGTTGGTATTTAGTAGTTGAATATGTTCGGGTTTTGGGGCAGTGAATGGGTGGTGTACTGCTATCCATCTGTTATTGTCTTCGTTCCATTCTAATAAAGGAAAATCTATTACCCATAAGCAAGCAAATGTCCCTTTGGTGCGTAGCCCTAATAAGCTGCCTGTATGCAAGCGAAGTTCGCACATAGCTTTTTGAGTTTTGGATTTTTCTCCAGCTAGTAGCAATATTAAATCATTTGGAGATGCACCTACCTCATTGGCTATTTTTTGTAAAGCTGCAGTATCGTAAAATTTGTCTACGGAGGATTTTAGTGTTCCATCTTCATTATATCGGATATATACTAGTCCGTTTGCGCCTACTTGTGGGCGTTTTACGAAATCTGTCAATGCGTCTATGTCTTTGCGGGTGTAGGTAGCTGCTCCTTTGGCTACGATAGCTACCACGTATTCTGCTGCTTCAAATATTGGAAAATCATAGCCTTTCACGGTAGTAGTGATATCTTGTAGTAGCATTTCAAAACGAATATCAGGTTTGTCACAACCATAATTTTTCATAGCATCGTCAAAAGTCATACGTGGCAGTGCGGGAATATCTATGCCTTTTATGGTTTTGAATACAAATTTTATCCACCCTTCAAATATCTGTAAAATATCTTCTTGTTCTACGAATGTCATTTCTACATCTACTTGTGTGAATTCTGGCTGTCTATCGGCTCTCAAATCTTCGTCTCTAAAACAGCGAACTATTTGGTAGTATCTATCTAATCCTGCTACCATTAGCAATTGTTTGAACGTTTGTGGCGACTGTGGTAAAGCATAAAATTGCCCTGCATTCATACGGCTAGGTACGATAAAATCCCTTGCACCTTCGGGAGTAGATTTTATCAAATAAGGGGTTTCTACTTCTAGGAAATCGAGGTTATTCAAGTATTCGCGGGTACATTGTGCTGCTTTATGGCGTAATTCCAAATTCGCACGTACAGCGTTTCTTCTCAAATCCAAATACCGATATTTCATGCGCAATTCGTCGCCGCCATCGGTGTCATCTTCTAGGGTGAAAGGTGGGTTTTTGGAAATATTTAAGATAGTCACAGATTGTACTTCTATTTCTATGTCGCCAGTAGGTAGCTTGGTGTTTTTGCTTTGTCTTTCTATTACTTTTCCTACTATTTTTACTACGTATTCTCTTCCTAATGTATTAGATAGGTTGTATAATTCAGGATTAGTAGCTTGCTGGAAAGATAGTTGGGTAATGCCGTACCTGTCTCTTAATTCTATGAAATTCATACCCGACAACTGTCGTACACGGTGTATCCAGCCAGATAAAGTAACTACAGAATCCACCGTAGAAATGCGTAATTCGCCACAAGTATGTGTTCTTAACATAAATAGTATTTTTTGATTATTAAAATAATAAAAGGAATGAAATGCAAAGGTATTTTATATTTTTGAGTTATGCAAAATATACATAGCACGTAGGATTATTCTTCGGCTTTGGCTAGGTAATTATCTATAATGGCGTGTACGATGTATAGTAATGGGATAAGTACGATAGTCATTCCCATTTTATAAATATACTGTACTGTACCTACTTGTAGCACTTGTTCGATCGGCCAGTTTCCGAGCCAGTAGAAGGCAATCAGGAGTATTAAATAACTGTCTATGAGTTGGGATATAGCTGTGGATAAAGTAGCTCGTAGCCATATTCCTTTGCTTCCGTTAGTGTTTGCAGCTCTTTTTTTTATGAATTGAAAAATAGAAGCATCTAGTAGTTGGGAAGTAATAAAAGCGATGATAGAACCAATGATGATATGAATGCTTTGCCCAAATAAAGCTGTAAATGCGGTATTGATATTAAAATCCGTGCGTGTTTGTACCCAGAAATCTGCGGGTTGTAAGGTATTTACTCCTGATAATACCATGGAAGTATAGGCGATGATAATAACACCGAAATAAGTGACTTTTTTTACTCCTTCTGTGCCAAAATACTCGTTAATAATATCGGATAGAATAAATACTAACGGCCAAAGCATGACACCTGCACTCAAATTAAAATCTAGTGTATTCCCATTCCACCAAGGCAATTGAGCAGCAGGAATACCAAGTGTTTTTTCAAAAGAAAATAGTTTTACACCAATGATTTCTGCAATTACAGCATTGGCTATGAATATTCCAGATAGAATAAAAAACAGATTACTTTTTGCTTTACTAATGGATTTGGAAGTCATGGATTAAAAAATTAAGTACATTCTAGGGGTTATTATTTCTTTGCATAAAACGTAATTGTTCATAAATTGAATCGTCGTGAATCAGTTGGAATAGTTGTTTTACAAAATTAGTATCTATCAGCATTTCTTTTGCTTTTTCGGGACGGGTAGCCATTATTTCTTTCCATCTATCTAGCTGTAATATAGTTAATTCATTTTCTTGCTTTACGATGGCTATTTGTTTTACTAATTCTATGCGGGTAGCTAGCATTTGTAATAGTGTATCGTCTATGGTATCTATTTTTTGTCTTATTTCGTGTAATTTCTGGGTAGCGACTGTATTGGGTATAGTGGCTTGCTTTATTTTTAGTTCTTGTAATAATGTTTGTAACGCTGTTGGGGTAATCTGCTGTTTGGCGTCGCTTAATGCTTGTGTAGGGGTATTGTGTACTTCTATCATTAGCCCTTGCATTTCCATATCCAGTGCATTTTGACTTACTTCTGCTACTAGCATACTATTGCCTGTAATATGGCTTGGGTCGCAAAAAATAGGTATATCTGGGAACTGTAATCGTAGCTCAATGGGTATCTGCCACATAGGTGGGTAGCGGTATACTGTCGTATTGCCACTAAAAAACCCTCTGTGTACCGCTGCTATTTCTTGTATTCCTACTTTTTTGAGTCTTTCTATCGCACCTATCCATAGTTGTAGATCGGCGTACATAGGGTTTTTTACCATCACGGGTATGTTTACTCCTTGCAGTGCTTCAGCTATTTCTTGTACCGAAAAAGGGTTTACTGTCGTACGTGCGCCTATCCACAGTACATCTATACCATATTTCAGGGCGAGTTCTACATGCTGGGCGGTAGCTACTTCTATACACACTGGCATGGATAATTCTTGTTGTATTTTTTGAAGCCATGCTAGTCCTTTTTCTCCTACTCCTTCATAAGAGCCTGGGCGTGTACGAGGTTTCCATATACCTGCTCTAAAAAGCTGTATACTTGCTTTTTGTTGTAATTCTAACGCAATGCTGTATACTTGTTCTTGGGACTCTGCACTACATGGCCCTGCAATAATGAAAGGAAAACTATCAGAGAATTGTATCATCAGTATCTATTGGATTATTAGTTTGTTGTAGGCAGTAGTTCCATCGGCTAGCACTATTTTGCAAGTATATACACCAGCAGCGGTATTGGCTGGGATTTCGATAGAGTTTGTATTTTTAATAGCAGTAGAAAGTAGTATTTTACCGCTTATGTCCATTAATTCTATTTTTTGAATAGGGTTGTAGGTGCTTGCATAGTCCCAAGATATACGATCGGTAGCAGGATTTGGATATACATTAATACTATTAGCCAACGCTTTATTGGTAGTAATGCCTGCGGTAGCTGGGTCTTCTATGCGTATATTATCTATATAAATATTGTTTCCTCGCCATGATAGTAATTCGAATTTGTATCTAAAATCAGTAGATGTCAAGTACGAAGAAGGAATGTTGATAGCGTCTCCTCTCCACTCATTCGCAGTAGGCACAAAAGGTGCTACCCTATCCGCAGCTGTTTTTAGTGTATTTCCTGCTTTGCTGTATCTTAAATTCCAGTTTGCACCACAATCCGATGAAAAATAGATTAGAAGTTTGTCGTTAGAATTAGCGTCTTTTCTAGCATAAGCTATATCGAAATATAATTTTGCAGCAGCTGGGAAGGCATTCATATCGTAAGTAGAACTAATAAAGGCATCTTTTTGGTAAGTAACTGTATCTTCTACTAATGGTAAATAAAAAGATTGATTGCTATTATTTCCTACCATAGTATTTATTTTCCAATAGATGGTATTCGGGTCTTCGTTGCGTACTAGTATAGTATTGGCATTGTTCTCAAAACTTTGGGCAGATAAATTTGGATTCATACCTGTGGTATTTTGTACGTATACGATATCGGTTATATGATTACTT
>JAYUJA010000172.1:0-1588 GCA_043765495.1 Bacteroidia bacterium
GAACTTCATTCTAAATTATCTAACGCTTTTGAAAGCCTTAAGCTACAAACCCAAAAAATTAAAAAATTTTTCCATCACCCAAAAGTTGGTTTTTATAAACCTTAAATGTATTTATCTATAAAATATCCATTTAATAAGATAAAATTATGCTAAATAAAATAGACCATCTAGGAATTGCAGTGAAAGATTTACAAAACGCTATCGCATTGTATACAAAACTATTGGGAATACCTCCTTACAAAGAAGAAATAGTAGAAAGTGAAGGCGTAAAAACAGTTTTTTTTCAAATAGGAGAAAGTAAAATAGAATTGTTAGAAGCACTGCACGACAAAAGCCCTATTTCTAACTTCCTAGCAAAGCGTGGAGATGGATTGCACCACATAGCCATGAAAGTAGACGATATAACCTCTGAAATAGACAGACTAAAAACAGAAGGATTTATATTTTTGAGTGATGAGCCAAAACAAGGGGCGAATAATAAGAAAACTATTTTCATGCACCCAAAAACTACAGGCGGGATACTCATAGAGCTATGCCAAGATAAATAAATACTTTTTTAGTACATTTTTTTGTAGATGGAAGGCGTATATTGGTCGTATAATTCTTTCATACCAAAAGCCACGATAGTACCTAGCCCCCAGCCAGTAAGCACGTCTACGGGGTAGTGCATGCCTAGGTATATCCTACTAATAGACGTCATAAAAGCCCAGCCTAGTACGGTTGGCACTATCCATGCAGGCTTACTAGTAGGCAAGAGCAGGATAGCCATCACGACGATAGCCATAGAATTAGAAGAGTGAGCTGATAGGAAACTATAATTACTTTCATGCGGATCTACTATATGTAGCAATTCACGAATATCTGGCGAATTCAAGGGGCGTAATCTAAAAAATACCTTTTTGAAGGCGTAAAGGCTTATCAAGTCATTCACACCGAAAGTAAGGGCTATACCCAATATATTCATCAACCTGTATTGGGGTTTCTGGTATTTGATAACCAATAAGATAACACCTATAATACCAGCTGTCCAGTAAAATTCCCCTGTAACTACATAAAAAAACGTATCTAAAAAAGGAGTATTAAGTCCATTTATAAACAATAAAACAGCTTCGTCCCAGCTTCTCATAATACTATTAGATTAATTGCTTTTCTTTATAAGAAATAAAGTACAAATATAGTAGTTTATTCGTTGGATAGGTAGGTATCTGCTATTTCTTGTAATAAAGCTTTATTAGGCGTATGTGCATACAGGCATAGGTTTATATACTTATGAAAAGGAGTAGCTTCATGTTCTCTAATTTCGGGGAATAAATCTGCACCATAATCGTTGGTATGTACTACTTTCGTTTGATTATTATAAGTATAGATAGCATACCAACTCCAACGAGAATAAGGGTTTATAACACGTAATGTGTCGAGAAAAGAGTCAGAATTTACTATTTTTTGCTTATGTACAGTAATGGGGTTATACCTTTTTGTTACTACTTTTTTTACTCTACCCGATAAAAAATGTTGATTAAAAAAGAAAGGCTAATTTTGTAGTTCTTAACAACACCTAAAATCGGCTTTCTAATGAATAAATTATTCT
>JAYUJA010000173.1:0-15232 GCA_043765495.1 Bacteroidia bacterium
AGTAGGGTCGGGTACCCAGCCATAGGTAGTAAGCCCCTGCCCATCTACGCTTACGGATAAGCCTTGGCTTTGTCTAAAATCTATTACGATACTATCTACCAGATTAATAACCAGAGGCGGATACAATGGAGGGTTGATAGAAAGCGTATCTTTACACCCATTGGTATCGGTTACTTCTACGGTATAAGGGCTGCCATTGGGCATAGCAGTAGCGGGATTTGTATTTGGGTTTGCTATACCATTGCCTTCTATCCATCGTATAGTAGTAGCGCCATGGGCAGTAAGTTGCACACTATCTCCCAAACAAAAATTAGCAATAGGATCGATAGTAGCTGTAGGCGGTGCATTTACCTGTATGTGAGAGTAGATAGTATCGCTTTCTTGGCATGAATTAGGGTTGGATACAATGAGGGTAATAGTATACCGATTAGGCGTATTATAACGGTGGGTAGGAGCTTCTTCGGTAGAAGTCTGCCCATCGCCAAAATCCCAAAAGAAACTAGTAGCTCCTTGGCTTAAATTATTGAACTGTATGATACCTGGCGCGCAAGCGGGTTCCATAAGGGTATCGATATTGGCGATGATAGGCGATACTGCAAATTTGAACAATGCGTTATTACAGTTAAAGGAATTATTCGTAGTAGACCAAGCATTCGGGGTAGTAGGAAAATCACTACGCCCACCACAGCCCGCACATACGGATTGGTATACTACGCCTCTTTTATCGAACCTACTAGTGCCACCATCTACATGTTCGGCACTTTGCCCGCCTCCCATGAAAGTAGCATACAGAAGTTGTTCGCAATTTGCATCTAGCTGTGCAATATAAAAATCAGAGCCATCGGTATTACTATCAAAAGCATCAGCAGTAATAGGAAGCCCGATAGTAGTACTTTCATCTAAACCTACTGTACCACCCCAGCCAGAAAGGTATATCTGCTTGCATCTATTAATCATAAAAGCAGATGGTACTATATCTATCACGCCTGCTCTACCTGTACCTATCGCCGTAGAAAATAAAGTAGTAGTAAGATTCGTATTCAAGGAATGGATAAATTGTCCACTATTAGGATTGCTAAAAATGCCACTACTTCCTATGGCTTGTTGTATAGGATACGTCCCATTGGTTTGCCCATATACGTATACATTATTAAAATTATCTACCCGTACAAAATAAGTTTGATCATAAGAAGGCGTACCGATGTATGTAGCTGCTAGAACACTGCTACCAGTATTGTTTATTTTGAATAAAAAACCGTCCAAACTTCCGCCTTGGTAGGTGCTGTGTATAGTACCAATAGTAGTAGCTAGATTAGAGCTTTCTGTGCCACCACATACAAATACATCAAGGTTAGAATCAAAATCAATGCCATAGCCAGCTTCGTTTAAGTTGCCACCCAGATAAGAACTCCATAGCATAAACGAGCAGTCGGGCGATAGCTTGAATACTACTGCATCTTGTAAGCCACCAGGGATAGTTTGAAAAGCATTGACAATAGGAAAATCCGTGGATTGGGTAGTGGAGCTAACATAAATATTGCCTTGTGGATCGGTGATTACTTCGCCTCGAAATATATCCGCATAATTGTGGTTCAATGCACCTTGGGAGCTTAATCCATCGTTTTGGCTACCGCCTACATACGTAGAGCCTAGTAAAGCAGTACCTGTGGCGTTAAATTTGGTTACTACAATATCGCAGCCATTTAAGTAATTCAAATATCCTTCTACTAAAATAGGTACGCCACCATTAAAATTTGGACTAAAAGCAGTAGTTGTTGTTGGGTAATTCGTAGAGCCAGTAGTACCTAATACAATAAGTTCATTATTATCATTTACTACTAGGCTGTGTGGTGCATCGTTACCATTGCCACCAAGGTAGGTAGAATATAGTAGCTGGGTGCCATCGTCACTAAACTTACTGATAGACATGTCTGTTTTCATACCGCCACCGCCACTAGCTCCTGGGTCGTAGGTAGTCTGAAAAGCTCCTATGGTTAATGGGTATCCAAACCCAAATGATACGCCTCCCATGTATGCA
This sequence comes from Bacteroidia bacterium, assembly GCA_043765495.1. Taxonomy (GTDB): domain Bacteria; phylum Bacteroidota; class Bacteroidia; order JAYUJA01; family JAYUJA01; genus JAYUJA01. The sequence continues at coordinate 2,039 of JAYUJA010000173.1, forward strand.
TCTCCTGCCTCGTCGTAGGTAGCTGTACAACCAAAATTATCGGAAGTACTACCACTAAATGTAGCAAATACTAGTACAGGATCTATTACCAAAGGGTATTGGTGGTTATAGTCGTTAGGGAATTCGAAGGTTACAGTATTAGTACCAGCATCTAGTTTGTATTTGCAGCTAACTTCTTTTTGTTTTCCATGAATAATTTGGTAGCTGTATGGTTTTGTCTCTTCTAGGTTGCCTACGCTTGTTTGGATAGATAAATTCCCATTTTTTAGTACCGATAGTTTGTCTATTCCTTCGTAGTTTACTTTTATCTGGTCGGTACTGGCACTAGGTTTTACTATCCAGTCGTATTCTATATTATTCGAAGAGCTGTATACATTCATGCTGATACCGTCGTACAAGTCGTGGTACGTAACGCTTTCATACCCTCTTACATTGCTAGCCCATTTAGAAGCATCTTTTCCTATAAAATAATTGTAATATTCTTTGCTAGCTTTTTGGCTTGTAATACTAGGGTTGGTAGTAGCGTTTATAAAATTAATATGAAAAGCATGGGAACGAATAGAAACGTCTTTTTCTTTTAGTTTTCCGTGTCTCAAATCGTGTATTTGGTGGTTATCATCTGGGTGAATGAGATAAAAAGTAAATTTATCTTTTTCTAAAAATGCAGTACCACCTGGCACTTTTGCTTGGTAGATAATCGGAGTTTGCCATTGCCCTTTGTTAGGCAAATAAGATATACTACCTGACTGTGCGTGTACACAAAGCCAAGGCAGTAAAAGGACGGATAGGAGTAAGGTTTTCATAGGTATATTTTTGGAATGAATTTTTAATCCTACAAAAATAACAAAACCTAGGTACTATCTTACATTATAACAGATTTTTTTTACAGTAAACTATTAATTGTTTTTTAATAAAATGAATCCTCCTGTAAGTAGTATATTTAACAAGGATAGCGGGATAAATATTTGCCAGCCTAATTTCATTAATTGATCGTAACGAAAACGAGGAAGTGTCCATCTTATCCACATAAAGAAAAAGATAAAAAACAATATTTTTGCAAAGAATACGCCTGTTCCTACTAGTGTCATTACAGTAGGATTGGTAATAAGGTTCATTCCTGGAAAATTATAGCCACCAAAATACAGTGTAACCATGAAAGCAGAAGAAACAAACATATTGATATATTCGGCGAATAGGTATAATCCTAGTTTCATACTACTGTATTCGGTATGGTAGCCTCCTACTAGTTCTGTTTCACACTCTGGCAAATCGAATGGTGTACGATTACACTCTGCAAATGAGCAAGTAATAAATATAATGAATCCAAACGGCTGGTAGAGTATGTTCCAATTCATGCCCCATTCTCCTTGTTGTTGTGTTACTATTTCGCTCAGATTCATGGTGCCAGTAGTCATTACCAAAGCGATGATAGATAGTCCCATTGCTAGTTCATAACTTATCATTTGGGACGATGCTCTTACTGCTCCTATTAGCGAAAATTTATTATTAGAAGCCCAGCCACCAATCATGATGCCGTATACCCCTAGCGATACTACTGCGAATATGTACAAAATACCGATATCCATGTTAGAAGCTGTGAGGGTAAATGTTTCTCCAAATAAAGACATTTGCCCGCCCCAAGGTATTACTACGCTCGTCATCAATGCAGTGAGCATGGACAAGGAAGGTCCTAGCAAGAATAAAAACTTATCGGAAGTATTTGGAATAATTTCTTCTTTAAAAAACATTTTGCCTGCATCGGCTAGTGGTTGCAGCAATCCCCATTTGCCTGCTCTATCTGGGCCTATACGATCTTGCATGAAAGCGGATACTTTTCTTTCTGCATACGTGCTATATGCGGCAATGCCAAGCGTGATTACAAAAATAATGACAATAATAAGAGAAGTTACTAAAAAGCTATTTACCATGATTAACGAAGTATAGAAGTGTACTAAATATAGTGTTTTACAAAAGCCACAAATATACATATATTATCCTATTTCTTAAAAAAATATTGCTAGAATGGAAGCTTTAACGGATTTATAAATATATTTGTACACCAACTAATTTGAAAATGGATTTTTTACCAATAAAAAAATGGGCAGAAGAAGAAAGACCTAGAGAAAAATTATTACACAAAGGGGTTGATTTTCTTACCGATGCAGAACTCCTAGCCATACTACTTGGTACAGGCACTACCAAAAAGACGGCGGTGGCTTTGGCACAGGATATTTTACAACTAGCAGATAGTAATCTAGTAGAATTAAGTAAAAAGACGATATTGGATTTTATGAAAATAAAAGGCATAGGACAGGCAAAAGCCATTACTATCATCGCAGCTTTGGAACTAGGCAAACGCCGAAGACAAGCCGATGCCCTACAACGCAACAGTATCACTACTAGCCAAGAAGCTTACCATTTACTATCGCCGATGATGGAGTCGCTGGAGCATGAAGAGTTTTGGGTGATATACCTTTCAAGGGCGAATAAGGTTATAAAATATAGCCAATTATCCATAGGTGGCATCAGTGGTACGGTGATAGATATACGTTTATTGTTAAAAGAATGCCTTGAAAATCTTGCAAGTAGTATTATTATTGCCCATAATCACCCATCAGGAAACCTTGCTCCTAGCCAAGCGGATAGAGATATTACGGCTAAAATAGCACAGGCTGCAAAACTATTGGATATACAATTATTGGATCATCTTATAATCACAGATACTGCGTATAATAGTTTTGGGGATAATGGCTGGGAGTAATTATTATTGCATTCTTCGGGCTAGTTCCATGGTCCAGTAGTCTTTACTATTTTGAAAATAATGGGATACTCCTAGTTCTTTTACATTAGGGCGCATCATATTTACGCAATGCCCTGGGGAATTTTTCCAAGCATTAAATATTTCTTGTACTTGGAATTTTCCGCCTATACGCATTGCTATATTTTCAGCATAAGCTGCCCATACGTATCCAGCAGCTTCTATGCGTTGTCCAGCTGTTGTGCCACCTACATTATGGTTGAGTGTAGTGATAGTGACATTACTGGTGTACATCAGTTCCGAATAGTCGTAAGAAGCTTTTTCTAGTTTATCGTGCCAAGTAAGAGGGGTGGTAGGAGGCATGAACTCTGTACCACACTGGCAGCCACTAGCTCGTATTTCATTGATGAAGCCTAGCATCTGTGTTTCTTCTGGTGCTAGTTGTACATAAGCAGGTGTAGGGTCGCTTACATTAGTAAGAACAACATTGCCATGGTTAGCTGTATCTATTATGTAAGGAGATGTAGTATCGGTTTCTGTTTTTTTGCAACTTATGGTTAGTAGTATCCCTATTGTAGCCATGCTTCCTAAAAGGAATAAACTACTGTTTTTTGTATTTTTCATTAGAAGTATTCAATTAAATTCTTTATAAAGATAAAAAATATACATGTAATATCCTACTAATTTAAAAAATATATCTCTGTTTTTTGTTGTTTAGTATTACAAAAGTATCGTATTGATTAGTAATTAAATTCATTTATTTTTTTATACAAAATACTGAAAAATACCGTGTGTTTAGTTTTGTTTTTCTATTTTTAATAGCTCTACATCGTACCGAATAGCTGTAGCGGGCGGTATTTTATTGTTATCTCCTGAAAGTCCATGGGCTAGATGGGTAGGTAGTAGGAAAATTCCTTTTTGTCCAGCACACATATATTTTAGTCCTTCTTGTAACCCTGATTCTACTGCTGCATAGCCTACTACAAACTGGGATACGCTATCGCCTGCTGTTTCATAACACAAAGAATCGTTCAGTAGATATACTTTTGTTTTTAGGTGTACTATATCTTTTGTAAGAACTTTATTGCCAGTAGCTTCTCCCTCTATTCTATAATATAATCCTGTACCTGTCCGTTGCATGGATAGGTTTTTGCTGGCAATGTACTGTTTGATTTTTATTTCGCCTTCTGCTACCATTCGTTTATTCATTTCGATGCTTTCGTCCTCTCGTACTTGCTGCGATTTTAGGATAGCATCGGATACTTGTACGCTGTTGTTGGTGTGCTGGCAAGCAAGTAATAAACAACTAGTAATCCCACATAAAGTTATTTTATAAAACATAATTAGTATATTGGATTTTTAAAAATAAGAAAAAATTATTTCCCTTTTGCTTTTAGTACTACAATGATAGTGTGGATAATAATGCGTATATCTAGCCCTAACGACATGTTTTCTACGTATAGTATATCGTAACGTAATCGTTGTATCATTTCGTCTACATTTTCGGCATAGCCATATTTTACTTGCCCCCAAGAGGTTATCCCTGGTCTTATACGCATAGTAAGGCGATAATGTGGTGCTTTTTGTATTATTTGGTCGATGTAAAACTGCCTTTCTGGGCGGGGGCCTACGATGGACATATCGCCTTTTAGTACGTTCCAAAATTGGGGTATTTCGTCTAGTCTTGTTTTGCGCATGAACCTGCCAAATGGCGTAATACGTGGGTCATTATCGGAGGATAGTGCTGGGCCTTTTTGTTCTGCATTGCTATACATGGATCGGAATTTTATAATACGAAAAGGTATACCTTGCAGCCCTATTCTTTCTTGGGTATAAAAAATTCCTCCTGGTGAACCCATTACTACCATTGCTGCTACGATAATGTATACTGGCAATAAGATAATAATTCCGATGATGGCGATACTTACATCAAAGCATCTTTTGGCAGATTTTTGCCATTGCGAGATAGTATCTGGAAAAATTTCTAATAACGGAATATTTAAAATATTGTTGCTTAATGCTTTTCCTGTGAGTATATCTCTGTTTTCCATGATGGATACTACTTGTATATTATGGTATCGCAGCTGGATAAGTATTTCTTTTAATGCTTCGTACTCGTCGTATTCAGGTGCTAACATTACTTTTTCTATGGCAGATTGTTGCAGGATAGTATTTATTTCTTCTGTGCCGCCAATGTATGGTACTGCTTCGGGCATTCGCTTGTCTTTTTCTTCCAATATAGATACATAACCCATTACTACTGTGCCATCGTTAGATTTTTTAATATCTTCGTATAGTTCTAATGCTTTGCTACCACTTCCTATGATTATACTCGGGCTATATACTTTATTATCGGCTAATTGGCGTATATGATAGCTAGTAATACCTATCCGTCCTATGCTGAAACAAACAAAATAAAGCACCAGTAACCAGCCTAATAGAGAATAATAATTAGTATAAGAACTTATTACATCGTCGATCACTAACCCAAAGAAGATGGCTACACTTCCTATTAATGAAGTAAGTAGTGTATAGCCTAGTACTTCTACTCTGGAATGCTTGTAAGGCGTGTTGTAGTAGCCTGTCAAAAAATGTAGAATATACCAAAACAGTAAGGTAGTCAGTAATCCTATTCCTAATTTTACGTCTCCTACTAAATCCCATAGGTGTAATAATGAAAAATCTTTTTCCAACAATCTAGCACTAGGTACCCAAGGTTCTATTTCTATTTTTCTGTATAAATAAAACAACAGCCATGCCACTATTGCAGCACACATATCTACTAGTATAAGGTTTTTAGTAGCTTTGGATTGGCATTGTTTTATAGTAAGCATATTGTTAGTTAATTGGCTACTATTTTTAGGTTATCTATCCAGATGCTTGCAGCAGCAGGATTATTTCTTTTTACGCCTCGTATCACTAGATTATAGCTATATGCACCAGCTGGGAAGTTAGTAGATCGGGATAGGTTTAATACATCTACGTACACTTTTTTCCATGTGTCGGAAGGGTTTAGCCCTACCAAATCGTTGGAATATAGCTTTGCTCCACTAGGGTAGTTTGCTTGTAATAGTATTTGTAGGTCGGCTTGGTTTTTATAATTTAGTTCTAAATAAGCTGTCGCAGTAGGTATTGGCAGTACGAAGTCATTTACAGAAACTATTTCTACTATACTATCCGATGCTGCAATAGTACTTTTACCACTTGCTGTTTTTTCAAAAACCTCGCCTGCCGAAGTGCTACGTAATAACGTAGATTGGCTGTTTGCAGTAGTCACTAGGTTTATCCCAGATCCTTCAAAATCTTCTAGGTATAAAAAAGCGGTAGAGTTAAAATAGGTTATTACTGGGTTTATAGTGATGGTTTGTTCTCTATTGAATGTGGTGCTATCTGGTATATAGTATTTGTAAAAAGGGTAGGCGGCACGAGTAGCCGTGATACCATTTACTTTTATTCCTGATCCTATTTGTAGTTGGTGTTTACCTATTTTACTGATTGGGATTTTGGCAGGTAGCTCTACAATGCCTACCAGGTTATTGTCTACGTATACCCATGCATCGGTGATTTTGTGTGAGGCAGTGCCTTCGTATACATAGTTCGTAGACAGGCTGATGCTATCTATGGCTAGGTAGGCAGGTACGTCTACTTTGTTTTTACTACAACCCGAAAATAAGAGATAAGCTATTGCTAGAAAGCCGAAATATTTCATTACCATGAAAAGAATTTAGAAAGAATAAGAGCCAATGGAGAAACTTGTCCATTTTAATATTACATATATAATTACCAATACTATAGTGACCATCAATATGCCTTTTCCTGTATTATCGCATTCCCAAGAGCTAGTATATTTCATAAATGGGAATAAATTTACCATAATAGCCAGCATCACTACGCCACTAAAACTAAACACTGTTTTGCCTGTTTGCTGGGTGATTATATAATTGATAAGAAAACAGATAGCCCCTATTACGAAAGGGAACAACACCCCTACTAACAAGCCAAAAGGAAGGGTATCTTTTTTTAGAATAGACATATATAGTATAAGAAACTTAAATTTTATAATTGCAAAAATACGTTTTTTACAGTATCTATCTACGTTTTAGGAATATAACCCATAAAAAAACAAGCTATGGGTATATAGCTTGTGTGTGGATTGTTATTTATATTTGTATAATTCATTTTTTTTCCAGAATGTTTTTGCTTTTTTTGAACCATTATTATGTGCTTTTTGACACCAATAAGCAGCTTTTTTTTTGCTCATTGCTACTCCCACTCCATTGTAATAGAAAACTGTTAAATTAAATTGTGTAGCCGCATGTCCTATCTTGGGCTAGGAACACACAGCAAAGATTTGTAAAATAATTACAATCAAAATATTAAATCTAAATAGCTTATTTTTAAATAGATAACTCAATATTTGTTTCGGAACACTACTATTTTTTTTTATTCATGTTATCAACACACACCATTATCACAACAACAACTATGTTTATAACAAGAAGAATAAGGTTTACTGAAAGAGTTAGCATAGGACAAAGAATATTTAACGACTTATATTACACCACCATTTATCATTTCTCACGACATTCGCTTTTAAAAAATTGTTCAATCCATAGAAAAGACCTATCTTTGTAGAGTAAATGTTAGGCGGTTGTGTTCGGAAACGAATTGCAAATATATTATATTTGCAATGAACCAATTAGCCTTGTGTTATGTGCGAAATAACTATAAAAATGCATTGTTTGTATTGCAACAGTGCAAATGTAATAAAAAATTAGACAAAAACAAGAAAAACAAAGTTCAAATATACTAAATTAATAACAAACTTCTTTTTATTTTAACAAAAAAATCCCTCTGTAATAGAGGGATTTTATATTATTTTTTACGTTTTTTGAATCCTCCTTTGTCTCCTTTTTCTTTTCTATCGTTTTTGTCATTTCTATCGTTATTGTTAGAAAATACTCCTCCGCTACTTTGTGCAAACTGCCCGCTGATAGGGGATAATTCTTTTCTACCGTATACTTCGCCTTTGCATATCCAAACTTTGATACCCAAGCGTCCGTATACTGTATGCGATTCTGCCCAGAAATAATCGATATCGGCACGCAAAGTGTGTAGTGGAGTTCTTCCATCTTTATAGATTTCAGAACGTGCCATTTCTGCACCTCCTAGACGTCCAGATATAACTACTTTAATACCTTCTGCACCTAGGCGCATAGCGGAAGTAATAGAAGTTTTGATAGCTTTACGGTAAGAGATACGTCCTTCGATTTGACGGGCGATACTTTCTCCTACTAGTCTAGCGTCTAGCTCTGGTCTTTTTACTTCGTTGATATTAATTTGTATTTCTTTTTTGGTAAGACGTTTTAGCTCTTCTTTCACTTTGTCTACTTCTTGTCCTGCTTTTCCGATAATAATACCAGGTTTAGCCGTATAGATAGATACCGTTACTACTTTCACTGTACGTTCTATGACGATTTTTGCAATAGCTGCTTTTGCAAGCCTTGCGTGGAGGTATCTACGTATTTTGTAGTCTTCAGCTAATTTATCGCCAAAGTTTTTTCCTCCGAACCAGCTGGAGTCCCAGCCTCTAATAATACCGAGGCGTAAGCCTATTGGATTAACCTTTTGTCCCATGAAATGATAAGTTAATTAGTTTGCTAAATTTCTACTACCTAAAACAATGCTAACGTGATTAGAACGCTTGCGGATTCGGTAGCCACGTCCTTGCGGAGCAGGTCTTAAACGTTTCAGCATACGTCCTTCGTTCACTTGAATACTTGCGATAAACAAATTTGCTGCTTCGATATCTGCGTCTGGATTTTTGAGTGTCCAGTTTGCGATAGCTGATGACAATAATTTGTATAGCAATGGTGATACAGCTTTGTTAGTATATTGTAATACTGCTAATGCTCTATCTATATTCATTTCTCTCACTAAATCAGCTACTAAACGCATTTTTCGTGGTGAAGATGGTACATTATTTAAGCGAGATTGTGCAATACTTTTTCTCGCTTCTTTTCTCTTTTCTGCGGCTATTCTTTTTCTAGCTCCCATATAATATGCAAGTTTTTAGTTTTTATGGAATAAAATATTATCGTCTCCCCTTATCTTTTTTACCGGCATGGCCTCTGAATATACGAGTAGGGGCGAATTCGCCTAATTTATGTCCTACCATATTTTCAGTAACGTATACAGGTATATGTTTATTTCCGTTGTGTACAGCAAGCGTTAGTCCTACGAAATCAGGGGTTATCATAGAACGACGGGACCAAGTTTTGATAGCCGTTTTTTTAGCAGACTGCTGCATTGTAAGCACCTTTTTTTCTAGGTGATGATCCACAAAAGGACCTTTTTTAAGTGATCTTGCCATAATTTATACTGCTTATTTTTTGCGGCGTTCTATGATAAATTTGTTAGATTGATTTTTTGGTGCTCTGGTTTTGCGACCTTTACAAGGTAAGCCTTTACGAGAGCGAGGAATACCTCCTGAAGCACGACCTTCTCCACCACCCATTGGGTGATCTACTGGGTTCATCGCTACCCCTCTTACACGTGGACGGCGTCCTAACCAACGTTCTCTACCTGCTTTACCACTTACTACTAGGCTGTGGTCAGGGTTAGATACTGTTCCGATGGTTGCTTTACATGTAGCTAGTATCATACGCGTTTCTCCAGATGGCATTTTTAGTACAACATATTTACCGTCTTTCGCAGCTAGTTGGGCATACGTACCAGCACTACGTGCTAGTTCTCCTCCTTTACCTGGTTTTAGTTCTATGTTGTGAATAATAGTACCTAGTGGGATATTGATTAATGGTAAGCAATTTCCTATTTCAATAGGTGCATTAGGGCCATTTTGAATTAGCTGACCTGTTTTGATGTCTTTTGGTGCGATGATGTATGTTTTTTCACCGTCGGTATACTGTACCAGTGCGATACGTGCAGAGCGATTTGGATCGTACTCTACGCCTATTACTTCTGCATTTACACCGTCTTTCGTTCTTTTAAAGTCGATGATACGGTATCTTTTTTTGTGACCTCCACCGATGTGGCGCATGGTCATTTTCCCTTGATTATTTCTACCTCCTGTACGTTTTACTGTTCCAAGTAGGCTCTTTTCGGGAGTATGTTTGGTTACATCTTCGAAGGTATCTGCTACCTTGAAACGTGTACCGGGGGTTATGGGGTTATATTTTCTTACTGCCATTAGTAGAGGTTGAATTAATTAATATTTTCATAAAAATCGATCGCTTCGCCTACTGCTAAAGTGACGATAGCTCTCTTACCTGTTTTTACACGTCCAGCAGTATAACCACTTTTGGTATAACGAGATTTTACTTTACCTATATAGTTTTGGGTACGAACGGATTCTACGTTTACGCTATATAGTTCTTCTATTGCTTTACGGATTTGAATTTTGTTCGCATCTTTCGATACCCAAAAAGCGTATTGAGATTGTTTTGTTGGGTGTAATTCTTGTGAACGACCTTCTCTTTTTGGTTTGCCTGCATGCTGCTTGTTGAAAGCGTCTGCTTTCTCATTATGCTTTACAAACTTTTCAGTGATGATGGGTTTTACAATAATATTGTTTAACATAATGAAAAAATTATTTAAGATTTAACAAAAAGTCCGTAGTCAAAGATAGAGAAGCTTCTGAAAATATTAATCTCTTTGCTTTTAATATATCGTACGTATTTAGTTTATAAGCTTCTATTATTTCTGCTCTTTGGATATTACGTGCAGAAAGAATGATAGGGTCTGTATCGTTGTATTCTTTCACTACAAAAAGAGTACGCATACCTTCTACTTCCAAGCTTTTTAGAAGTTCTAGGTATTTTTTAGTTTGTGGTTTTTCAAAGCTAAAATCTTCTAGTACGATGATACTTTTTTCTGTTGCTTTGTAGCTAAGAGCTGACAAACGAGCCAAACGTTTTACTTTTTTATTTAACTTAAAAGAGTAATCTCTTGGTTGGGGGCCGAATATGGTACCACCACCTTTGAAAAGTGGATTCTTTAAGCTACCAGCACGCGCACCTCCTGTTCCTTTTTGTCTTTTTATTTTACGGGTAGAACGAGCTACTTCCGCTCTTTGCTTTGTTTTATGAGTACCTTGTCTTTTATTAGCTAGTATTTGTTTTACATCTAAATAAATGACATGGTCGTTAGGAGTAATGTTAAATATCTCCTCGTTAAGCGATACTGTTTTACCAGTTGCTTTGCCTTGTATGTTTACTACTTCTAGTTGCATGGGATTATTTAGTAATTAAAACGAAAGAATTAATAGCGCCAGCTACTGAACCTTTGATAACTATCAGGTTTTTGTCTGTAACTATTTTTAGTACTTCTAAATTTTGAACAGTAACACGGTCACCTCCCATTCTTCCTGCCATACGCATGCCTTTGAATACACGAGATGGGTAAGAAGATGCTCCTAGCGAACCTGGTGCTCTACCTCTGTTGTGCTGTCCGTGAGTTTGACCTCCAACCCCAGCGAAGTTGTGTCTTTTTACTACTCCTTGAAATCCTTTTCCTTTGGAAGTACCGACTACAGATACGTATTCGCCTTCTAGGAATAAGCTAGCGTCGATGGTATCGCCTAGTTTGTAAGAATGATCAGGGAACGCAAATTCTACTACTTTACGTTTAGGAGTTACTCCTGCTTTTTTAAAATGACCTGATAGGGGTCTTGAGGTACGTTTTTCTTTTTTGTCACCAAATCCTAGTTGTACTGCTTCGTAACCATCTACAGAGATAGTTTTGATTTGAGTAACAACACATGGACCCGCTTCCAAAATCGTACAAGGAATGTTTTTACCAGCGGCATTATACATGCTTGACATTCCGATTTTTTTTCCAATTAAACCGGGCATATAACTAATTGTTTGTTAAAACTTTATGCGAAACCTCTGTGGATACCTATGAAGTTTCTATAATAATAAGGAGTGCAAAGGTAAGAAAATATTTTAGATATGAACTATTTATTTATTTTTAGTTAATTATTTTTGAAATAGGTTAAATTCTATTTTTGTGGGCATTATTTTATTTTTTTATGGATATTTCTATTTTAAGCAAAGAGTTACCTTACCTTTTATCTCTGAAAGACAAAAACATACAAGCACTTGCTTTGGATAAAAATTTTACCAAGCATAGGCATAAAGATTGGTTGTTACTACAATTGCAGGCTCGGCAGAAGGCAAAAAATAAGCTTCCTACTTGGTGTTCTAATTGGGCTATTATATTCCCTACATTGGTATCGGTGGAGCAGGCTTCGTCGGAAAAAACGGCTGCGTATAAGGCGGATTTGGTATCTGGTAATGTGCTAGATGGGAGTGGTGGAATGGGGGTGGATAGTTATTATTTTGCTAAAAGGTGTGTGAAGGTGGATTGTTTGGAGGTAGATTTTTTTTTAACTCAAATAGTAGATTATAACAAAGATGTATTTCAATTATCTAATTTAACGGTACATACTACTAGCTTGGAGGGTTTTTTGGAAAGTAATACGAAGGTATACGACTGGATATACGTAGACCCATCTCGCAGAGAAAGTGATAATAAAAGAATAGTAGACCTAGAGGCTTGTTCGCCGAATGTGGTGGAACTGTTGCCTATGTTAAAACGGAGTACCCAAAAAGTATTGGTAAAAGTTGCTCCATTGTTGGATATCTCACTGGCTATAAAGCAGCTACAGTATGTAAGTTGTGTATATGTAGTGCAGTGGAAACAGGAGGTAAGGGAGTTGTTGTTTGTATTGGATTTTAGTGTAGAAAAGGTGTCGAATGTACCTATTCGTTGTGTGAGTATGGAGGGGCAAGCTATTTTGCTGCATACTTCATCTGGGGGGACTATTGTATACGATGGGGTAAAAAACTACTTGTATATCCCAGCTCCTGCCTTGATGAAGTCACAAGATTTTGGGGGTATTGGGCAGTATTATGGTGTAGATAAAATAGCTCCGCATACGCATCTTTATACAAGCAAAGAGTGGGTAAGTGATTTTTTTGGGATAGGCTTGAAGGTATTGCATGTAAGTAACTGGAAAGGGATACGGGATATATTAGTCCAAAATAAAATAGAAAAAGTAAATATTATTATCAAAAATGCTCCTCTGCTGAATGTAGATGTGTGTAAAAAATTGAGAATAAAGGAAGGTGGGGAATTGTTTTTAATAGTGTATAAAAATAACGCAAATGGGATAGAGGTAGTGGTAGGAGAAAAGGGATAATAGTGTATATTTGTGGGCTGTTTAATAGTATTAAAAATAAAAAAAAATGAAAATACAAATGAAGAGACTTGTTTTTTATTGGATAACAAGTTTTGCCCTTGCTACGGTTTTATATACGTAAGTTCAAGTAATAAATGCAACTTTGGGAGCAATTTTGAAAGACTTTAGTTCTGTAAAAGAGAAAATAAATTCTCATTTTCTTTTTTACCAG
>JAYUJA010000174.1:0-1579 GCA_043765495.1 Bacteroidia bacterium
AAACGAAGAACAAGCACACCTACCCGCAGCCGCTACTATACTGATGAATGCCGTAGGTACTGCGATGGGCATGCTATTACAAAAAGAAAATACTACCTACGTATTCACGCCTGGCATACCTTCCGAGACGCAGCACCTGTACACTACAAAGATAATCCCGTACCTAAAATCAAATTTTTCTTTGCCATTTATCTACCACCACACCGTATTGCTGCAAGGTATTTCAGAATCCAGTTTGGCGGAGAAAATAGCCGTTTGGGAGGATAGCCTAGCTACGGGCTACACCCTTGCTTACTTACCAAACTATGGTATTCAAAAACTACGTATATCTGCCACTGGCGACCCTGCTACTATACTGCCTTATGTACACTCAAAAGTAAGCGAATTGTACACCTTTGTAGGCAACTATATACTAGCCGAAGAGGATATTCCATTAGCTACTATTGTTCGCAATTTATTACAAAAAAACAAGAAAACCCTAGCAGTAGTAGAAACTATTACGGGTGGCAAAATAACTTCTTTGTTGTTAGAGCAAGAAACGGATTACGACTTTTTTAGAGGCGGGATAATTGCCAACAATAATGCCATAAAAACAAATCTACTAGGCGTTCCGAGCGATATACTAGATACATACAGCCCAGTGAGTGAAGAAGCTACCAAAGAACTAGCCATACGTGGCAAGAAGCTATTGCAAAGCGACTATTGTATGGCTATTTCAGGGACTACGAATCCTGCGGATACTACACAAAAAGACACGTTAGGGCTGACCTATATTGCCATCGCTACGCCTAGTGGTGTGGTATGCCAAGGATTTACATTCGGCAAGCAGCGCTCCAAAAACATTCACTTCGCTACGTATGCTGCACTGGCTTGTTTTATAAAACAACTAAAAATGGAGGAAGAAGAGGTTTAATGTTGTATGTTTGTAATAATAAAATATTTTCCTATTACTAATCAAGTGTTTATGAAATAAAAATGTAATTTTAAAAACCATGAATTAATTATAAAGACTAAATTACTTATAATCAAATTATTATAATTTTAATTAGATTTTAATGCGTTTAAGATGTGTGCATTGGATTTGATTAGAAAATAAAAGTTTATATTAAATATGAATCTACTTTTAATGTTGTATATTTGTAGTAACTTACTGTTGGTGTTGGTGGTAATTAAAAAAAATAGGAAATCATGGATAAAATACCAAATAATAAACGAACTAGAGCTCAATTCAATGCTTATATAGGATACTATTTAAGTTTTGGAGGATATTTAAACAATTATCAAAATGCCTTTGAAGCTTTAATGAATAGAGTTTATGAATCAGGATTGCACGTTGATCATCTTGCTTATCCTATTTTGTTTATGGCAAGACATTGTATGGAGTTAGCCTTTAAAGCAAATATTAGATATTTCTCAAAATACTCTGAAAAAGACGACTTCAAAAGAGCAGGAACACACGATTTAAATAATCTATTTATAGGATTTAAGTACTCTACCCGATAAAAAATATTTCTACAAAAAGAAAAGCTAATAGAACAGTGTGCAACGATTTAAGAAACCACATTTAAGGCAATATCAG
>JAYUJA010000175.1:0-1578 GCA_043765495.1 Bacteroidia bacterium
AACGGGGCGATAGATAGTGATAAACCGCCACCAGCAGAGAATAAAGCTATATCGGGCTGCATAGCAATGGCTGTATCAATAGAAACAACCGTATGTGGAATATTTTTGAATAATACTGTTTTGCCAACCGACTGTTCCGAAGCGACGGGTATAAACGTAGTTACTGGGAAATTTTGTTCTTCTAATACTTGTATCATTTTAGTGCCTACTAGCCCAGTAGCACCTATTATAGCTATTTTCATACAATTAAACTAAAAACGATAGGGATTTTAAATGAATACGTTACAATTTTATTGGGCGTTGGAAGGGGTTTCTATTTTCTCTTTGTTCGAGTGTAGTTTGGAGTTCATAATGGTTATTAGCATTCATTTCCAGTACTACTATTTGGCAGTTGTACGGGTTGGAGTACTGTTCAAATTCTTCTACTGTCCAATAAAACCAACGCATTAGGAATATTCGTAATGTCATTCCATGGGTGATGATTACGGTATTTTCTGGATAATCGTCCAAGGTAAAATCACGAAACAAAGTACCAAAAAAGTCACTTACTCTATCAAATACGTCTGCTGCTGACTCGCCATCTGGTATTCTATAATAAAAAGTACCGTAGCTATCTCTTTCACTATTGATTACTAAATTTTGTTCTGGTGCTACGAAATGTCCCCATTCTTGCTCTCGTATTCTTGGTTCTTCTCTGTAGTCTATTTTGTTTCTATCCAATGCTTTGGCTATATTTTCAAACGTACCTCGCGTGCGCCACATAGGAGAAACATAAAAATATACGGATTCTTCTTTTACTATTTCTCGTAATTGCACCCCTGCTTGTAAGGATTGTTGTACTCCTTCGGCGGTGATTTCTAGGGTGTAATCTGGTTTTTGTGCGTATATTCCTTTGTCTACGTTGCCTTCCGACTGTCCGTGTCGTATGAGTATTATTCTTTTAGGTTTCATGATAAAAAGTTTACTATGAATTATTTTCTTCTTTGGGTTTTATAAATAATCCTATCAAAAATGGAAAACAAAATATTCCTAAATTGAATAATGAAAGGTATAATTCTTTGCTATGTTTTTCGTCATGAGAAGCTGTTTTGATTTTTTCTATCATTGGAGCATATTCTGCAGGGGCAGGGTTGGTAGTAAGGGATTGTAAGAAAGGAGTGTGGAATGCGTCAGTATTATCTATGCCTTCTACTAGGGATACGATTGGGTGATAATTCGCTATTTGAGCGAAGTCTTTTGCTACTAATGCTCCTTCATAATAATGTGCTACTACGGAGAACAATAATTTTAAGCCCAGAATAGCAATCACTGCGAATGCAGAATACTCTAATGCTGGAAAACGCTGCATCAGTTTTACAAAAGCCTGTGTAATGAATCGCATGGCTAGTATACCGATGAATACTCCTGCCATCACTATGGATAAATTTTTGGATAATCCCACTGCTGCGAATACATTATCGATAGAGAATACTAGATCCATTACTTCTATTGCTATCACAGTAGCCCAGAAAGTGCCGATGCTATTTTTTACTAATTTATAAAACCATTTGTTTTCTTTTGTTATTACATCATCTTCGG
>JAYUJA010000176.1:0-15109 GCA_043765495.1 Bacteroidia bacterium
AAAACCTTTATTATACGCCAGAACACGAATGGGTAAAAATAGACGGAAATACTGCCTATATTGGTATTACAGCATTTGCGCAGCACGAGCTTGGTGATATCGTATTTGTAGACATTGACTGTGTTGGAGAAACGATCACCAAAAACCAAGTATTTGGCACAGTAGAAGCCGTAAAAACAGTATCCGACCTATTCATGCCACTTACTGGTGAAGTGCTAGAATTCAATAAAATATTAGAACAACAGCCAGAATTAGTAAATTCCGATCCCTATGAAAATGGTTGGATGGTAAAAATAAATATAGCTTCCATAGAAGAAGTAAAAGAATTACTATCTGTAGAATCGTATAAAAATCTTATCGGTAAATAATTTATCCTCCTCTTTCCCATGTTACCAACCACTAAAATACCTATAGATATTACTCTTAATCCTACTAGCAAACTACAAGAAGTGGATTTTGATAACCTAGTATTTGGCAAAAGCTTCTCTGACCACATGTTTATCGCAGATTGCATAGACGGTGTATGGCAAACCCCGCAAATACTTCCTTTTGGTAACTTGAATATGAGCCCAGCTACTGCTGGATTACATTACGGACAATCTATTTTTGAAGGATTAAAAGTACACAAAAATGAAAAAGATGAATTGCTTTCTTTTCGTTTAATAGAAAACTTTAATAGACTAAATTTTTCTGCCAAACGTATGTCCATGGCACCCATACCAGAAGAGATATTCATGGAAGGAATAAAAGCCCTCGTAAATATAGATAAAAATTGGGTACCACAAGGCAAAGGACGATCTCTATACATCCGCCCATTGTACATATCCATGGATGAATGGATAAAAGTAAGAGTAGCAAGTGATTATAGATTAATAATATTTGGTAGCCCAGCAGGGCCTTATTTCGATGATGCTATAAAAGTATGGGTAGAAGAAGAATATTCTCGCTCCGCAGAAGGAGGTACAGGAGCTGTAAAAGCAGCTGGTAACTACGGCGGATCTATGTATCCTACGCAAATAGCAAACGAAAGAGGTTACCACCAAGTAATATGGACAGACGCTTCTGAAAATAAATACATAGAAGAAACAGGAGCTGCTAACGTGTTTTTTGTAATAGATGGCAAAATAGTAACCCCCTCATTAAGCAAAAGTAAACTAGCAGGTATCACCAGAGCAAGTATCATACATATTCTACAATACTGGAACTTACCAATAGAAGAACGAATGATAAGCAAAGAAGAATTAAGAGAACAACTAAAAGCAGGAAAAGTAACCGAAGCTTTCGCTACAGGTACAGCAGTGACCATCGGGCCTATCGCTACTATTGGCTACCAAGAAGCAGATTACGACTTGCCAAAATCAGACACTTGGACAGTAATCCCTAGGCTACGCCAATACCTACACGACTTAAAAGTAGGTAATATCGAAGACCCATTCGACTGGGTAGGAAGATTATAACCTTCATTATACTATTAAAAACTTTATCTATTTTTATACTTACTTATGAAAATACTTGTATGTATCAGCAAAGTACCTGATACCACTTCCAAAATATCTTTCGTTGATAATAATACAAAATTCAATGAAGATAAAATTCAATTCATTATTAATCCTTACGATGAATGGTATGCCCTAGTCCGTGCTTTGGAAATTAAAGAAACTCTAGGTGGCACCGTGACCGTGATAAGTGTAGGAGCAGCAGACGTAGAACAAACAGCACTCCGCAAAGCACTAGCAATAGGTGCAGACGATGCCGTACGAATTGACGCACTGCCTTCTGAATCTTATTTTACTGCCAAGCAAATAGCAGAATATGCAAAACAAAATAACTACGACCTAGTACTTACAGGCAAAGAAACGATAGACTATAATGGCTCGGAAGTAGGTGGTATGATAGCAGAATTTCTAGACCTTCCGTACATCTCTCACGCTTCCAAACTAGATATAGTAGACGGTAAAGCAGTATGGGAAGTAGATATCATCGGCGGTAAAGAAGTAATAACTACTAATTTCCCGTGTGTAGCCTCCGCTGCCAAAGGAATGGCAGAAGCACGTATCGCAAACATGAAAGGCATCATGGCTGCCCGTACCAAAACCCTTACCGTAGTGCCAGCTATCCCTATTAATGCCCTTACCCAAGTAGTAGAGTATACATTACCACCCGCAAAATCTGCTTGTAAGATGATTACCACAGATAATATGGTAGAATTGGTAAACTTATTACACACAGAAGCAAAAGTTATCTAAATTCTTGTTTTTTTAATACTAAAAAAGTGTATTCTTATGTCTATATTAATTATAGCCGAAGCAAATAACGGCAAACTAAAAAAGAATGGTTTAGAAGCTATTTATTATGGCGCTACCATCGCTCAACAATTAAACACCACTGCTAGTGCATTAGTAATAGGATCTGCAGATGCAGCTGAATTTGCAAATACGGGTTTGAGTACCATATACTCTGTTACGAATTCTATTTTTGCTAATGTAGATGCACAGCTATATACGAAACTAGTGGCAGAAGCAGCTACCAAAGCAGGAGCAAGTTTAGTAATATTCTCGCATGATGCTATGGGTAAAGCAGTAGCACCTCGTTTTTCGGTAAGATGGAGTGCAGGCTATGCTTCTGCGGCTACTGATTTTCCTACCATAGATGGTAATACTTTGACAGTAAAAAGAAATGTATTTGCAGGAAAAGCACAAGCATCTGTAAAAATAATGTCGGATAACAAAATTATCTCTTTATTGCCTAATTCTATACCATTTATTAAAGCATCTTTCGCTACAACACCTTCCATAGAAAATTTTGAAGCAAACGTAGGAAGCTCTAATCTAGTAGAAGTAAAACAAATAAAAGAAGAGAAAAGTGGCGAAATTCCATTACCACAAGCAGAGTTAGTAGTATCCGCAGGAAGAGGCATGAAAGGGCCAGAAAACTGGGGTATGGTAGAAGATTTAGCAAACGTACTGCATGCAGCTACAGCTTGCTCGCGTCCAGTAGCAGACTTACATTGGAGACCACATCACGAGCATGTAGGGCAAACAGGTATTGCTATCCGTCCTAATTTGTACATCGCTATTGGTATTTCAGGTGCTATACAGCATTTGGCTGGTGTGAATGGTAGTAAGACTATCGTAGTAATCAACAAAGATCCAGAAGCTCCATTTTTCAAAGCGGCAGATTATGGTATCGTAGGAGATGCTTTTGAAGTACTACCACAGCTAACCGCTGCATTAAAAGATTTTTATGCTAGCAAGCATTAATTTTCCAATAATAAAAAATAGATAGAAATTTATATAAAAAAGCTGCCTTTTACGAAAGGCAGCTTTTGTTTTAGGTATAAAAACAGGTTAAAATTATTTCACTTTCATTGCTTCTACTACACGGTAGTAGGTATCCCAATTATAAGTAGTTATCTGGCTAAATACAACTTTCCCTTCTACTATATTAAACAAAAGTACTACTTGTGCATTAATACGGATAGCTATATCTTTGTTTTCGGTATCGTACCTATCAAATTCCCAATTTAGTTGGTGTGTTTCTAACCATTGGAATATGGCATTCAAGTCAGGATTTTCGGTAAGAGGTAGTAAATCGCCGTCTATTCCTATACAAAATACTATTTCTTTATTATACCCAGCTTTGATAGAAATACCTAAATCATATGCATGCATAGTGAATCTTTCTAGGTACAAGCCATCGCTAGTAACGCTGTAAATAGCTGGAATATCTTTTTCTTGTTCTTTTATTTTATCAAAGGATAAAGTATTAATATCGGTAGTAGACAATTGTTGTTCTACTATAAATTTAGCTAGATTGTAGCGCATATAAAGCAAGTGTTAGGGCAAATAGTAAGGACGGCAAATATACAGATTTTTTATACAGAATTTATACCCCTGCATTTTCATAATCAAAAATATACTTTAATATATCTTTCTCTTCGTTACTCAACAGTTTATTACGGCGTTCGTACACTTTTTCGATGGTTTCGTAGCTTTTTTCTAGATCGTAACGAGTAGTACCCCACGTATAGGAAGGAATAAAATTTCGAGGGAATCCTGCTCCAAATATATTACAGCATACGCCTACTACGGTACCAGTGTTAAACATGCTATTGATAGCGGCTTTGGAATGATCTGCCATTACTAGCCCACAAAATTGTAAACCAGTGGCTACAAAACTATTTTTGCTATAATTCCATAATTTTACAGTGGCATAATTGTTTTTTAGGTTAGAATTATTGGTATCTGCTCCTAGGTTACACCATTCTCCTATCACACTATTTCCTAAAAAACCGTCGTGTGCTTTATTACTATTTCCCAAAAAAACTACATTGCTTACTTCTCCTCCTACCTTACTATTCGGGCCTATGGTAGTGCCACCGTATATTTTTGCCCCCATTTTTAGGGTACTTCCATCGCATAGCGCTAGGCTACCCCGCACAAGACTACCTTCCATGATTTCTGCTTTTTTGCCTATGTACACAGGGCCAGTAGTAGTATTGATGGTGCAGGCTTGGAGTATAGCATCGGGTTCTAGGAATATATTGCTACCTAGTATGGTGTTGGTGGTATCCCAAGTTGCGGATTCTCTATTTTTGGTAATGTGTACAAAATCTTGCCTTATCTGGGCATCATTCTGATTGAATATGTCCCACAACTGTCGTATGGAAGCATAATCCTGCTCATAAATATATTTTTTCTTTTCATCTATTCTATTATTTGCCCCGTATACCGCCATTATTTTACCTTCTTTATCCACTAAATAAGATTCTTCGGGCAGCTCGTGTATTTGGTCTACTACTATGTGATTAGGTAGTATAGAAGAGTTTATCCAATAGTTTATGGTAGCTAGCTTACTAGGGTATTTTTTTTGCAAATAAGGTTCGGTGACGTAACTAATAGTAGCGGTAGGCAGAAAATATTGCCATTTTTCTTTAATAGTTAAAATACCTACTCGTATTTCAGACACAGGGCGGGTAAAGGTAATAGGCAATAAATCATGCCAGCTATTGTCATCTATTAATAAATAATTCATAGGGTAGGATTATACAATTTCATGGATTGCCAAAATTAGCCATAATTCCGAACGAATAACATGAAAAATAGCAAAGTCTATTTTCTGCATTGTGTGGGAAATTTTATTACTTAAAAGATAAAACATCTACTATAATATTTTGTACTATTGCAGCGTTTTATTATCGTCTTTAATTTTTTGTTTATTATGTATATTTATCTAGGTATCTACTTATTACTATCCATTCCCTTGTTTTTTATTTTTAAGAAACTAAATGTAGCAACGTGGAAAGCATTTGTACCCTTGTTTAATATTTTTGCGTGGACACGAGTGCTGCAATGCCCTTGGTGGTGGAGTATTATCGCTGTTTTACCTGGTGTAAATTTTTTAATGTTAATCACCTTATTTGTATTGAGTTATAGAGCTATCACCCAAGGTAGTGATTATGGCAAGATGGAGAAAGGAATGCTAGCCGAAGCCCTAGATTTGATAGCATTCGGGGTGATAGCTGGGCAAATTATCCATATTTATTTTTTCCAACCTTTCCAGATTCCTACTTCTTCGATGGAAAAATCGTTATTAGTAGGCGATTTTGTAGTAGTAAGTAAATTGAGCTATGGTGCAAAAATTGTAAAAACTCCTCTTACCATACCTTTTGTACATAATACGATGCCATTGAGTAGATCTGGCCCTTCTTATTCCCGATTCATTGATTTGCCGTACATGCGTATGCCAGGCTTCGGCGATGTGCAACGAAACGATGTAGTAGTATTCAACTTTCCTGAACAAGATACTTCTATTGTAGAAAATACGAATATTAGTTATAATAATACATTGGTAGACATTGGTTATCATTCTTTTTTGGTAAAAGACTCTTCTACTACCCACACCCCACTAGAAATACTAACCGAGGGTAGAAGGATTTTTAATTTAAGCAATAGCCTTTTAGCTTTTCAAAATACGGACGGCACATCGTTGGATATTGCAGCTCAAAAAATGGGAATTTCTAATAAAGACTATAATACGATTATTAACCTATCTCGGTATTTTGCAGAAGGTATGGTAATCCCATTGCACACCATCGCCCGCCCTATTGATAAGAAAGATAATTATGTAAAAAGATGCGTAGGAATAGCTGGCGATAAACTAGAAGTGAAAGACGGGCAGTTGTATATCAATGATAATCCAGCTTCTAACCCCGATAATCTGCAACTTACGTATGAACTAGATAATGCCCATTCTAGCTTGCCACTAACGTTTCCTAATGGCGGTGCAAGACAAATAGAAGATAGATCTGACCCTATTTTAGAAAAATACAATGTTACAGAATTTAGTTCCAATGAAAAAGGCAAAAATACCTTTCCTATTCCTATTACACAGGTAGATAATGTATCCAAAGATATAACAATGAAGCCTATACAAGAAAATGAACCCAAAGGTAAATTAGAAATACGTTGTTTTCCACATTATTATAAAAACAATTGGAATAGAGACAACTATGGCCCGTTAGTAATACCAAAGGAAGGCGTAAAAGTAGAATTGAATATGGATAATATATGGCTATACAACAGGATAATAAGCGTATACGAAGGCAATGAATTACAAATAAAAGACAATAAAATAAGTATCAACGGCAAAGAAGCTACTTCGTATACTTTCCAGCAAGATTATTTCTGGATGATGGGAGATAATAGACACAACTCGTTAGATGCGCGTTATTTTGGTTTTACGCCCAAAGACCATATCGTAGGCAAAGCCGTATTCGTAGGGCCTAATTTTAATAAGTACAATGGGAGTATGAGCCGTTGGTGTAGTTTCATTACCGATAAGGGGCTTACTAGAAGTTATTTATGGGAAACGCTAGTAGTAATAGTAGTAGTGTGGGGAGGATTTGAATTTTTATCCCGAAAATCAGCTAAAAAACAAGCTAATAAATAAAGCAATACGTATGGAATTTATGCCTCCTTTGGGTTTGTTTTTTTGTTCCTTACTTTTATTGCCAATGGTTTTATCAGTAGGATATTTCTTTTATTATCTTATTAAAAAACAGACTGTACAGCGTTTTAGTTGGCTGTATGTAGTAGAAATGTGGATACTACTACTGCAACCTTCTATTTTTTTATTTTTCATGGATATAGGAAGAATAAATGACTGCTGTGGAGATAGCGCTATTTTTTCTGCGGATAATGATGTTGCTATTTATACTTTAATCATAGCTTATACTATTGCTTATTTTATAGTAGTATGGTATCCTACTACCCTTCTAGCGCCATTAGTAGAGGTTTTTATATCTATATTTCTACTACTAGGAATAGCCATCAATATAGTATTATGTATGCATCTATACGAGAATTATCCATGGATAGTAGGCAATATTCCTATTATTTTACTATTATTAATCCAAATAGTACAACGACAACGACTTTTAATTTCTTTTATTAAAAACCAAGAATGGCAGCAAAATAATAGTATACAAAAGCTGGCTTATACATTACTTACTATTCCTTGGTTGTTAAAATATCCGTTACTACTAGTCTTACTATTTCCTCTTATCGCCGTACTGTCTGGGTTTTTAATGCTTTTTGGGCAAGAACCAGATGCCATTATTAGAGCTTTTACAGATACGTATAAACATGGGTTTTCTCAATTGGATTACATGTGTGATAATGTGCAATGTGGCGGGCATTTTTTGTGTTCAGTAGGTGCGAACGGGCACCCCAAGATAGTGAAACCTATCCGTTATGGCGAAAGGAAAGGAAATAGAATTATTTGCACAAGACAACTGCTTATTTCGAATGCTTTTGAAGAAGTAATACAAGAAAAATTCCCTAAATTGCATACTACCATCAGACGACAATACAATAAAGTAGGAAATAAAATCCATCGTTATTATACTTTTTTCGAGATAAAAATAGTTTCAGATAGTATTTATATATGCATGAAACCTTTGGAATGGCTATTTCTACTCGTTTTATATACTACGGATAAGTATCCTGAAAATAGAATCGCAAGACAATACATCGGCACAAAATTTTTTATAAACAAGAAATAAAAGATGAAAAATAACGAACGAACTAATTTGCAGTTGTATACGAAATTTGCGTGGGTGAGCTGGTTATTAGCAAGTACTTTTTTTACCTATATTGCTTATAACTATACTAATTATGAATACCCTATTGAAGTGCAAGTTGCTTATTTTGTATTATGGATAATAGTATTGATTGCTTATTTGCCAACTTTCTTTTGTTTATTTTTTCTAATGCTAAAAAACCCTACTCTGAAATTTATTTATTTTCTAGGAATACTTGTTTTTTTGTATGCCACGAATACGGTGTTAGTGCCATTATTGGATACCAATATAGGATTAGTGGGATTATCTGTGGCTAGTGGGTTGGTAGGTTTTGTTGCCTTTTGGATAACCTCGCATTTGTATACATTTTTCACAAAATAAAAATAGCCTGTATCACATAAATTGGATACAGGCTATTTTGTTTCTTTAAGCTTGGGCAGAAGGTCCAGTAAATCCTAATTGGTAGTTTTGATTGGTTTCTTTTATAACACCGTGTATGCTTTCGTATTTTTGTATATTTTCTCTTAATGCGTTCAACATACGCTTTGCATGTTGTGGGCTTAATATAATTCTAGATTTTACCTTACCTTTCTGGACATTAGGCATTATTTTAGCAAAATCTAATATAAACTCTCCTTGTGAATGTGTAATGATAGCTAGATTCGTATAAATGCCTTCTGCTATTTCTTCGGTCATTTCAATGTCTAGTGGTTGCCCTTGATTATTTGTAGTCATGTGGGTTTAGTATAGATAAATAAGAGTTATTTCAATAAAGTTACTGCGCCATTTAATGGCGTTGGTGGGTTGCCATTGATTCCTGCTACGTTTACGATGTAGTAATATGTTCCTGATGATACGGCATTTCCGTTATATAAACCGTCCCAACCGTCTAATCCTTTGTATAATTCTTGTCCCCATCTATTGATAATAGTAAGGTCGAAGCCTTTTAGGTATTTTTCGTTGATACCATTGCCATTAGGGGTAAAAGCATTTGGAAATGGTCTTACAGTGATTTTGATAGAATCGTCTGCGCCTCCTAGTCCATTAGCACTACTACAGCCATTTGCGTCGGTAGCTATTACGTGTATTACTTGCCCGTCTTGTATGGTATTGGTTTGGTATAGATTACTAGTTCCTGACTGTACTAATACGTTATTTATATAAAAATCATATTTAGCAAAACCTGTTGGAGCAGCTGTTACTTCTAGTATTTGTCCTTGTATGATGGTATTGTCTGGAAAATTGGTAGTGATAGCTATATCAGGATTAGGGTTTACGGTAATGGTAGTAGAAATTCTATTATTAGACATACAGCCTGCTGTGGATATACCTTCTGCCCAATAAGTAGTAGTAGTAGTAGGATCTACCCACATATCATTGCCTGTACCTATTTGATTTCCGTTAGTAGCGGCGTCCCACCAAGTGATAGTGATGCCTGCTAGGTTTACATTCGCACTTATTAGCACCGAATCTCCTTCACACATACTAGCATCGCCAGCAGTCATAGTAGGGGTAGGTGGTAGTGGATTCACGGTTACAGTCACAGGTATTCTCACACTCGTACACGTCCCTAGTACAGATCTAACATAATAGGTAGTGTTTTGTTGTAAAATAGGAGTAGTATAGCTATCATTAGAACTTAATAAAGTACCTGCTACTGGTTGGTCGTACCATTCATAGTTTTGACTTACTGGCGAGGCATTTAGAGTAATAGATTCATTGGCACATATCTCCAAATCGGGGTTAGCAGTAACCGATGGTAGTGGTGGAGTCAAAAGTATGGTAATAGTAACCGAAGATGAAATTACACCACAAGGGCCAGTAGGGTCATCTGTATTCAAGGTAAGTATTACACTTCCATTATTTACATCTAAACTACTTGGGGTATAAATAGGGGTAAGAGAATTGACATTACTAAACGTACCTGTTCCAGCAGTAGTCCAGTTACCACCATTTACGCCAGTTATAGTACCTGATAATGATACATTACTACCTGCGCAAATTGTTTGTGGTTGTCCAGCATTTGCAGTTGGATTGGTAAATATTGGTACATTTACTTTGTCGGTATCTGCTGGGCAAATACCTGCTGGGTCTGCACTGATAAGTATCAGGGTAGCACTATTATTCGCTACATCTACTACCGATGGTCGGTATGCACCATTTAGATTCGTATTATTAGGACTAAATATGCCATTACCTGGACTACTCCAAGTACCTGTAATAACTCCACCAGTGATACTAGCTTCGTATAAAATCAAATCATTAGAACAGATAGGTGTAGCAGTACTTGGGTTTATTACTACATTTGCTTTTGGTTGTATGATTACGTTAAGTGCGTCGGTAGCTGCATCACAAGGGCCTACTGGGTCTTCGGTAGTAAGTACGAGTATAGCACTTCCATTCGCGATTTCTGTTGCACTTGGTAGGTAACTAGCATTTAAGGTAAAAACATTAGGCGAAAGAATACCACTATAACCGCTCCAAGAAGCACTTCCTACACCTCCTCCGATAGTTCCATTGAGGGTTGCAGTAGTACCTTCGCAGATGGTTTGGTCTAATCCTGCGTTTACAATAGGGGCTTTATATATTCTCAATGTACAAGAGGCACTAGCAGAGTTACAAGGCCCTACTGGGTCGTCGGTAGTATAGGTAAGTATTACTATGCCTGCGTCTATATCTGCTTGGCTTGGGGTATAGGTAGTAATGGGAGTAGTAGCTGGAAAAAACAAGCCTGTGCCTGCGGTAGTCCATACACCATCGTCTGCACTGCCTTCTCTATCGGCTCTTAATAGTTTGGTAGTTCCTTCACATATTTCTTTTTCGGCTGGCCCGTCGATGGTTACACTAGCTTGGTCGGTAATAGTAATAGTCACGTCTTCGGCAATAGATCCACACGTACCCGCGGGGTCATTCGTAGTAAGGGTAAGGGTTACTTGACCAGCTGTATTTTCGGCAGCGCTTGGGGTGTATACTGCATTTACGGTATTTCTATTTGGATTAAAAGCACCTGTTCCACCTGTCCAAGAAGCTTGATTAGCACTTCCGCCGAATGTTCCTAGCAACGAAACGTTACCACCTGCACACATCGTACTAGAAGCTACATTCGCATCTACAGTAGCTCCTTTATATATTACTAATGTATTGGTAGCAGTAGCACTATTACAAGGACCTACGGGGTCATTCGTAGTAAAAGTAAGGAGTACCGAACCGTTTGCTATATCGCTTGTACCTGGTGTGTAGCGTGTATTAATGGAGTTAGCTGGCATGAAAGTTCCATTTCCGTTTGTACTCCAAGTACCAGTAGTGCCAGTAGCTAACGTTCCTGATAGCATTATCCATTCTCCCTCACATAGTTCTTTGGTAGCAGTGCCATCGATGGTTACACTTGGCTGTTGGTATAGATTAAAAGTAAGGTCTTTGGATTTATTAGCACAAGCTCCTACTGTCGGGGTATTAGAAATGGTAAGGGTAACTATGCCAGCACTAGCTTCGGCTGCAGATGGCGTATAAGAAGGATTTAGAACATTTCTATTTGGAATAAAAGTACCTGTACCACCTGTCCACGTTCCTGTAGTTACGGCACCTGCCACTGTACCATTTATAGCGATAGAACTACTACCACATATATTATTACTGGCTACTGTAGCATCTACGGTAATTTCTTTTTGAATATCAATACGGGTTGTTTTATTAAAATTGCTACAGCCATTTGCTGCTGCTGCTTTTAAGGTAAGGTTTACAAATCCTGCATTTATTTCAGTGGTAGAGGGAGTGTACGTAGGATTTAGTGTATTTCTATTGGGAATAAAAGTACCTGTACCACCTGTCCAATTTACGGTACTATAATTCACTAATGTTGCATTTAGGGTTGCAGATTCATTGGAGCAAATAGGCGTACTAGTAGCATTCAAATCGCCAGTGATAGGTGTATTTACTACTACTACTTCTGTCAATGTTTGGGTAGCGCCACATACTCCTGTCACTACACATGTATAGGTAGTAGTAACGGTTGGAGACACGTTGATTATTTTAGTAGTAGGATAGTTTCCTGCTGGGGTAGAACTCCATGTGAATGTTTGTCCTCCTGTATTTTGTGGTGTTACTGCGGTAAGGGTGATAGTATTATTATTGGTACAGATAGTATCATCGGGGCTTGCTACTATTTCGGTAACTAATACTCCGCTATTTGCTTTGATGGTATAGTTACAAATATCTCCTCCAAAACCATCTATCATTAAGTAGTATTTCTGACCTGGTACTAGATTCGGGTAGCCGTTGCCACCCAAAGTAATTGTACCACTTACTTCTACATTATCCAACATAGGAGATACGGCAAAAAAGTTCGCACAATCTGTACCGCCATATCCTCTCAACTGGATACCGTTGTAAGTAGACGAAGCTTTCCAGCAATCGGATACTACTATATTAAGCGTAGCTTGCGTAGATGCTGCTACGAAGGTTAGCCACGAGTTGTTATCTATGGTAGCGTAGCCATTAGCACCTATAATAGCTGGATTATCAGGGAATAAAGTACAAGGGTTCGTTCCGTTATTGTGGTCGCACATATTGCCAGGTCTATCGGCTGTATAGGCTCTACTTGTAGTACCATTGTAGCCGTTTAGATCGCATATAAATAACGCTTCCATACAGTTATCATTAGAAGGCGTAGACACGCATAGTTCGAAGCTTCCTCTTGTATTATTTGCTTCGTCCCAATATCGGATATATAGTATTTCGCCAGGTAGTAGCCCAGTAGCGTTGATAAATCCCATATCATTGGAAGTAGTAGTAGAAAGCCTATAATAGTCGTTACAAGCTATTTGTGTAAGTGTGCCATTACAGCTGCCGCTGTACAATGCTACAGCTCCGCCTGTGATTACAGTACCACCTACGGGGTTTCCTGCTATTACTAGATGCCCATTAGCGGGTACTATTACCTGAAACCATACGTCGCCACCAGCATAAAAACCGCTAGCATTTCCGAGGGTATTACCAGCTCCTATATTACAGCTAGATGGTGCAGCCACTATAGCAGTGGGGGTAGCAGTGGCATTTGTAGTAGTAAAAAGTTGATAATTACAAGTGGAGGTTACATCGGGTAATAGGATAGCCCCACACGGATCATCGTTTACTGGAGTTTGTGCGTGTAAGAAAAAATTAGTTAAGCATAAAAAGCTTATAATGAATAACTTTATTTTCATAGGAATGAGTTTGTTAATAATTTACAAAGGTACAAAAAATAAAAGGAATATTTGTATATATTTGTACAAAAAGTTTCTTAAAATATGTATTGGACAACCTTTTTTGAAAAGCTAAAATTTTTCTTTCAATGTGAGTTACCTATTTTGTTGGCTACTGTACTCAGTAAGGTAGAGTGTACGGTACAGGGAGAAAAGCTGAATATGAATAGTTTATTTATTGGAATCCGAGAAAAAAGTCGAGAAAATGTATTACAAATTCGTGCTTCTGCATTGGCTTTTTCTATGTTACTATCGATGTTTCCTGCTTTATTGTTTATTTTTTCGGTGATTGCTTATTTACCTATCCCAAATTTTCAAGTAGAATTATTGGTTCTCATAAAACAAATAGTACCAGCAAGCTCTGCAAACATTGTAAAGAATACGTTGATAGATATTATAGAACACAAGAACGGTGAAATATTATCTATTGGATTCATTACCAGTATGTATTTTGCTAGTAATGGTGTATTGGCAGTGATTCGTTCGTTTAATCAATCTATGCAATGCAAAGAGCATCGGAATTTTTTGCAGTTGCGTTTGTTGGCTTTTTTGATAATGCTGGCAGCATCTTTCTTTATGTTTTTGGCTATCAATATTATTTTAATCAGTGAAATAGCTATTGAAATGTTATATTCTACCTATAATATTATCAACGATTTAGATTATTATTTATTAAAAATACTTACTTGGTTATTGTTGTTTTTATTGATAGCCTGCTCCATTGCTATTTGCTATACATTTGCTCCAGCTAAAAAATTAAAGCTAAATTTCTTCTCTTTGGGGGTATGGGTAGCCACAGTATTAATCGTTTTAAGCATTGTAGTAGTGTCGTATTATTTTTCTACTTTTGTGAATATGAATAAGATATATGGTTCTATTGGCGGGTTTGTGGTATTTATTATTTTATTATCGTATAGTACGTTGATGTTTTTATTTGGTTTTGAGATAAATACCGTATTAGATACTGCTATTTCTTCTAAATTAAAAGCAAAATAAGTCTTTTTTAATAGCTACTTTTGCCACTTATTATTATATGTATTTTTTATGAGCGTCATACGCAACCAAGGAGCTTGGAGTACCATTATTACGTACATAGGATTCGTGATAGGAGCTGTGAATATGTTTTTTATCTTGCCTAATATTTTTAGTAAAGAACAAGTAGGCTTGGTTACCATATTTTATAGTGTAGCAGCTCCGTTGATTGCTTTGGGCATGTTTGGTATGCTTACTATTATCCCTAAATTTTTTCCTTATTACAAAGAGCAAGTACCTGCTAAACAGAGTGATTTATTAACTTGGGCGTTGCTTATTCCTACTATTGGTATACTGATATGGGGAAGTATTGCATATTGTTTTGATGATTTTATTCTGCGTAAATTAGGCAAATCCCCACTTATTAAGGAGTATTATTATTTATTTCCCATCTATACTATTGGTTTAATGTATTCTACTATTTTAGAAAATTTTAATAACCAACTAAAAAATACTATCTGGACTTCTATCGTAAAAGAGCTAGCTTTGCGTTTATTTACTGTAATACTCATCGTATTAGCATTTTGGGGATTTATTGATTTTACTACTTTCATCGAGTGGCAAAGTAGTATATTCATAGTGGCCATAGTACTGTTTGCGATAGGGCTAAAACGAATGAACTATTGGCATTTTACTTTCACTCCTTCTATCCTTACCAAAAGGGTATACGATAAAGCATTAAAATATGGCGGCTTTTTTTGGTTGGCTAGTTTTGCGGGTATTATGTCCATGTTTGTGGATACTTTCGGGGTAG
>JAYUJA010000177.1:0-4352 GCA_043765495.1 Bacteroidia bacterium
TATATTAATTCATTAAAAAAACAAACACAGTTTATCTTCTATGTTTATTATCCAAGTTAAAGAGGGCGAATCATTGGAAAAGTCACTCAAAAAGTACAAAAGAAAATTTGATAAAGCTAAAATGATTAGACAACTACGTAGCAGAACGAAGTTTATTAAACCTTCTGTGAATCGTCGTAACGAAATCATCAAGGCGACTTACCGTGACCGCATGAGACAATTGTCAGCTGAAGATTAATAGATGTAAAAAACGCTTTTTATTGTATAGTAAAAAGCGTTTTTCTTTTTTATAAAAACTACTTATGTTTACTACTGTCGGTATTATCCCTGCTCGTTATGCTTCTACTAGGTTTCCAGGTAAGCCACTAGCGTTGATACAAAACAAACCAATGATACAATGGGTGTATGAAAATACCCTAGCCACCACCTTACTAGATGAAGTAATAGTAGCCACCGACGACGTTCGTATCCAAGAAGTAGTACACAATTTTGGCGGCAAAGCGGTACTTACTTCCATCACCCACGAATCAGGCACAGAAAGATGTGCAGAAATAGCACATAAATTATTGCAAAACAAGCAAGTAGACGGTAATAGTATTATTATAAATATACAAGGAGACGAGCCACTCGTGAATGTACAACAGTTACAAACCTTGCTACATACCATGCAATATGCTACTATTGCTACTCTAATAAAGGCTACCGAAGCATCTACTGTACATAACCCTAATATAGTAAAAGTAGTGACTAACATTCACCATCAAGCGTTGTATTTTAGTAGAGCGGCTATCCCAGCTAGTAGAGACGAACAAGCTTCTGAAAGCTATTACAAGCACATAGGAATGTATGCTTATACCGTAGAAACCTTATTAGCTATCACAAAACTACCAATATGTGATGTAGAAAACATAGAAAAATTAGAACAACTTCGCTGGCTTTACAATGGTTATAGCATACATACAGCAATCACTACTACCGAAAATAAGGCAATAGATACCCCACAAGATTTAATAGAATTAGTAGCTTATCTTGAAAGAAATTCTATCCACCTTCCTTAAATATTACATCACAAGCAACTGGCTTACAGCAGGTTCTGCTTTTTTTACGTATGTAGTATCTTATTCTTATTATGCCCCTCACCCAGATTATATTTTGGGGTTGCTATTGTTTTTAGGTACAAAAAGTATGTATATTTTACAACAAAATTATAGCAAACTACATCATTATAGAAACTATTTTGCGCCCCCAATTATAGGTAGTATACTCATAGGACTCGTAAGTATGGGTACGTGGTTGTATTTTTATAGCAGCCTTACGTGGTATGTATTACCTGCCATAGTAGGAAGTATTTTATATAGCATTCCTTTTTTATTTGGTAAAAATCTCCGTTCTATAAATTACTTAAAACCTGTTATCATAGCATTGGTATGGGTATACACTACGCATTTGCTCCCTTGCTATATGTATGGTTATAGCATCAACTGGGTGTATGTACTAGTACAGTTTTTGTGGTTTTTTTTGATGTGTATACCGTTGGATATTAATAATATGCCGCAGGATAAAGGACGTATTCAAACTATACCACTACTACTAGGCGAAAAACACACCGTACTAGCAATGAAATTAGGTTTAGTTAGTTTAACTGTTTTGTTATTAATAGCTTATCAGTATCAATGGGTAGAATGTTTGTATACAAGTATTTACATACTATCTTTCGTAGTACATGGCGTGGTTTTAGTGGCATTAAAAAATTATACTACTACATGGAAAGTTATATTACTGATAGATGGGTTACTGTATTTACCTTTTATTATTAAGAAACTCCTCCATATCGTCTATCTCTATTTTGGTATTCTGCTATAGCTTGTTGGAATTCTTGTTTTGTAAAATCAGGCCATAATGTATCTGTAAAGTAAAATTCACTATATGCCAGCTGCCACAATAAAAAATTACTAATACGATGTTCGCCACCTGTACGTATCATCAAGTCAGGGTCTGGAAAATCCTTTGTTTGTAGATAATTAGATATAGTAGCCTCATCTACTTGGGTATATCCTTGCGCTAACAACTTATTCACCGCAGTAGTTATTTCCCATTTTCCACTATAACTTAATGCTAGTATGAGTGTAAGACCAGTATGGGTAGCAGTAGATTCTACCACACTATCCAGTTCTTTTATACATGAAGCAGGCAAAGCATCTCTATCTCCAATAGAAACGAGGCGAATATTATTTTTTTGTAAAATAGGAAGTTCTTTTCGTAACGATTTTACTAGCAATTCCATGAGTGCTTTCACTTCTATGGCAGGACGGTTCCAGTTTTCGGTAGAGAATGTATACAGTGTCAAAAATTTAACACCAATTTCTGCCGCTGCCTCTGTTATTTTGCGTACTGTACCTATTCCGTTTTCGTGACCAATAGCTCTTAAAAATCCTTGTTTTTTAGCCCATCTGCCATTTCCGTCCATGATAATGGCTACGTGTTTGGGTAATTCTTTCATAAAAAATGTATAATGAATGCTATAAAAATAGTAAAGTGAATAAGTGTAGTAGAAAGTGTAGTTTATTTCGCTGGTTTATACTTTGAATTTTCAAAAATTGCTTGCAAATTAGTATCTTGTAATAAAGTTTGTAGAGTTATGCTTTTATTTTTTTGCATGTAGGATTTTATTATTTGCCAACCTATCCACGCTCCTACTCTGGCAGGGGCTTCGTCTTGGGTGCTAGCAGCGGTAGCAAAATATTTAGTATGTGGCCCATCTGCCAACAAGTTGTTAATTATCAAAGGGTTTTCTTCGTATAAAAGCTTCTTTTCTATTAAATAACTCCATATATCATTTTCGGTATTCTTGCACCATTGAAGTTGATTACCAGTATAACTAATTTTTAAGCTGTCTTCTTTGTCAGGGAATACTGCGTCCATGAAATACAGTATTTTGCCTTCGTATACCATTGCTTCTAGTGCATTATATTTGTTTCTAGGAGCTTCAAAGTTTAGTTTTGCCCAGCTATATACTACGTGGTAAGGTATTTGTTGGGGGAACATTTTGGTAGTTTGGTAGTCATAAAACCCAGCTAGTGGATACATATAATAATTTTTACCTAGATAAGAATCTAAACCAATAGCTATCACAGAATCGGATATAGTATTACCTTGTAAGTTGGATAGATAGCTTACTACACGCGGTAAATATACGGTAGGATAGTAATATTTTATGTGTTGAAATGCTTGTTCTATTTCTTTTTGGGTACTGCTAATGTTTGTAAATTCTTTTTGAATGTCTTGGTATAATTTTTGGGTAACAGTATCGCGCAAATAAGTGTTAATAGTGGCTAGACGGGTAGTGTCTAGTGCTTCTGGAGTTTGTAAGCTATACAAGTATTCTTCTACAAAATCCAAAGGATAGTTTTTATACAAATCATCTACCTGTGTTTGATTTTTTACCGCAAATAACGCTTGCTCCATTCGTTGGATAGGCATATTCACGTTAATAGTGCTTACGTCTATGTCCAATGGATTAGAGTTACAAGCCGACAATATAACCAGTACGATGACACTGCCCGCTAGCAGCCACTTATTATACATTTTCATCTGTGTTACGATTCTTGTAGAACATATACGCAATGCCTGCCAATACTAGGTACGGTACAGACATTAAATACAAAATACCGTCGTTTAATTGTCTTGCTACTTTTTGGGAATCTTCGGAATGGGTATGGTTACTTTCTACCGAAGCTCTACATACAGAACATTGTGCATGTACTGGCATTACCAATAAAAAACTGCTAATGACTACTACTAGATTAATGATTACTTTTTTCATGATGGATATATTTGGTTAATAAAAAATACACGTTATTACGCAACTGTTATTTCTTTACAAGCGTATACATCTTGTATAGTGTGCAATAATTCTATTCCTACTTTCATATCTTTTTGGAAAGCTTTTCTACCTGAAATCAATCCTTGTCCACCAGCACGTTTATTTATCACTGCGGTGCTTACGGCTTCTGCCAAGTCGGACGCTCCTTTGGATTCTCCACCCGAATTTATTAAGCCTATTCGTCCCATATAGCAGTTAGATACTTGATAGCGGCATAGGTCTATGGGGTGTTCTGTGGTAAGGTCGGTATATACTTTTGAGTGGGTTTTTCCAAAATTAACTGCTGTATAACCTCCATTATTAGTAGGAAGTTTTTGTTTGATGATATCCGCTTGTATCGTTACGCCTAGGTGGTTTGCTTGCCCTGTCAAATCGGCAGAAGTATGGTAATCTACTCCGTCTTTCTTGAAGCCATTGTTACGCGTATAGCACCATAGTATAGTAGCCATACCTAATTCATGTGCCATTT
>JAYUJA010000178.1:0-4340 GCA_043765495.1 Bacteroidia bacterium
TAGATTCTTCTTTGTCGATAGCTTTTTGCTGGCGTTGTGCTAGATATTTGGATTTAGTTTCTTGTTGCTTGGACATAAAATAATGGTATTATAGGAAAAGATGCAAAGATAACGTATTTTTCACTAAAACATGGTAAAGTATTAAATATTTTTACCATTATTGCATATCTAAACTTGGGATACTATTTTGTTTTCAAACTAACAAAGAATTGTTTTATTTTTTATGCAATAAGCTTCATCTACGAAGCAGTACTTCTTTATTAATTATAACAAAAAAATAATTTTTAAGATAATTTAAGAATATTAATAATTTTTCAATTGTTGCAAACATTTCTTATTCATTCACAATCAATAACAAATAAGTTTTAGATATTTTTTTTCGCATTAATTAATTTTGTATTTTTAACATTGTAACCTAAACACAAAATCATGAATTACAAATATTGGATAGTATTCGCTTTAATGGCTTTCATGGCTCCTAGTAGTTATGCACAATTAGCAGTTTCAGGCGGACTAACTCCAGCACAAATAGCCAACACATTAGTAAGTTCAGGAGTAACCATCTCTAATGTGACAATCACAGGAAATAGTTTTTCGTATGGTACTTTTGATGCTTTGAATGCTCCCGAACTTGGTCTTACAAATGGTATACTACTTACTACTGGCGATATAGCGAACTCGGTAGGTCCTAATAATACGGGTGCTGCTAGTTATGTATGCGGATTTCCTGGATACCCATTGCTGAACCAGCTTACTATCAATGGTACGAACGATGCTTGTATATTAGAATTTGACTTTGTACCTACTGGGTTTCAAGTGGACTTTAAGTACGTATTTGCTTCGGAAGAGTACATTGAATTTGCGAATAGTGACTACAACGATTTATTTGGTTTTTATGTAACTGGCCCTGGCTATGCTACTCCAACGAATGTAGCATTACTACCCAATGCTGCCCAAGATCCAGTAACTATTAATAACGTAAACCCAGTGAATAATAGTGCCTACTACTATGACCTAAATGGAGATGGTGGTTTTTTTGGAGGCCCTAATATCCAATACGATGGCTTTACGGTACCGCTTACCGCTTCTTTTGCTGTACAACCCTGCCAAACTTACCATATCATCATGGTGATAGCAGATGTAGCAGATCCACTATTCGATTCTGCGGTATTCATTGAAGGGAGAAGTTTTGAAAGTCCTGTATATGATATTTCTATCCATACTACTAATGGGCTAAATGACAGTACAGTAACAGAGTGCAATGGTAGCGCCTATATCACCTTAACAAGACCTTCTAATGTAGGAACAGAAGTAGTGAACTATACGATAGCAGGAACAGCAACCACGTCAGCCGACTACCAAAGCCTAGCAGGCTCTTATAACTTTACTGCTGGACAAGGCTCGGTAAATATTCCTATCTCTATCCTCACAGACGCTATATCCGAAGCTACCGAAACAGTAGCCTTCACTACCAATATATCTATAAGCTGTAATGGTATCGCTCCCACCAAAACAGTACGATTGTATATACAAGATTCGCCCACTCCAGCCCTCACTGCATCAGGCGACACTATCTGTAATAATAATACAGCAAGCATTACCGCTTCTAGCAACCCCGCTACTGCTACTTTTGTATGGTATGATGCTGCGGTAAATGGGAATATTATAGGAAATGGAAATACATATACTACGCCAGTTCTCACTGGTAGCCAAGGGTCTGTATTCACGTATTATGTACAAGGAATACTAGGAGGTGGGTGTGTGCCTAGCCGTATCCCAGTGAATGTAGTGGTAGACAATGCTATACCTGATTTAATAGTCAGTAATGATACTATTTGCCCTACTAATGTAGGTACTGTGGTTGCTAGCAGTAGCAGTACGGGGGTTGCGTATACTTGGTACGATGCAGCTATTGGCGGTAATGTACTGGATAATGACAATAGCTACACTACTCCCTTATTAGCATCTACAGGTACGAATACCTATTATATACAAATATCTTTGAATGGGTGTAGCCAACGTGTGCCAGCTAGTGTAGTAGTAAGTGATACATTTAATAACCCCAATGTTACTACTTCGGATATTACTATATGCCCCACTAATACTGCTACTTTGACAGCTAATAGTAATAATGTAGGCGTTGTATATAGTTGGTATAATGTAGCTACTGGCGGCATAGCACTCGACAATGATAATAGCTATACCACACCTACCCTCACTGTACCAGATAATACTACTACAACCTACTATGTACAAGGAAACTACAATGGCTGTATACAACGAATCCCAGCTAATGTAGTAGTAGATAATGAGTTTAGCTCCCCTACTATAACAGCTATTAGCCCTACTATTTGCCCTAATACCACCGCTACCCTTACTACTAGTAGTAGCAATGCAGGAGTAACCTACGCGTGGTATGACGCAGCTGTTGGAGGCATCGCACTCGATAACGATAATAGCTATACTACGCCTACCATCAACTTACCAAATGGCTCTACCCAAACTTATTATGCACAAGCTAACCTTAATGGCTGTATTACAAGAGTACCCAGTGTAGTGACAGTACAGAATACTTTTACGGCTACTATCCCAAGCCAAGCAGGAGAATGTATTAATAGTAATGGGTTTAATTTTAGTATAAATGAGACTTTCTCTCCAACAGCTATTATCAACTGGACATTTGCAGGTGGGAATCCAGCTACATTTACAGGAAGCACTCCGCCCAATGTAGTATTTAACACTACAGGTAGCCATGCTATCACCGTAAATATTACCGATGCAGGCTGTAGCGCAAGCGGTAGCAGTAGCATAGATATATATCCCGAACCCGTAGCCGCTTTTAATGGTACCAACCTATCAGGCTGTAGCCCCATTACGAGTACTATACTAGCAAATACTACACAAGTACCAGCAGGGAGTACCTATACTTGGGATTTAGGAGATGCTACTACCTCGTCTCTTACTACCGTACAACACTCCTACGATGCAGGACAGTATACCGTAAGCTTGACCGTAACTACCGCTAATGGCTGCATAGATACCGAAACAGCTACTAACTACATCAATGTACAAGCAAGCCCAATAGCAGGATTCTCCACTTCCAGAGTAGAGTTAGATTTGTTATACCCAAGTTTGGGAGTGAATAGTACTGCAACAGATGCTATTACTTCTGTGTTTAATTTTGGAGATGGGAGTTCCATAACAGGATTTTCGGCTAATCATACCTACGCAGATACGGGTTCTTACATTATACAACAGATAGTTTCTAGTGGTGCTTGTTATGACACTGCTTATCAGGCTATAATTGTAAATAATATTGCAAGTATTTATGTTCCAAATTCTTTTACTCCTGATGATGATGGCGTGAACGACGTATTCAAACTATATGGTTTTGGAATAGAAAAAGCTACTATGAATGTATTTGATAGATGGGGAAATCTTGTGTTCACTACGGCTATTGGTAGTAATTTGAGCCAATACTGGGACGGAAAAAACTCCCCAGTAGACCTCTATAGCTATAAAATAAATGCGGTAGACATACTAGGCAAAGAATACAATTTAGTTGGCAATGTTAATCTCCTGCGATGAAAAAACTAATCTTATTTTGCAGTATTATATTTGCTAGTACAAGCGTTTACGCATTTCCCAAAGATAGTA
This sequence comes from Bacteroidia bacterium, assembly GCA_043765495.1. Taxonomy (GTDB): domain Bacteria; phylum Bacteroidota; class Bacteroidia; order JAYUJA01; family JAYUJA01; genus JAYUJA01. Next base: position 3,658 of record JAYUJA010000178.1, read on the forward strand.
CTTTCTATTCCCTAGAAAAAGCAGTAGTACAGCCCCAAAAAGTAAAATATTTAATTCTAAAACGTAAAAAATACACTAAAATACCTGATGCGATAAAAAGCTTTGGAAACCTTGTGTATTTAGACCTTACTAATAATAATATACAAGAAATAGATAGCAGTATACTAGCTTGCAAGTACCTAGAAAAACTATGTATTGCCAAAAATAAACTAACCAATGTACCTGCTTTTTTGGCGGATTTGGAGCATTTACACTACCTTGATGTAGGTTCAAACACTATTACTTATCTACCAGATATTTCTCAAATAAAACACCTACACACCTTACTGCTATGGGATAATCCTTTATTTCCTATGCCTACCTATCTATTCCAAACAACCCAGCTAAAAGTTCTGGACGTGCGAGGCATCAAGATAAACAAACAAACCCGTATGGATTTAGTAGCAGCATTACCGAGTACAAGAGTTTATTTTTCACCAGACTGTAATTGTGACCACTAGTTTATACATTCGTTTCCTGGGTATCAATGATGGGTTTATAGTATTTAATAGTAAAAAAAGTACACACAGCGATGAATACTGCCATAATGATACAGGGATAGGTAATATATTGTTTTTCTTGAAAAAAAGACATAGAAAATAACGAAATAAAAATACCCCTAGTAAGCGTATTGATATTGCCAA
>JAYUJA010000179.1:0-14681 GCA_043765495.1 Bacteroidia bacterium
TAGAACAAAAACTTGGACGCAAACCAGTAGCACTAAAAGAAGGATTAAAAATCATATTTGATTTATAAAAAAAGCACACTCTTATTTCCATACTACAAACACGTATATTTTTTTTCTTAAAACCCTCAAAAAAAATGGACACGAACAACAAAAGCATTTTGAATCCGTTACTTAATAAAGTACCTCAAGTAACCTTGTTTTTTTGGATAATAAAAGTATTGTGTACGACAGTAGGAGAAACTTTTGCAGATTTCTTAAACGTAAATTTGGGTTTTGGATTATCAGGTACTTCCATAGTAATGGGCATATTACTAGCGATTGCTTTGTTTTTCCAATTCAAATCCAAGAAGTATATTCCAGCTGTCTATTGGATTTCTGTGGTTTTTATCAGCGTATTTGGCACTTTGGTTACAGATAATCTGACCGACAAAATGGGAATTCGTTTAGAAACTAGTACTATTATTTTTAGTATTCTTTTATTATTGACTTTTTGTGTATGGTATGTAAAAGAAAAAACCCTATCTATTCATTCTATTTTTACTGCACAACGAGAAGGGTTTTACTGGCTTACTATTTTATTTACTTTCGCTTTAGGGACTGCCTCTGGCGATTTAATGGCAGAAGGGCTAGGGCTTGGATATTTGAATACAGGTATTATTGTTGCGTCTATCATTGCAATAGTGATTATCGCTCAAAAACTAAAACTAAATTCTGTACTTTCTTTTTGGATTATTTATATAATGACAAGACCATTAGGAGCGTCTATCGGCGATTACCTTTCTCAACCTACTAAATTTGGTGGGCTAGGATTAGGAGCAAGCCTTACAAGTGTACTATTTCTAGTTGGTATTTTAGCCATAATAATATATTTTACGTTTACTAAAAAAGATGTTATCACCAATGCAGATAGCCAAGATACACAAACAGACGAAAATAAAGGACTTATCCCTCAAAGTGCGATAACTGTAGCATTATTCATAACAATTGGTTTCAGTGCTTATTTTTGGCGACAAAAACAATTACAAAAAGAAACCATCACCTCTACTCTTACCACCGAATCCACTAACACTACTTTACCAACATCAACACTTGGTGACTTATCTACCTTCAAAAAAATAACCCAAGATACCAAGGATTTAGTTATAGCTAATGACCTAGAAACAGCAAAAACAAGAGTGTCAGATTTGGAACATGAATGGGACATCGCTCAACCTAGGCTCAAAGCAATAGATGGTATAAAATGGACAGAAATAGATACTGCTATCGATAAAGTATTACGACAGCTGCGAGCAGTAAGTCCAATTCCCAAAGATTGCCAATCTGCTTTAGATGCTTTGTTAAAGGTATTGAACTAAAAAATTTCGTATTATTCTAATATTTTGCATTATAAAGCTGTGCAATAGTATCTACTACACTGGCATCTATGAGGGTAGAAGTATCTCCTATGTCTTGGATTTGCTTTTCTGCGATTTTTCGCAATATCCGTCGCATTATTTTTCCTGAACGGGTTTTTGGTAAGGCTGGCACTAATATTATTTGATCGGGCTTGGCGATGGGGCTAATCAATTTGCTTACACTATCCTGAATTTGTTTACAAATGAGTGCTTCGTCTTTTATTTCTAGGCTAGAAATCACAAAAGCTACTATCTGCTGCCCTTTGATGGCGTGAGCGATGCCCACTACGGCAGATTCTACACTACTTTCATGCTGGTTTATAGCATCTTCTACTTCGGCTGTGCCTATCCTATGCCCTGCTATATTTAGTACATCGTCTACCCTTCCTGTTATTCTATAATTACCGTCTTCATCTCTATAACACCCATCTCCCGTAAAATATAAATTAGGATAGGTACTAAAATAAGCTTCTTTGCAACGGATAGGATTGTTGTAGGTAGTGCGTATCATGGACGGTATAGGGTATTTCAAACACAAATTACCACTTACACCATTTCCTATTATTTCCTCGCCTTTTTCATTTACTAACATTGGCTGTACTCCTGGTAAGGGCAAGGTGGCATAGGTGGGTTTCATGGGCGTGATTCCTGCCAACGAACTTATAAGTATACCGCCAGTTTCTGTTTGCCACCACGTATCCACTATTGGCAATTTGCTTTTTCCTATTTTTTGGTAATACCAATTCCATGCTTCTACATTGATAGGCTCTCCTACACTTCCTAGTACTCGCAAGCTACTCAAATCATTAGTAGCAGTATAGCTATCGTCATAGGTCATTAAAGACCGAATGGCAGTAGGTGCCGTATATAAGATAGTTGCTTGGTGTTTTTCTATTATTTCCCACAGGCGTGCAGGAGTTGGATACGTAGGAATGCCTTCGTAGAGAATAGTAGTAGCCCCGTTGAGTAATGGAGCGTATAGCAAATAGGAATGCCCCGTTATCCAGCCTATATCTGCGGTACAAAAGTGAATATCCGATGGTTCGTACTGGAATACATTCAGAAAAGTGTAAGCAGTATACACCATGTAGCCAGCTGTAGTATGTAGCACGCCTTTCGGTTTGCCAGTAGAGCCAGAAGTATACAATATGAATAAAGGGTCTTCGCTTTGCATAGCTGTGGCTTCACATTGGTTAGATTGAGATGCTACTAGGGTTTTGTAATCTATGTCTGTTGGTAAATGTTCTATAAGCTCTTTATTTCTATTAAGTACTACTACGTTTTTTATACTAGGAGTAATAGTAATAGCTTCATTTACGATAGTTTTAAGAAGTATTGTTTTATCGCCTCTATACGCTATATCTGCTGTGATGAGTAGGCTACATTGTGCATCGTTCAGCCTATCCGAGAGAGCTTGTGCCGAAAACCCTGCAAAAACAACAGAATGAATAGCTCCAATTCTCGCACAAGCTAGTACCGTGATGGCTAATTCGGGTACCATAGGCAAATAAATACCTACTCTATCGCCTTTTTGGATACCGATACTTTTTAGTGCATTCGCTACTTTGTTTACTTCTTCGTATAGTTCTTGATAGGTGTAGGAAATGGAAGGTACGTCCACAAAATTAGATTCCCAGATAATAGCTTTTTTATCCGCCAAAAGAGGTAAATGCCTATCCAAACAATTTTCTGTAATATTCAATTCTCCTCCTAAAAACCATTCTATGCTTGGTGTATCAAATTCCCATTTCACAGTAGTTGTAAAAGGTTTTTTCCACGTAAAAAAGGAGGCAATAGTCGCCCAAAATTTTTCAGGGTTTTCGATACTAGCAGTATACGCTTGTTGGTATTCTTCGAAAGAGGATATTTTTTGCATTATTTGTATTCTCCTTTTTGGTAGATGGTGAGTAAAATGTTATAAAATTCTATTTCGTACTGGGCTTGTAGTACATTTTGCTCGGCTACGGTGAGTAATGTTTTTGCTTGTGTGTAATCATAAATAGTAAGCGCGCCGAGTTCGTATTTTTTTTGTACCAATTGAAAGGCTATTTTTCTACTGTCTAATTGTTTCGTAGCAGCTTCTAGTTTATTAAAGGAAGAAGTATATAAATCGTACGTATTTTTAACATTTTTGTATAAATTTAACTCTGTTTTTTTTATTTCTATTTCTGTGTTTTTATTACTTAATATACTTCTTTGGTAAGCATATTTGGTTTGGTAGCCGTTGAATATAGGGACATTCACTTGCAAGCTGATAGAGGGGCTCACATTCTGACCTAATTGCTTAAAATAGTTCATTTTAGGAATAATAAACTGTGGGCTTGACTGGTATATTGCTTCTCCACTAGCAGTATAACGGCTTATATCTTGTGCTACGCTGATCCCTGTGATATTTATTTTACTTTCATCTATGGCTAACGAGGAATATCCAGTACCAAAAGAACCCGAAAGTGTGACTTGTGGGTAGCTACTTACTTTGGCTATTTTGGTTTGCAAAGTGTTTATTTCTTGTTCTTTTTCCCATACTTTTAATCCTGTTTGTACTAGCAAGGCTTCTTTATAAATAGCTTCTGCATTGTCTATTCTTTTGTTTTTATAAGCAGAAATAGTAGGTTTTGAAATGGTTAAATCTTGCTGCAATGGCAAATTCATCAACGCTTTAAGATCTGTTTTTGAAGTATTTATTTGTTGTGCATATTGTAAGCCTGTGTATTTTTCTTGGGCTTCTTGGGCTTCCATTGCTGCTATTTGATCCACGGTGATAGTACCCGCTTTATATAGTTTTTGTAATCTTTCTACTTGTTTTTGAGTGAGTAGCTGCTGCTCGGTTTGGATACGTACATTCTCCTCGGCTACTACTAGTTGTAGGTATATATTCGCGATGGAAGTAGTATATTGGTTTTGTAAATTGGCGATGGTAAGGCTATTTTTTTCTAGGTCGAGAGCAGCTTTTTCTTTCTGCATCTGCAATGTCCCACCTTGGTACAAAGTAGCAGAAGCACTCACCCCGAAATTTTGCCCTTGGTAGATAGCGTTTGCTTGTCTTCCTGCAAGGGGGTCGTATCGCTTTCCAGCATTTAAGGAGTGAGCGAACATGCCGTTTACTACTGGGAATTGGGCATAATAGGCTAGCGATTGTGCTATTTCTAGGTTTTGAGTAGTATACGCGGTTTGTAATATGTCTAGGTTATTTTTTTGGGCTATTGCAATGCATTGTTGTAAGGTGTAATTAGTTTGTGAATAAGCATTTATAAAGGTAAAACTACTTACCAAAAAAATAAAAGTTTTAGAAAAAAACATAGAAAGAATTATTTTTGTTCTTACAAAAGTACATTTTTTATCTTTGCACGGAAAATATATTTAAATCATCATGGCAAAATTCGAAATAATAGGTGGAAAACCGCTTGCAGGCACAATAAAAGTACAAGGAGCAAAGAACGAAGCACTACAAGTAGTATGTACTTGTTTGCTTACTTCGGAAGAAGTGGTTATAGAGAATCTTCCTGACATTGTAGATGTAAATAAATCGATTGAACTACTAGCTTCTTTGGGAGTAAAAATAAACTATCTAGCGAAAGGGAAAGTATCTTTTCAAGCAGATAATTTAGATTTAGACTACATGGATAGCCCAGAATTCAAAAACCAAGCTTCGAAGTTAAGAGGCTCTGTAATGATTGTAGGGCCATTGCTAGCACGTTTTGGAAAAGGATTCATACCCAAGCCAGGCGGCGATAAGATAGGACGCAGAAGGCTGGATACGCATTTTATAGGATTACAAAAACTAGGTGCTATATTTGAATACGACGCTACTACTCATTTTTATAAAATACACAGCAAAGGCTTAAAAGGCACGGATATACTACTCGAAGAAGCATCGGTAACTGGCACTGCTAACGTACTCATGGCGGCAGTATTAGCACAAGGCGTGACTACTATCTACAACGCCGCTTGTGAGCCATATATACAGCAGCTTTGTAAAATGCTAAACAGCATGGGCGCAAAAATAACTGGCATAAGCTCCAATTTACTCACCATACAAGGGGTAGAAAAACTAAACGGCTGCACCCACAAAGTACTACCCGATATGATAGAAGTAGGTAGCTTCATCGGGCTAGCTGCTATGACACAGTCCGCTATCACTATCCAAGACGTAGGCTACGACCATCTAGGCATAATCCCCGATGTATTCAAAAAACTAGGTATACAGCTCGAACGTAGAGGAGACGATATATACGTACCCGCACAAGAGAAATACGAAGTCACTACGTACATAGACGGTTCTATACTAACGATATACGATGCTCCATGGCCAAATTTTACACCTGATTTATTGAGTATCATACTAGTAATAGCTACCCAAGCAGTAGGAAGTGTACTTATCCATCAAAAAATGTTTGAAAGTAGGTTATTTTTTGTAGATAAACTTATCGACATGGGAGCGCAGATTATACTATGTGACCCCCATAGGGCTACTGTAATAGGGCTAGGAAGACAATACTCCTTAAAAGGCATCTCTATGACTTCGCCAGACATACGGGCAGGAGTAGCCTTGCTAATAGCAGCCCTATCCGCCAAAGGAAAAAGTGTAATAGATAACATAGAACAAATAGATAGAGGCTACCAAGATATAGAACAACGACTACAAGCCATCGGCGCAGACATTAAAAGAATAGATTAATAATTTATTTATTATTTATAAAAATGACCATACAAACCATTCAAGAAGAACTAATAGAAGATTTTGCTTTATTAGAAGATTGGACAGATAAATACGAATACCTCATAGACCTAGGCAAGCACGTACAACCTATTGCAGATGTGTATAAAACAGAGGATAACCTCATCAAAGGTTGCCAGTCCAGAGTATGGCTGCATGCCGAAAAAAAGGAAGAACTCATTGTTTTCACTGCCGATAGCGATGCCATTATCACCAAAGGAATAGTAGGACTGTTGCTGAAAGTATTTTCTGAACAATCTGCGGCAGATATACTCGCAGCAGACACTTCTTTTATTGATAAAATAGGCTTTAAAGAACATTTAAGCCCTACCCGCTCTAATGGGCTAGTATCCATGCTACAACAGATGAAACGCTATGCAGTAGCTTTTCAATAATAATTTTATCTTTTTACAAAAAAACCAACCCAGTATTTAGAAGCTTCTAAATACTGGGTTTTTTGTGTTTTATAACTTCCTATTTTTTGTATAAAATAACGAAGGGGTTTGTGTGTTTATGAACATTATTTTCCACTTTTTATTCTGTTGTCGTGTCTGCATAACATTTGGCAATTTTCTGCTGTTGTTTTTCCGCCTTCGTGCCAAGGTGCTATGTGGTCTGCTTCCATTTCATTGAGCTCAAAAGTTACTCCACATTTTACGCAAACTCCTTTCTGTCTTTCAAATGCTTCTCGTTTTTGATTATCGCTAAATGCTCTTATGTTCAAATATTTTTCCTTTCGTGTTAGCACAAAAGTATAAATTCCTTTTTTGTTGTCCACGTCTTCGTCAAGCATCAACGTTGTAACTTCTTCCTCTAATTTCTTAAAGTCATATTTTTGAGTTTTAAATTCGTTGTATAAAATTCCCCATTCAATTCCTTTCATTTCTTTGCGATATTTTGGAAAAGTTGCTTTTATCCAACTGATAACTGCTTGAAAATAAAGCCAAAGTTCATTTGCGTTTGATTCGTGTTGATTTTTGGACATATATTCTTTAATTTCTCCATTTGAAATCCAAGAAATTGCCGTTTCTAAATACTCTTGTCGGTTTGCAGAACCACTCAAATAATCGTCGCCTAATTTGGGACGATTGTTTTTAGAAAAATATCTTTTAGCATCTGAAACCCAAGAACCTGAATAAACTGCATTTCGCAGTTCTTGTTTTGTAAGTTCTTTGCCTGCAATGTTGATAGTTTCAAACCATTCTAATTTTTCGCTGTCTTTACCACTACAAAAATAAACCATCAATTTGTAGTCTAATATTTGTTGTTGCTTATCATCAGTTAAGTTATGAAATGCTAAATCATTTACAGCGAAAACGTTATTAACATATTGGCAAATAGAAATAGTCCTTTGTTGTCCATCAATTACTTCAAAAATTCCATTCTCAGCCACTGCCCAATACATTACGTTGAGTGGGAAATCTTTTTGTAATGTATGTATTACTGCTTTACGTTCTTTGTCGCCATAAACAAATTCTCTTTGATAGGGTGGACGAATATCTAATTTGCCACCAAAGCCAACAACTCCATTTTCTTGGTTGTCTTCGTAGCCATCAATTAATTCCTTAATTGTTATTTCTTTGAGTTCTATTTTCATATACGTTTGTTTCTTATAATTATACGAGCGTAAATTTCTCTGTTATTTATTCTAAAACGACTAACTTTACCTGTTGCTTCTTCAACTAACACTCTATCAATTCCTAAAATCTCAAATTGTTCAGGGTTATATCTATCAATAAATGTTATTGGAACTCCCATCAGACCTGTAAAATCTATCGGGATATTTGCAACTTTATTGACTTCAATTGCATCGTAATTGTCATAAGTTGGATATTCATTTTCATTTCCATAGTAGGTTTTGAAAAGGATAATGTCTTCGTGTCTTTTTCGGTTGTCTAAATTCGTGAACCAAAAAACACTTCCCATACTGAAATACTTCTGCCCATTTTCTGTTTTAATCCTTGTTTCTGTTTGAATGTCGTAATGGTCAGGCACTTTAAACCATTTTGTTCCGCCATTATCAACTCCTGTCCAAATTTTATTTTCTTTTACGAGTTTAAAAATTTCTTTATAAGTCAAGTTATTTTGATTACCAATAATGAGAAATTTTTTATCGTACTCAATCAATTGGGCAACATATTCACGGAATAATGAAAAAGGAGGATTTGTTACCACTATGTCGGCTTGTTTCAACAGTTCAATACTTTCTTTACTTCTAAAATCGCCATCACCTTTAAGAAGCCTTATACCTATATTTTCGGGATTTGGAATTCTATCATTATTTTTATCTCCTTTATACATTGCTTCCTGAGAAATGCTTTTCATAAATTCTGGATAGGGCATTAGATTTCCATTGTCATCTCTTTTATACTCAATACTTATGGATTTCTCGGTATCTTCTGTACTAAATAAGTCAGGATTTTGGTTTTTGTAGCAAGTAGTAATTAGTTTTTTTAATCCTAAAAATTCAAAGTTGTATGAAAAATAATGAAAAAAATTACTCACTCTTGGGTCATCACAATTACAAAAAACTGTTTTCCCTTTAAAGTGGTCTTTGTAGTACCTTAATTCTCTTTCAATATCAGTAAGCTGGGTATAGAACTCATCATTCTTACCTGCTTTTGCTTTCTTTAAATTATTGTTTAAGGATTTTTTCATTGTGATAACTGTATATTAATTTTACAAAGCTACAAATTTATTAATAGTTAGAATACTCTACCCGATAAAAAATATTTCTAAAAAAAGAAAAGCTAACCGAACAGTGTGCAACGGTTTTAAAAACCACATTTAGAGCAATATCAGCAAGGATTAACCTGCAAATTCAATTATTAGATAAAAAAACTACCACAAATAGTCAAAACAAAAACATTTCATTATCAACGCTTTAAAAAAATCATCGGGTAGAGTATAAAAAAGGAGTTATTTTACTATTACTAAACGTTTGGTAGCTTTTTGTCCTGTAAAATTGGTCATTACTAGGTAGTAATATCCTTCGGATAGGTTGCTTATATCTATGGTATTATTTTCTATTTCGCTATTTTTTACTTGTATTACTTGCTGCCCTGTTGCGTTGAATATGGTAGCTTCTTGTAGTATTTCATCGGTTTGGATATGGATAAAGCTAGTAGCAGGGTTTGGGTATATTACTATACTATTGGTGATACTATTGCTTATTCCTGTTACGGCTCCTGCTGTCCAGTAGATGTTATCTATTTCTACGGCACTACGAGCGCTAGCACTAGAAGAGTGTTTTGCTACGATACCAAAGTAGCCCGTATTCAAGGCAAAAGTAGTATTACTAGTAGCACCAGCCGAAACGTTAGCACTAGTACTTGTAGCAATGTCTGCGGCTATGTAGCCAGTACCGCTCGAAGCAGGCAGGGTAGAGGTAAACAATTCCCAAATACCTGTAGCAGTTCTAGTTACACGTACTAGGATACCAATATCTATTAGATTATTCGTAAAAGGAGCGCTACTTAATAAGGTTGTGAATACACTATCTGTTTCTACTAGTTGTAGTTTTACTTTATCACCAGTACTATTATCATCTCCGATTTGTATTCTGTAGCCTGTAGCTTGGTTGGTTTCTAATAGGCTACCGTTAGGAGTCCATAGCCATACGGCTACTTGGTTCGTATTGGTGTAGCTTTGTGCTCTGCGTCCGATAAAAAAGCTCCATTCATTGGCTTGTGTTGTTAGGGGGGAATAGGCTGTATAGATACTTTGTACTCCTGATCCAGTAGCGGTATTTAGGCGTAATGTTTTCGAGCCTGGTGCACCTCCTGATACGTCACTACTATCTTTTATAATCCAATTCGTTATATTTCCTTGCCATAGATTATTAATAGCGGAAGTAAAATTATTATCATTAAAATTATCTAATAAAGTAGATGTTCCTATTACGGGACCTGTACCGCCGCCACCATTACTATTAAACCAAAAATTGTCAAATTCTACTGCATTACGGGCTGTAGCCCCAGCGGAGTGTTTTGCTACGATTCCAAAATGACCTGTACCACTAATAGGATAGTCGGTATTTGATCCACTATTAGCGGGGGAGCTTACTGTACTAGCATCTATGGCATAGCTAGCTGTAACGCCACTGCCCGTAATATTAGGAATAGGCGTAGTATACAACGTCCATATTCCACTAGCGTCTCTGGTGACACGAATGGCGATACCTATATCTGTCACTGCATTAGCGATAGGTGCGGAACTGAATATATTAGTAGAAACACTATCTTGTACTTTTTGGAAATAAATTTTGTCGCCAGCCGTAACATCTTCTCCTATTACTAGTCGGTAGCCGTCTACGGTACTACTTTCTAGGTTAGCTTCGTTTGCCCATAGCCATATTGCTACTCTATTGGTATTGGTGTAAGTTTGTGCTCTACGTCCTAAAAAAAATCGCCATTCTTGCGATGTTCCAGCGGCTTGGATAGGAGTTTGGATATACTGTACTCCTCCACCAGCAGCTACTTGCATGATTAACGTTTTAGAGTTGGTAGCACCAGCAGCGGCTGTACTAGTGTCTTTTATTACCCAGTTGGATACGTCTCCTTGCCATGTTGGGGAGGTTGTAAAATTACCATCTGCAAAATTATCAGACGTAATTTGAGCGCTTAAAAATACACTTTGTAAAAAGGCTATGCCTATTACCATTAGTTTGTTTGAATTCATAGTTGGTATGAAATAAAAGAAAAAGGTTGCGTTTTTTTAAGTAGTAGGTTGTTCTAAAGAGCTAATAGCCGACGGAAGGTCTGGTTGAATCACAAATACTTGATTCAACTTTGTGACCATCAGTAGGTTAGTTATTGTTTGGTTAGGATTGATTAAGATGAGCTCTCCGCCAGCGTTTCTGCTTTTGGTTAGGATAGTAAGTAGTAGATTAAGTCCGCTACTATTTACATATCTTACTTTTTCGAGGGAGATAATAAAGTACAAAATACCTTTTTGGATAAATTGTTCTATTTGCTGGGTAAATTCAGCGTCTGTTTGTAATAAGTCTGCTTGAAAATGGATACACACAGTTTCTGCATTAAGTGCCTGCGTAGTATAGTTTGTTATCATAGTAAACCCGATGAGTACATTTTGAGTAGTGCAAAGGTAATTAAATTTTATTGGAAATAATTTTATTTTTACAAAAATAGTAGTATAATTTATTATTCCTATAACGTACTGATAGACAGTATTTTTCGGAATGGAATTTTTATTCTTGTATTTGTATTTTATTTATTCTTGTGGCATGCCGTCCTGCTTCAAATCTAGTAGATAAAAATATGTCTAGTATTTCTACTGCTAATTCATTGCTTATAAATCTTGCTGGCAGGGTAAGTACGTTGGCATCATTGTGCTGGCGGGCTAGGGTAGCTATTTCTTTATTCCAACAAAGGGCAGAACGGATATTAGCGTATTTGTTTAAGGTAATATTGATACCATTTCCAGAGCCACAGATAGCAATTCCGATGGCTTTTTCTTGTTTTTCCATAGCCGAAAGTAGACTGTTAGCGAGTAAATGGGCTTGGTCGGGATAGTCTACACTTTCGGAGGTATTAGTTCCTAGGTTTATTATTTCTACTGCTGTATGGTGTGTAGATAAGTGGTTTAGTAAGCAATATTTCAGGGAAGTACCTGCGTGGTCGTTAGTTATGTATATATTCATGAAAGTAGTATTTTTATACCCAATAACTATAATTTAATTTATTCTTGAAATTTTCTAATGTATTTTTTCCTTTTATGTCTATGCGGTGTATTTCATAATTATTTTTTAATGGTAATGCATTTATTTTATTACCGATACGAAAGGCAAAAGGAATAGAATAAGATTTTAACAATTGGAATAATTTCTTTTTAAGAATAGTATTTTTAGGTCGTCCTCCATAGGGATATGCTAGGGAAAGATTAGAGGATATGTTATTTTTTTGAAAAAAGTTGATATTGCTTTCTAGTTCTTTTTTGATGGTAGTAATGCTTTGGTCTTGAAAATTAAGATGCGTGTGCGAGTGTAGTGCGTAGGTAATACCAATAGGGCTGTTCTGGATTTGTGGCAGCGACATGATAGGTTTTGCGTTGGTATCCCAAGCCGATGTTTTGCCGATGTAGGCTGTTGGTAGGAATATAAGTGCTGGCAGCTGGTAGTGTTGTAATAATGGAAATGCTAGTTCATAATTATTCAAATATCCATCATCGAAAGTAAGGAGTAGATAATTGGTATTTTTTACAAAGCTATCTTCGAGTAGTAGTTGTGTGAGTTCTTGGATAGAAATAATGGTATAGTTACTATTTTTAAGGTATTGAAATTGATTTTCTAATGTGGTAACACTAATCGTCAAATCGTCTACTTTTTTCAGGTTGCTAGTAACTTTGTGGTACATCAATACAGTGAGGCTTGCTTGACTGGCGTGCAATACATTTTTTTGTAAAGTGGTTAAGGCTTTATGAAGGAAGTTCATGTAGGTACCTTATTGTTGTATATAACGGTAGGTAAGCGTTCCTATCTGCTTTGCGTCGGTACCGATGGAGAAGGTTGCTTTCATGGCTGCTATTTCGGCTTCGTAGCGGAGATTAGCATCGGATATGGTAGTTCCTTTTGCTCCTGCTTTGGCGTTTACTACTTTTCCTTGTGCATTTACGATGATATCTACTACTATTACGCCTGTTTTATTGGAGTTGTATACTGGCTTTGGAAGGGTGTAGGGTTTTCTGCCTGCTAGGCTGTAGGATATGCCGTTACCTGTACTTCCGCCTGTACCTATGCCAGTGCCGCCACCTGTACCGCCGCCGTTTCCTCCTGTTCCATTGCCTTGGTAGGTTGGGTTTCCGTTGCTATTACCTTGGTCAGTATTACCGCTAGTATTGCCTTGTCCGTCGCCTTTTTTATAGAGTGATTTTTTGTCTACGTTTGGAGGAATGGCTACAGCGGGTTTAGTAGTGGGTTTGGTAGCTACTACTGGTTTGGGGATTGGCTTGGTTGGTTTTTTTTCTACTACTGGGGGATTTTCTGGGACAGCTACGGGAGCATCTTCTTCTTTACTGGTGATGATAGATTCTTCTATTTGTTTTGTTTCAGGTTCCATAGCTGGAGCTGGCGGGGTGTCTCCGAGTCCATTTTCAGCTGTACCAAAGTTGAGTTCTAGTCCGCCACCACCTTGTTCTTCTAGCAAGGGAGCTGTATTTTGTAAATGCCAAAAGTAGAATAATAGCAGTAAAAAAAGGTGTACTATTATAGTAGTTATTAGTCCTATTATGCGTTGGTTATTCGATGTATTATTCATAAAGTGGTTCAAATCTTTTTATTAAAACTATTAAACAGATATTCCATATTCTCGCAACGTTTCATTGAGCGATACTTTTAAGTCGGTAGATGGTTTTCTTTGGCCTATAATCAATGCGCATGGAACTTGGTATTCGCCTGCGGGGTATTTTTTTGTATAGCTACCTGGTATTACTACCGAGCGGGGTGGTACATAGCTTTTATACTCTATTGGGGTTTCTTTTGTTACATCTATTATTTTTGTGGAAGCGGTGATTACTACATTTGCTCCTAGTACTGCTTCTTGTCCTATCCTAGCTCCTTCTACTATTATACACCTAGATCCAATAAAGCAGTTATCTTCTACTATTACTGGGGCTGCTTGTAGTGGTTCTAGTACGCCTCCGATGCCTACGCCTCCGCTTAAATGTACGTTTTTTCCTATTTGTGCGCAAGAGCCTACTGTAGCCCACGTATCTACCATTGTTCCTTCGTCTACGTATGCTCCTATGTTTATGAAAGAGGGCATCACGATTACATTTTTGGCGATGTATGCACCATATCTTGCTACTGCCCCTGGTACTATTCGACAGCCTAATACGGGTATATTTTGTTTTAGTGGCATTTTATCATAATACTCAAATGGAGGGGCGGATAGTATTTCCATTTTTTGGATTGGAAAATACAACAAAACTGCTTTTTTTATCCATTCATTTACTTGCCATTCGCCATTAATTAAGTTGGCTACTCGTATTTCGCCAGCGTCTAACTGTTGTATGACTTTTTGTATATGATTCTGGTATTCTGCTTGTTGCAATAGTTCTCTATTATCCCAAATAGTATTAATAATCTGTTCCATTGTATTTATTTATAATTTTAATTAAAAGAAGAGTATGGTGTTTTATTTATGCATTAAAAAAACAAATTTAGTACTCTACCCGATAAAAATGTTGATTAAAAAAGAAAGGGTAATTTTGTAGTTCTTAACAACATCGAAAATGGTCTTTCTAATGAATAAATTATTCTATGCAAAGATAGAAAAAGTACTAACCTGTATACCATTAGTTGAAAATTTAGCTAAAAAAAAGTTTGTTAGTGCTTTTATTTTGTCGCTTATTAAGACTAAAAAGGTACAATTTTCTGAACTATTTTACAGCTTAAATGACGATGTAAAAGTGGAATCTAATGAGCGAAGAATCCAAGCTTTTTTTGAGAAACAAATTCTTGTTTTTGAGCAAGTTGCATTACTTTTGTGTTTATTTTTGCCCAAAGGTAAACTAAAATTAGCGATGGATAGAACGGAATGGGATTTTGGTAG
>JAYUJA010000180.1:0-4303 GCA_043765495.1 Bacteroidia bacterium
ACAACGTAAACGCTCCACTCCGTTGTTACTCGATTTTTCAATAGAATGAACTAATTTTTGCTCCTCTTCACTTAAGATTATATAACGCATAAATAATGAGTTTGAATCCAAATATACGACTATTAATTCAAAATAAAAAATATCGTTAATTAGGTTTTAGTACTTAGTAGTAATTTTGATGAAAAAACTTTTTTTTGCAAAAAAAATGATTTACATTTGCAAAGCAACTATAAATTGTTCTTGCGTAACTTCAGTTAAGAAGGAAAAGAAGGAGATTTTAAAACATTTTTAGCTTGTAATACATGTCTTTCATTGTGGTAAAATAATACTTGGAGTATATCGCCTAATCGTACTTTTATCCAATTGGATAAAGTAGTAGGTATTTTTATGGTTTGCCAGTCACAGTCTTTTGTAGTTTCTATAAAGGCTAGGTATTGTTGTTGTTGTAGTAGGAATAGTGCTAATATATCGGTTACATTTTCTTTGGGTAAAATATACTGTGGCAAAGATGGGTTACTATCTTTTGGTGCTTTCATTTTCATTACATTACCATCGGGTTGTATTTTTATACTTTGTATCATTTTTTCTCCTAGCCAGCCGCTAGTATAGGTTTCTTGCGTTGTGGTGGCAGTATATTTTGCTAGTATATTGTAAATGGTTGGGATATAAAAATCACCATAATACACTAAATGTTGTAGGCACTCGGCTACACTCCACTTATCAGGGCTTGGTTTATGATGTAGTTGCTGTGTAGATAGTTTACTTACGTCTTGTTGTATCCAACGTATAATAGCATTGGTTATTTTTTCAAAATCTTGTACTAATTGTTTTTTGTTGTATTCCATGGTTTTTAGAATTTTATAAAATAAATCAATATGTTTTTTTATATTTCATTACAAAACAAATAACTAGCAATATAGCCGCTACATAGCCTAGCCAGTCGCCGTACAATGTGTATAATGTAATAGTAGTGATAGGATATACAGTAGCTGTGATACTAGCTTTCTCCCAATAATTAGTGGCTTGTAGTATATCTCCCATCGGCGATATGACGGACGATGTACCAGTATTCGCACTTCGCACTATCCACCTTCTATTTTCGATGGCTCTCAATGCTGCATAACGGTTGTGCTGTCGGTATCCTGGGGTATATTTATCTACAAAACCTTCTGGTAATAATCTTCCGTCCCACCATTCGTCGGTGGTGATAATAAAATGGGTGTCTCCTAACCCTCTTCCGTCCCACCAGCCGTCATTGGTAATAATGGCAATCACACTCGCACCATTTTTTACAAATTGTCGAACAAAATCGCCGTACACGGATTCATAACAAATAACGGGCGCTACTTTGATTCCTTTATCGGTGACGAAATTAGTACGTTCGGTTTGCCCAGTTAGTCCGCCCGAAGCCCCTCCCATCTTACTAATAAAACTACCAAACACCTGCAACGATTGTAAATGAAAAGGAATCATCTCCGAGCCTGGCACGAATTTGCTTTTGTGGTATACTTGTATGGTGGTATCTGCATTTATACAAAGGGCTGTATTATAATCTTCTATCCACATTTCGTTGCCTATTTCTATTTTATTAGGGCTGGTTTCTAGTTCACTATCTTGAAGTATTTTATAGGTAGAAGCCCCAGTAATTAGGTTAATAGAAGGGTGCTTACGGATAAATGCTTTTATATCTATTATCTTTTTTTCGTGGTATAAATCGCCTTCTTCTAGCATATCCGCCAGATTGGTTTCGGGAGCGATGACTAACTGTGTAGCAGGTGTAATAATTTTTTCTGTGTTAGCGAGGAAAGTATCCAAATGATATTTGTTTTTAGTAGCATCAAATTTTTCATGCCAAGGTTCTATATTTGGCTGCATGATTACTACTTCTATGCCTTTTTCGCAATTTTCTTTGGTTTTATCTAGGTTTTTTGTTTCTTTGATGTGTAACGTACCAGATACCAGTACAGGCAACAGCCATATAGGCAAAGCCCACACTATTATTTTCTTTTGGCGGGTGGAGTAGTATTCATACAAAGCGATGCCCGAAGCCCATACCCATACCGTACCGCCTAGTGTGCCAGTATATTCGTACCATTGCACCAAGTGTACATTCGTAGCAAAGGCGTTGCCAAAGTTTAGCCAGCTCCATGATAAATCCCAATTCATATGCCCCCATTCGAATAATAGCCACAAAGACACCAATGCCGTATATTTTACCAATTTACTAGCATGGTAATAAAATAGCCAATAGAATAGTTGTAATACAAGGCTCATGAATAGTGAGTTGAGTGTGAAAGCTGCTAACCCTCCTAATGTAGAATATGCTACCCAATACGTAGTAAGTAAGTTCCAAAGTAAAATAGTAGCATAATTATAACCAAAAAACTGTCTATAATTTCGGGTAGAATTAGTGTTTTCCACAGGAGAAATTACATTCCATGCATGCAACCACAGCCCGATACCTATAAAAATACTGACACTACCTATACTATGATGAAAAGGCACAGCCAAGCAAATAGCCACTAATAGGCATAGTACGGTTTTATTGTAAAGCAATTTTTTCATGGAATAAGAATTTCAAATAATAGACCCCACAAAAGTATAAAGAAAAAGATAAAATAGGGAATATAACGGGAATTAATATCTTTGCTTGTGGATTTTTTGGTAATTATGGAAAATAATAGACTCCTATCCCACTATTTATAAAACACAAAAGCGTATGAAAACAATAGAATTACTAAACAGTGTCCCCAAAAAAAAGCGCAACGAAGTAGTGGATAGCTTAAAAGACAATAAGCGAGTAAGCTTGTTTCATCTAGCAAAATACCTAGTCAAAAACCTACAACAACACCAAATAAACAAGGAAGAACTATACCAACAAGTATTTCAGGAAAAATATCTCGAAAGCAAAGACTACTTACTGCGCAACGAATTACGCCTTTTAAACGACTACCTCGAAGACGTATTAATAGACCTGCAAATAGCTATTACCATAAAAAAAGATAAAGCCCAGACCACGCAATTACTACTTACCTACTACCTCGAAAACCAACTAATAGAGCTGTACGAAAAAGAATGGAAAACCGCTTTCAAAGAAGCTACCGAAAAGGAAAACATACAGCAGACTACTTTTTTATTGGAGCAGTGGGTGAAATTTGTTAGCTTGAACAAAGAAGTACATTTTGATTTGTACCATGATACTGCTTGCTTGTTGCACGAGTTTTTTCCTACTATACAAACCAACGCACTAGTACCCTACCTGAAATACAAAGAAACCTTTTTTTTAATAAATAAAATACTTACTTCCGTCAAAAAAGAATACATAGCGCCTATCCTTACCGAAAGCATCAGCATACAATACCCCGAGCTACTCGGCAAGCCTGTGGCCATATACCTAGGTATACACCAAGCAAGTACCATGGCTGGCGAATCCAAAATAAAAGTACTGGAAGAAATGATAGTATTGCTAGACAGTATTTTGGAAAAAAACAAACACCAAACATCTTATTTGGAATTAAAAGTACGTATACTATCTAATATTGGTGTGGATTTTTTTATATTAAACGAATCTGATAAAGCATTACAGTACTATACCAAAGCACTACTAGTAGCCGAAAAAGAACAATTAGCATCTTTCACGTCTATTTTATTCAATTTTTTATCCGCTTGTATTGCCACCCAACAGTATACATTATTTATAACCTATTATAGTAAACATGAAACACTATTAGTCAAAAATCCTTCTCTACAACATCGCTGCAAACGGTTCTATGCCATAGCATTACTATTTCTAGGGCAGCCAGATGCAGCCATGGAAGCCATTACCCACGATATATTCGAACGCCCTGACAACGATTATTACTATTTTAGAGGCGTATATTGTTTTATCTATTTATTAAAAAAAGACTTGGAAAGTGCCGAAAGAGAAACACAAAATACCATACGATCTCTACAATATAACCAACTAGAAAGTACTAATTTTTATTCTTTTTTTACGCTTTTAAAAAAATACCTACTGAACCTTTACGAAGACGACAAAAATAAAAAACAAAGCAAGCAAACACAAATTTTACAAGAACTAGAAAAAGATATACAACAAAGTAACGAACATTTAGTACATTTATCCGCATTACTAAAACACTTATTACTACTACCATGAATCCTACGTTACTACTCATACTCGATGGCTGGGGAATAGGCAAAGCCGATGCTGCGAATGCTATACACATAGCAAACCCTAGTTATTTTAACTATTTATTACAAACCTACCCACACAGCTACCTAGATACGTCTGGCGAAGCAG
>JAYUJA010000181.1:0-4302 GCA_043765495.1 Bacteroidia bacterium
ATTTTAAGTAATTTACAAATTAATTTACAAATAAATCAAAATAAATTTGTTTATTAAAATATAAGTCGTATATTTGCACTGTTATTAAGTTAAACAAAAAAAACCTTTTACAACACTATGAAAAAGACACAAGATGCGCCACAAAAGCCTTTAATTGCTTTTAGGGTTGATACAGAAGATAAGAAAAAATTTGAACAGCTTTGCGCTGAAGATTACCGAGAATATTCAACAACTTTGAAATTAATAATAAAATGGATAAATAAAAATGGGTTAGATGCAATATACCCCCCTAAAAAAATATCCTCAAAAAAAATATAAAACAACCCCAATTAAATACAACCCAAAACAAATGGACACAACAAGTAAAGTATTGCAAAGCAGTCTTTTAATGTTAGGAATATATATTCCTAACGACAAAATGGAAACATTAAAAAGATTTGTAAGTCTTGTGCAAAGTAAAACATTATTGAACATAGAAATCTCGGATTTGGTTTTTATTTTGGAAATGGAAACAGAAATAAAAAAAACAGAAATAACACTTCTAGAAATAGAAAAGGTGCTAGAAAAAACAGAAATAGAAGAACCATTACCATTTTAATTTAATCCTACTAAAACAAAACAAACCAAATGAACATTTTTCAAATTAATTCAAGAATTGAGCAGCTAGTCTACGAAATAACCGAAGCCGAAGGGGTTATTTCAGAACAACAAGAAACAGAGCTAGCGATAGCCCGAGAAGAATTACACGATAAAGTAATATCGTACAGTAAGGTAATACTTCACAAAAAAGCCGAAGAAAGTACCATAAAAGAAGAAATAAAACGGTTACAAGATTTACTAAAACAGAATATAAAAGTACAGGAAGTTTTAGAAAATAGAGTAATAAACGCTATTTCAGAATACAATGCAGGCGAAGCCATAACATCGCCTACCGTTAAAATAAGCCTACGAAAGTCACAATCAATAGAGATACCAAACGAAAGTGATTTTATAGCATCTGCAATAGACTATTGTACAGAAAAAACTACAATAGCACCAAACAAAAAAGCAATAAAGGAAGCAATACAATCAGGAATTAACTTTGAAGGATTAGCTTATATCCAAACAAACCAAAGCCTACAAATAAAATAAACCAAACCAATATAAACCAAAAGGGAAGTAAACACTAAAACACTTCCCTTTATAAAACCAAAACAAAACCATGTCAAAAGAACATTTTGAATTAATTCAACAAGAACAAAACAAAAACCTAACCGATTTAATCGGAAATGATTTACACGAAATACCTTACCAAGAAAACATGATAGTAGTAACTAAAAACCCTGCCGAAGCATTGGAATTGCTTTACAACGGCGTTGTATCCAACATTGAATTAGTCCCAAAATATTGGGCAGCTGAAAAAGGTGATGTTAAGAAATTAATCTACGATGGTATCATAGAACTAAAAGACAAAAAAGGCGACATGCTAAAACACGCGGTGTTTTTTGAAAGCACCGAAAAATGCCTACAAAGAATTATGCATGCTAGCAAAAAACTAGTAGGTATCCTAGAAAACCTAGATTTGCCAAAACATACTACTTTGGAAATAGCATTTCTAGGAATGAAACAATCCACCGCAAACGGCTTCAAATATTCCGACTGGTCAATAAGACAAATTATCTAAACCTATTTTAATAGATAGTTGATAACCTACAATTATGCATTATCAACTATCTATTATTTATAATCAAAAAGCCCCTATGTTAAAAATATTATTTACAGCAATAGCAATACTATTCCTAGTACTGGCTGGATACCTAAAAAGCCCGTATCTAATTATAAACGCTATAATCTTATATAGCATAATAACACACTTAAATAATGCAAAAAATAAAACCAATAACCCCCGATCTACTACTTCAAACCTTGATTAAATTCGGAGTAAATAATATAAGGTATACAAAAGTTACCGATACGATAATAGTAGCAAAACTACGTATCACAAAAAGGCAATTAGAATTAAACAGAAATATATTAAAAAATAACGGCAAAATAAACTACTTAAAAAGTAGGTTATCGGGTGGAGTTGAAACTATATATAAACTGTAAAAAATGGCACGTCCTATAAAAGAAGGGTTTGACTATTTTCCATTAGATGTAGACTTTTTTCAAGACATTAAAATAAGAAAATTAATCAAGTATCAAGGTGAAAAAGCGGTAAGCGTTTTAATATGCCTGCTCTGTAATATCTACAAACAAGGGTACTACATTCGGTGGGATAAGGATTTGGCTTTTGTCATATCGGAGCAATCTGGTTGCAAAGAGGTCTTTGTATCTGAAATATTAAAAAATTGCCTGAACATTGGAATATTTTCTAAACAAATGTTTGACGAAAAACAAGTATTTACATCAATAGAAATACAAAATCAATATAAAATAATTTGCGAAAACGCAAAAAGGAAAGTCATAAAAACAGAGTTTTTTATAGTTAATACGGAATTAACCCTAGTTAATTCGGAAGAAACCCCAGTTAATACGGAATTAACCCTAGTTAATTCGGAATTAAGTACACAAAGTAAAGTAAAGGAAAGAAAAGTAAAGGAAAATATAAAAATTAATAATAAAAAAATAATAAACTCCCAAGTAACTATTCCACCTACTGAAAACTTGCAACACGATAGCGAACAAGTTCACACCCTACTACCTACCAAAGAAAAGGAAAAATACCCCCCAGCCCCGCCGCCCCCCCCAAAGAAAAAGGTAACGACTACGCTAGACTTCTCTTTTTTATTATCATATTCTTCTATTTGGACGCAAATAATGCAAGAATGGGTAACGTACAAGGAAGCTACCAAATCGCCCGTTAAATTGCAAATTTCCCTACAAAAGAGTTTTACCAATTTATTAAAAATATCCGATAACGACCCCGAAGTAGCCCAAGCTATTGTAGACCAGTCAATAGCATCAAGTTATCAAGGCTTATTCCCACTAAAACAAAATGCAAACAACCAATACCCAACTGGCAATACCCAATACCCTGCCAGCAATAACGCAAATAACGCAAATAAAAGAGCAGATAGCGACGCTATCGAACGAAAAAAGCTTTTTGAGCTCTACGAAAATACAAATGGAGATATACTTACTTTCTGAAAACAAAACAGACGTTGAAAAGAAAAAAGTAAGTACAGAATTAGCAGTAGTAAATAATCGTATTGCAGAATTAAACACACACGGTCGCTTACTATTAGCTGCCCAAGAAGCTGCAATGCCTGCCCTTATTGATGCACAAATTACCAACAGTAAAACATTAGTAATAAGAGACTATAAAAGCTTTTTCCAGCATACTAGCAACACGCCTAGTATAGCACAAATAAAACGCTATAAAGGCGAACAAACATTGCGTATAATGTTAATAAAATGGCTAGATAAATTGATGGCATATCTAGGAGCTAATAAAAATTTGATTAGTAATGAAATATTGAGCGATCTAGTAAACGATATCATACTAGATTATCCACAATTAACAATAGCCGACTTAAAACTTTTTGAAGCGAAAGCTAAAAAAATGGAATTTAAGCTAATTTATAACTCTTTATCAGCAGCCAATATTCTAAATTGGTTACAGCAATATTGGGTAGAAAGAATAGATAATTGTGTGGCAAATTCTTTGCGAAAGCATCAAGAAGCTACATCAGGTAGCCATTATTCAGAATACGAAAAAACAACAAAAAAACAAGAAGATACCAAACGAATAAACGCCCAAGAAACAAGCCACCTTTTACAAAAAGCACAAAATGAATATAATAAAAAGCATACTACTAATACTAGCGACAATACTACTGCTGCATAAAAACGATAGTTGTAGTAGTATAGTAATACAAAAGCGTCAGCGTCCTAGCGATGGCATCTACCACCTACTAGTATTAAAAAGGAATGGTATACAGTACTACAAACCTGTTAGCAAACAAGAATTTAATAAAACAAAACTTTTTTCCATCAATAAATAAAACAACAAAAATCAAATGTCAAACAAAACTATTCAAATGTCAAACACAAAATTTATCCTAGAAGTTAAGCCAGTAGGGCAAAATGGATTATCTAAATTAAGAGAACAATTAAACGAATTTGTAAAAGAAAATTTTGCCCTTTTGTATGAAGGGGCTTGTAGAATGCGAGTAAACATAGAGGGCAACTACTACGCCCCTGATAGGATACAAATAAACGATACACGATTACATAGACGAATAAACTTAAAATATGCAGCTGGGCATAAATATAACAGTGATTACGCACCCACCGAACAAGAAATATTACAGACAATAG
>JAYUJA010000182.1:0-1531 GCA_043765495.1 Bacteroidia bacterium
AAAGAAAAGCTAACCGAACAGTGTGCAACGGTTTTAAAAACCACATTTAAAGCAATATCAGCAAGGATTAACCTGAAAACTCAATTATCATATAAAAAAACTACCACAAATAGTCAAAACAAAAACATCTCATTATCAACGCTTTAAAAAAATCATCGGGTAGAGTACAAAATAGAATAAAGAACACACAATAAATAATGGTATAATCAGCAATCCTACATAGTCTCCAAAGAAATAATTCAAATATTTAGAAAATAAAACAACAACACACAACATTATAGATAGATATATTTAAGGTTTATGCTTTTCGTAAAATTAAATTTGCAAACCTAACTCAGATGGGAGTATATTCATAGTTACCCAATTTCTCTATAAATATTAAACCTATTTACCTATAATAATGGCTTACTAGCTTCTTCACCAAACAGTTTTTAAAACCAAAATCTGTAAATGGATTAATGTATTTTGCTCGCATTTTTTTATTCAAGATAAAATAATACTGCAAAGGTAGTAAAATTGTAGCATCTCAATCCCACAAATGATAGGCTATTTATTTTTAAGGCACGTCTACTAGTATTTCTTGCTTGGTGCTATAGCCTGCGAATATTCCTAGCCCGTTTTGTATATTGGTATAGATGGTATAAGGCTCTGCGAAGGGGTTAGAATCGGATTCAACAGCCACTAGATTATTTTTTGCAAAATTATAATAATCTTTACTCAAATGGTAAGTAAGTACTTTCAACGAATCTATAATCGTAGTTTCATTATTTTCTAACCCTGTCATGTATTTATTGTAGGTAACATCGTATTGCTTGGAAGTACGTAATTCAAAATTGTTTGGATAGTAGTCAAAATCTCGGTAGTCTAGATTATTCACAGAAGTAGGATAATAGTCGTAGCCGCCTTTTATCACCACTCCGTAGGTACTTTCGGTACTATTATCGGTAATATTTCCTTTTATGCGGTAGCTATTATCCACACCTTTCGTAATGGTGATGGTATGGGCATCTATCGGCATAGGTATGTAGATAGTAGCAGTAATAGTTTTGTCGTATCCAGGTATTTGTATGGCAAGGGAGTAGGTTTTACCAGCTTGGATAGGGTAGGAAGTAGTAGCGATAGCATATTTGCCAGCAGTAAGGTCTTGGGAATTTTCGGTATAGGGAATAGTCACCACATTCGCACCATCGGTAATAGTTACAGTAGCATTTTCTATTCTAGTATTTTGGTAAATAGATGTCCCATTATACAATGGCATACTCCAATTCAAATATATTGTTACATAGTCATCATTGGGGCTTATGTACGAACTTACTACTACTTGTTTATCAGTTTTGGGTGGGGTAACGGTGGCATCTTTCTCACAAGAGATAAAAATGGAAGCAATAATAATAGCGAGAATTAAAATAGTATTTTTCATAATATAAATAGTGGGTGGATTCAAGTAATAAATGCAACTTTTTGTTATTGTTTTAATTTTTGTAAATATACTTCATTAGGAGTTAAATAACCAAATCTTTTTCTAGGTCTA
>JAYUJA010000183.1:0-14299 GCA_043765495.1 Bacteroidia bacterium
CAACTAGTTTATTATCTACTGGTTATAATTTTATTGCTAAAAATCGTTATCGATGGTTTGGTAAGCAAAATACGTGTGATATGCCCAATAAAGAAGTAATAAGTAGATTATTGCCATAATAAAAGTAAGCCTACTAACCGTTTTTTATACACGAACATACCAAGCAGTCTAGTTTTTACTATATTTGCAGCTTGTATTTATATTATTTATAATTTTTTCATACTAAAAACCACAATGAAAGATAAATTAATGTTATCCTCGGAAAGCCTTTCTAATAAAGTAATTATTATCACAGGTGGAGGAACTGGATTAGGAAAATCCATGGCAGAAGCTTTTGCATACCTAGGAGCAAATGTAGCAATATGTAGCCGCAAAGCAGAAGTAATAGAAGCTACTGCCAAAGAAATAAGTGAAAAAACAGGAAAAAATATATTAGCAATCGCTTGTGATGTAAGAGATTACAGCCAAATAGAAAACGTATTACAAACCACGATAGCTACTTTCGGAAAAGTAGATGTATGGATAAATAATGCAGCAGGTAATTTTATTAGCCCTACAGAGCGCCTATCCAACAGAGCATTCGATTCGGTAGTGGATATCGTTTTAAAAGGATCGTACAACGGAGCATTAGCCGCAGGAAAATATTGGATAGAAAATAAAATGAAAGGATTAATATTAAATATTGTAACTACTTACTCGTGGACAGGATCAGGCTTCGTAGTGCCATCAGCTATCGCCAAAGCAGGCGTTCTGAATATGACAAAATCATTAGCCGCAGAGTGGGGCAAATATGGTATCCGTAGTAATGCTATCGCACCAGGACCATTCCCTACACAAGGAGCTTGGCAACGCCTATTCCCAGAAGCACTTGCAAAAAAACTAGATCCTTTGAATAAAATACCTCTAAAAAGATACGGTGAACATTATGAATTAGCTAACTTGGCGAGCTATTTAGTATCTGATTTTTCTTCTTATGTAAATGGGGAAGTAGTGACGATAGACGGCGGAGAATGGCTGTATGGAGCGGGAGAATTTACCTACTTGGATCAAATACCTGGTGAGATGTGGGACATTATAGAACAACAAACCAAGGGTAAAAAGTAATCTTTAATTTATTTTTAGTATTTTTATTTAATAATATGCGATTAATTAATGTAGCGATAGATGGCTACTCTGCCTGTGGAAAAAGTACTTTAGCAAAGCAAATAGCTAAAATATTGAAATATAAATACATAGATACGGGAGCAATGTATAGAGCCATTACGCTGTATGCTTTACAAAATGAATGCGTGGTAGACAATAAGCTCGAAATAGATATTTTATTACAAGCATTGCCTAATCTGAAAATAGATTTTAAATACAATATGGCTACCTACGAGTCCGCTATTTATCTGAATGATGTTTCGGTAGAAAGTGCTATCCGCACCATAGACGTAGCTAGATGGGTGAGTGCAGTAAGCGCTATCAAAGAAGTTCGTAAAAAACTAGTAACCTTGCAACAAGAAATCGCTAACCAAAAAGGAGTAGTAATGGACGGTAGAGACATCGGTAGTGTAGTAATTCCTGATGCAGAAGTAAAACTATTCATGACTGCAAACCCTACTATTAGAACCGAAAGAAGGTACAAAGAACTAATAGGCAAAGGGCAGCATGTAAATAAAGAAGAAATACACCAAAACCTAATCGATAGAGACTACCAAGATACCCATAGAGCCGAAGACCCACTAATACAATGCGACGATGCATATGTACTGGATAACAGTCACATGGATACCAACCAGCAACTAAATCAAGTACTGTTTTGGGTAGATGCTGCCATTAAATCTTATTGATGACTATGTACCACGTTCCTGTATTATTAAACGAATGTATAGATCAACTCATAACCAACCCTGATGGCATCTACATAGATGCCACTTTTGGAGGTGGTGGACACTCCCGTGCTATCCTAGAAAAACTATCTCCTACTGGTAGGCTGCTTGCTTTTGATCAAGATAAAGACGCTTGGGAAAATGCAACTACAATACAAGATTCTCGTTTTCAATTAATACCAACTAATTTTAGATACTTATCTAATTATTTACAGTTTTATGGTGTTTCTAAAATAGATGGCTTACTAGCAGATTTGGGCGTATCCTCTCATCAATTCGATGAAGGGAGTAGAGGTTTTTCTATTCGCTTTGATAGTGAACTAGATATGCGTATGAATACCGACCAACCTGTTACAGCAGCCACTATTATTAATACTTATTCTGCTTCCCAGCTTACTACTATACTCAAAGAATACGGCGAAATACTCCAAGCCCACAAAATTACCAATGTACTACTGGAAGCCCGTGCCGAAAAGCCTATTCTTACTACTTTCGAATTAATAGAAGTGCTAAAACCTTTTCTACCAAAACATTACGAATATAAAGTACTAGCCCCTATTTTTCAAGCCTTTCGAATAGAAGTAAACCAAGAATTACAAGCCTTAAAAGAATTACTAACCAGTACGGTACCATTACTCAATAACGATGCAAGATTAGTAGTATTAAGCTACCATTCGCTAGAAGATAGGATAGTAAAAAACTTTATACGTAGTGGCAACACAGAAGGCATTATCGCTACGAATATTTATGGAAATTTGCCCGTTCCTATTAAGGCTATATATAAAAAAGTAGTAAAACAAGAGGATAGTGAAGAAGTAGAAAACAACAACCGTTCTCGTAGTGCTGTACTTCGAGTAGCACAAAAAGTAATAGTAAATACTAATAAGTACTTTCAATAAAAATATATATTACAATGTCCTTTACTAAAGTTTCTGAATTATATGCTTGTGATGTATTTCATTTATCTAAAATGAAAGAATACCTAACGCAAGATACATTTGATGCACTGTCTAATACCATCGAGAATGGTGAAACCATATCTACATGGATAGCAGATAGTGTAGCCACAGCGATGAAATCATGGGCGATAGAAAAACAAGCTACGCATTATACGCATTGGTTTCAGCCACTTACAGGAGCTACAGCCGAAAAACATGATGCTTTTTTTACTCCTTTGGAACAAGGAAAAGCCATAGAACGTTTTGATGGTAGACAATTGATACAGCAAGAGCCAGATGCTTCTAGCTTCCCTAATGGAGGTATCCGTAATACATTCGAAGCCCGTGGATACACTGCTTGGGATCCATCTTCACCAGCTTTTATTTACGATGGTACACTGTGCATTCCTACGATATTTATTTCGTATACAGGTGAAGCATTAGATTATAAAACCCCATTGTTAAAATCCATCGCTATACTAGATAAAGCTGCCGTAGGCGTGTGTAACTATTTTGATACTATTACCAATAAAGTAATAGCTACACTCGGCTGGGAACAAGAATTTTTCGTAATAGATGCCAATAAATACAAACAACGCCCTGACTTACAGGTGTGTAAAAGAACATTGTTTGGAAGGTCTGCTGAAAAAGGACAAGTACTAGAAGATCACTATTTTGGATCTATCCCCATGCGTGTAAAAGTATTCATGAAAGAACTGGAAACTGCCGCTTGGAAACTCGGTATACCTGTCAAAACTCGCCACAATGAAGTAGCACCTAATCAGTTTGAAATAGCACCAGTATTCGAAGAAGTAAACATCGCTATCGATCATAACCAACTGCTGATGGACATCATGCAGCAAATCGCAGATAAACATAACCTAAAAGTACTATTGCACGAAAAACCTTTTACAGGTGTAAATGGATCAGGAAAGCATAACAATTGGTCACTAGCAACAAATACAGGCAAAAACTTACTATCACCAGGCAAAACACCACAAAATAATTTACAATTTCTTACCTTTTTTGTAAATGTAATAAAAGCAGTACACACCTACGCAGATGTGCTACGAGCTTCTATCGCTAGTGCAGGCAATGACCATCGACTAGGTGCAAACGAAGCACCACCAGCTATCGTTTCTGTATTCATTGGTTCGTATTTAACAAAAGTATTAGAAACCATAGAATTACAAATAAAAGATAGAAAAATGAATGCCGATACTATTAAAGCTATTGAGCTAAATATCAGTAAGATACCAGCTATTATATTGGATAATACAGATAGAAATAGAACATCACCTTTCGCATTTACGGGTAATAAATTTGAATTTAGAGCTGTGGGATCTTCTGCGAATTGTGCCTCTGCGATGATAACGCTCAATAGTATGATGGCAAAACAATTACTAGCTTTTCAAGAAGAAGTAAACACGTATATTAAAAAGAAAAAATTAAGCACCGAAGAAGCTATATTTAAAGTATTAAAAACGTACATCGCAAGTTCTAAATCTATCTTATTCGAAGGCAATGGATATGGCGATGAATGGGTAGTAGAAGCCGAAAAAAGAGGGTTATCTAATTTCAAAAATACAATAGAAGCATTAACACATAGCCAAGAAATAACTAAAGAGTTGTTTACTTCCTTGCAAATATTTTCGGATAGAGAAGTAGATGCAAGGTATGAAATAGCAGTAGAAAATTTTTGTAACACCATAGAAATAGAAGCAAAAATGTTGATAGAAATAGTATACAACCAAATTATTCCTGCTACTGTATACTACCAAAAAGATCTTGCAAAAAGCATTTTAAGAACAGAAACTATACTTGGAAAAGACATAAAAACCCCGTTAAGAAATATTTTAGAAATCATTGTACAACAACAAAACAACTTACAACAACAGATAATAGTACTACAAAATATACTAGATAAACCACATACGAATCTCGAAAAAACAGCAAAAGAATATGCTACTACTGTACGAGATCATTTTGTATTATTACGAGATGCCATCGATACACTAGAACTATACATACCAGCAGCATTGTGGAAATATCCTAAATATAGAGATTTATTAGATTTATCCCAACCTAATTAATATTCACTAAAACTCCTTTCTAATCCTTATTTAGAAAGGAGTTTTTTTTATGTATTTGTTTAATTTATTGTAAAAATAGTACCCTCAATAGCAAGATAAGAAGAAGGAAATACACTTTTTGCTTCTTCTAGTAAAGGCTCTAAATCGCTATAACGAGGCGAAAAATGTCCTATTATCAAGTTTTTAACGTTAGCTTTATCAGCTATAATAGCTGCTTCTTTGGCAGAGGAATGTGGCGAAGTATCTTTGCCTATTCGTACTGCATGTAGCCAAGTAGCTTCATGGTACAGCCAATCCACTTCTTCTATCATCGGTATAATGGATTCATTGTAAGCTGTATCGCTGCAGTAGGCGTAGCTACGTTGGTAGTTTGGACTTATTAGTTCTATATTCGGTATAATTTCGTGTGTAGTAGTGGTATAATCCTCGCCTTGTTTTATTTTTTTTATGTCTTCATAATCCAGATTATACAGGCTTATTTTATCTACTAAAATAGAAGGTAATCGTGGTTTCTCTACTAATAAATAGCCATTACAAGGTACGTTATGTATAAGCGGTAATGTATAGATAGTCATATATTTATCTTCGTATACTGGTGCATAAGTGTTGGTATTAGTGATAATATATTCGATAGGATAAGTAATATAGGAATACGATAAGCGCAAATTAGTTTCTACGTATTCTTTTAATTCTACTGGTCCTATTAAAAATAGTTTTTCTTGTCGTTTTTCCATCGAAAAAGAACAAAGTAAAGGAATAAGACCAAATACGTGATCGCCATGTAGGTGAGATATTGCAATAACTCTAATTCTATTTTTGCGTACATTGTACTTTTGAAAATTTGTTTGTGCGCCTTCTCCTGCATCTAGCATGTATGAATAGTTTTCATACATTACTACTTGGCAGCTTACATTCCTTGTCAATGTGGGTGTACCTGCGCTAGCTCCTATAATTTGTACTTGAAATTTCATAAAAAAAGCCTTCTTAATAAGAAGGCTAAATTAACTAAAAAAGTGTATTCAATATTATAAAATAGCGTTAAAATCATATATTTGACCTTGAAGTTCGTATTTCATATACAAAACTCGCTGGCATCTACCATCTACCATTTCTCCTACTATTCTACCGCTTATTATACGTATATTTGCGAATGGGAAAAAATCGATAATAGTGCTTTCCATTCTAGTAGTACTGAATAAATAATCCCCAGGTGTAAGTTTATTACTAGCATTTACTACTATACTTTCCATGTTATAAATCATTTGATTTCCATGGTCTTTTATCTTTACAGCTACTGTATTGGTACTTTTTTTATTAAAACTAACTACTAGTTGTGCTACACGCTCGGTAGGTAATGGGCGGCGGTTATAAGTAGTCCATGTAGAAGCAGAGCTAAATTTATCGAATCGTGTAGCCTTGGTAGCCACTATGGTGCAAGCTGCTTTATCTTCTATATCTGTTGCTGTCTCACTACTGGTTGCTGTGCCTATAGATTCGTTTGTTTCTTTGGTACAGGCAGTGAATAAGAAAACAAGAGATGTAATACTAGTTAAAAGAATTTTTTTCATGGTATTTTGGGATATAGAAAAGATAAAAATAATGTAAATGAGTTTTGTTTAATTTTATTTCTGGAAAATAGCTTTGCTGGAATTATATACTACTTGCCAATTATTGGTAGCGTTAGGATTGGTAGAAGCTCTAAATACAAAAGAAGCTATTTGTTTTCCTTCTACTTCTCTAAAAGAAGCATCTGCTTTTACATATACATATATAGCAGAGTTGTAAGTAGGATTGATGGAAAGCGTAGTGCCGTTTACCTGTGCTTTAAAAGAACTTACAATACCACTATTTAGTATTAGATTCAAGTGTAAATTAGCAGGATTCGTACCTTCGATGTTTACTTTGGATATATTACTACTACCATTTGCTACGTTTACCCAAGTACCTACCCAAGTATTCCAATTATTCGTTACAGTAGTAGGGATAATAGCGTCAGATTTTATTTCTTCTTTGGAACAAGATACTAAAAATAAAGTAGAAATAGCGAAAGAAATTAGTGCAGATTTTAACATTTTATGAAGAGGTGTTTATCATTTGTTTTTAACGCTGCAAAATTACTACTTTCAAATGTATTAAGGCTCTATTTCAAAAAATATTTATTTTCTAATTATTGAAATAAATGCTGTAAAATATACACTAAAATATACCCTTTATTGTTTATTATAGGCTAAAATTTGTATTTTTTTATACTGGGCTTTATATTTGTATTTTAGCAATAAGCTTCAAAATGCTTAAAATAGAGAAATACATTAGTATAAAAAATCCTTTATTTTTAATTTAGTATCGTTATGCTTCCTTTTTCTACGATACTTTTACCTTTGGTGGATTTTCCTTTTAGTACATAATTATACACACCATTTGCTACTAATTGATTTTTATATTTTCCGTCCCATTTATCTTGTATAGTAGCTACTGTTTTGATTAGTTCGCCCCACCTATCGTAAATAAAAATACTAGCTTCTGCTACATTGGTGCTTTTTATTTCCCAAAAATCGTTTATCCCATCTGCATTAGGTGTAAAACTGTTTGGTATGAATAAAAGCGCATCTTGTGGCAATACAATGATTTTTTGCGTACTACTATCCACGCATCCTATACTGTTAGTACATACTAGGGTGATGGTATACGTTCCTTCCTGTGTCATCAGATAATCCCAATCCACACTGCTTACAGGAGCTTGGTTATTTAGTATCCATTGGCAGTTATCGCTTGTAGTAGAGGTATTGGTAAATAGAATTTGTACAGGTATTTCTACATTAGTAGAAGGGGTGTAGCTAAAACTAGTGTTCTGCTGTTGTACTGTCAAGCTACTTATTAATGTATCGCTTGCACAAAATGGATTCCTTCCTACTATTTTATAGTTATATACGCCATCATTGGTTATATCGGTTGGGGTATAGGTAATAGTGCTAGTAGAAACAGCGTTGTAACTTTGTAGATTTATTCCTTGCATATTAAAAATTTTTATTTCTTCATTCTCTCCTGTGATAATACTAATAGCTACGTCAGCTGGATTACAAAAAGTAAGATTATTGGCTACTAATGTTGGTATGGTATTTTGTCTATCTAGAATTAAATTAAAAACAGTATTCCCTTCACAGCCGTTGTAAGTATCGGTATACGTGATGGCTACATTTCCAGTAGTAGCGGGTGCAGTAAGGATTCCATTAGCATCTACACCGTTACCAATCCATACTCCTTGTAGTGTATAACTAGGGTTGTTGATAGTGATATAGGCTTTTAAATCTAGTACTATATTTGGGCAAAGATTATTGTTTTGTGCTTGCCAAGTATTCGTAATAGGCAAAGGAGCGGTATTGGTGATAGAAATAGTATCGCTAGTGCTACTACTGCACCCATTTACTAGTACGGTATATGCCACCATATAGTTTCCTGCTGCTGCGGTTGTAAAATTCGTTCCTACTACGCCATTCCCACTCCATACTCCATTTGTAACAGTAGTAGCAGCTAATAAGCTAGTTAAGTTTAATGGTAAATTATTGCTACAAATAGTACTATTAGAAACCCATGTAGAACGTGGTAAGGGTTGAACAAAAATAGTATGTGTAGTAGTATCTTTACAATTGCCTACTCCTGCTATGTAACGTATAGCAATACTATCGGATAAGGTTACAGGATTCCAAGTCGTGCCATTTACACCGCTTCCACTCCAAGTACCACCAGCAGTAGCAGTAGCATCTAGTAAAGTATTTAGTTGCCAAGGCGTAGCATTTTCACATACAGTAGCACTACTTGGGTTCCATAAAGAAATAGAGCTTGTAGTAATAGTAATGTTTTGGGTTAAAGAATCGACACATCTTCCCTTGCGTACTACGTATTTAATACTAATAGTGCCATTTAATCCTTGTGGGTCGAATGATTGATTATTAATTACCCCATTGCCATACCATTTGCCACCACGGGTGCTAGTAGGTGTTAGTAATGTATTCAGATCTATTGCAGGGCTAGAGCTACATAGTGTAGTAGTATTCCAAGCTGGCGAAAGTGGCGTAGTAGTATCTGAAATAGTGCAGCCATCGTTAAAAAAAGTACCTGTACCATTATTATCAAAATTGACACTAGCGCCAGGATTATCGTCTAAAAAAAAGCGTAAATAGCTTACATTTTGTGTACAAGTACCCCAAGAAACACCTGTATTAGTACTTGCAAATCCATTTTGTTGATTATGAAAATGTCCTTCTACCTCATTACCAGCACACTGAAACACCACATAAGCAGTATCTGCCCAGCCCGCAAAATCAAAACCATAACAGAAGTTCACACTAGTAATAAATACTACATAACTATGGGCAGGGATAACGTTATCGACAGGGGCAGGCAATAATAATCCTGTACACGTTTTTATTGTTTTATTCAAAGAATCCGCTACTTCATCATTCCTACAAACTCCTAACCAAGGTGTAGTACTAGGCATCCAGTCAAAGGATAAATCTGTAATATTTTTAGGTTGATTTCCAGTTTCTAACCATATCATTTCGCCACAACCTTGCCAGCCTGTATTGGTACAAGCATCTGCTAGTATACGCCTTACACGGAAGCAATCGTCGTTTACTTGTGCTGTTACTATATCATAAGCAAATAATATAAGTAGCACCAAAATAGTATTTAATAGTTTCATGTTTTGTATTTAAGATAAAAATTAAGTGTGCAAAGGTACAAAAGAATAGAAAATATAGCAAAAAAGAATTATATTTGCCCTCTTATTTATTAAAATAATTATGTTAGAAAAATCAGATTCATTGGTAGTTATCCCTACTTACAATGAAAAAGAAAACATAGAAAAAATCATACGTAAAGTTTTTTTACAGCCCAAAGTTTTTCATATCCTTGTCGTAGAAGATAATTCTCCTGATGGTACGGCTGTTATTGTCAAAAAATTAATGCAAGAATTCCCTACTAGGTTATTCATAGAAGAGAGAAAAGGAAAACTTGGATTAGGTACTGCTTATTTGCACGGATTCCAATGGGCGTTACAAAAAAATTATCCTTATATTTATGAAATGGACGCAGATTTTTCGCACAATCCAGAGGATCTAGTACGTTTGTATGAAGCGTGTAAAAATCAAGGAGCAGATGTGGCTATTGGTTCTCGCTATATCACAGGTGTAAATGTAGTGAACTGGCCAATGAATAGGGTATTAATGTCTTACTATGCCTCGGCGTATGTACGTATGATAACAGGTATGACGATTCGAGATACTACAGCTGGTTTTAAGTGTTATACTGCTGCAGTTTTACAAAAAATAAATTTGGATAAAGTGAAATTTGTAGGATACGCTTTTCAAATAGAAATGAAATTTACTAGCTGGAAATTAGGTTTTAAGCTAGTAGAGGTGCCTATTATATTTTATGATCGCACAGAAGGTACTTCCAAAATGAGTTCTAAAATATTCAAAGAAGCTATATTTGGTGTTATTCAAATGAAAATAAGTAGTTGGTTTATTAAAAAATAATAAAAATCCATTACAACAGCAAATTTTCTGGTTACATAAAATAATTTTTAATTTTGTTTTTTTTGGAATGATTTTTGTTGAATATCTCCAACTAACAAAGTATTAAACAATTTAGTTTTATTTATTTAATTTTATATGAAAAAACCCCTTTTACTTGCTACAATAGCACTCGTGAGTAGTGCTTCCCTTACTGCACAAAATACAACAAAACCAGCTTCGGTAGGTACTTGGAAAACAAGCTTACAAACTGGGATTAACATTAACCAAGCTGCTTTTAGTAATAACTGGAAAGCTGGTGGAGCTGGTACAGCAAGCTGGTCAGCAAAAGCGTTTGTTTTTGCGAAAGCTGGTTACAACAAAGATAAATTTGCTTGGGATAATGATTTGCAACTAGAATTTGGTAAAATGCAAACTACACGAGATACTGTAAAAACTCGTACCAAAATAGCAGATCGTATATTTTTAGAATCTAAAGCTGGATACAAATTTACAGAAGAATGGAGAGGGTATGCTTCCTTAACCTACCAATCTCAATTTGCAAAAGGATTTGACGCTAGTTTAGATACTATTATTTCTCGATTCATGGCACCAGGGTACTTAACAGAGTCTTTTGGAGCAGAATACAAGCCAAATGAACACTTTTCGGCTCAACTAGGTCTTTTGACGCTACGTCAAACTATACTAACCGATACTGCTATACACAGAGGTGTAAGAGGTAACTACGGAGTAGCAATAGGCAAAAAATTGAGAAATGAGTTAGGGTGTAATATTATCTTAAATTACAACCAAGATTTCTACATATTCGGAACAAAATCAGAAAAAGGCTACCCAATCAATTTGAAAGCTCGTTATTGGATGTTTACCAATTATGGAAAACCATTAAATACAAGAATAAGTTATACTCAAAGTATAGATCATCGTCTGGATTTGAATTTAACTGCAAAAATTAATAAATACATGAATGTTATGTTTGGATATACTTTATTTTATGATTCCGATCAAGATCTAAAAGTTCAAACTACCCAAAATTTTGGTTTAGGTATTTTATATGCTATTTCTAATACCAAATAAGCAGCCCTTTTGAAATTAAAAAACAACTTCACGCCCATCAACTTTAAATAAAAAGCTCTCTATTATTATGTAGAGGTTTTTTTTACGCTTAAAATATAGTATTTGCTTTATTACCCTACTGTATTTTTCTCATCACTTATACAGCATTTTTAGTTATTAAAAAACTTAAAGTAGCTTCTAAATGAAATTGAATTACAATAACACAAAAAACCCTCCAATCACACAGTTAGAGGGTTTTTTTATCGTAAAATAGTAAGTTTTTTTATTATTCTAATGTATCCTCTCCATTACCAGTAGGATAGCCTTGATCGTCAAAATGTGTATTTGCTCCTGCGTTAAGGTTGTCGCTAGGTGCATTAACATTATTTGTTATTGTACTAGTAGTAATTCCGCCTGCTGTTTGTACGTCCATTTTTTTACGGTACGTATTGCAGTTTATATCCACAGTGAGGGTTGGAGGAGGATCGAACGGACGCTGTGTTACTCCTAATGTTTTGTCGTTGTATACTTTTTTCATATACCTTCCCCATATTGGTAATGCCATACTAGCACCTTGCCCTAGACCAGTGTAACGAAAATGCGCTGCTCTGCTTTCACAACCTACCCATACACCAGAAACTAGATTTGGGGTAAGCCCCATGAACCAACCATCGGAGTTGTTTTGTGTAGTACCTGTTTTTCCTGCTATATCATTTTTTAATCCATATTCGTATATCAGTCTTTTTGCTGTACCTTCTTCGATTACTCCTTTCATTATTTCTACCATTAGGTAAGCAGTTTGTTCACTCATAGCTACTTGTGTTTCTGGCATAAAATCTTTTATTATATTCCCATTTCTATCTTCTATACGTAATATATACAGTGGCTTGATGTATACGCCTTTGTTTACGAAAGTAGAAAGTGCACCTACCATATTACAAACAGGTATTTCGGCAATTCCTAGTGCTAGTGGTGGGCATTGCTGGTGTTTAGGAATATTAGTAATCCCCATTCTTGAAATTAGTTTTAGTACATTTTGGTATTTGTAGGTCGCTATTAATCTTGCTGATACTACGTTTAAGGAATAAGCCAATGCCTTTTTGAGGGGAACCATTCCGCCACTACCTCCTCCTGAGTTTTTTGGACACCAGCCTCCCATACAAAAAGCGGCATTGGATACTGGGTCACAAGGAGATAGCCCGCCTTGCTCCATCGCTACTGCGTATACAAATGGCTTGAAGGTAGATCCTACTTGTCTTTTTCCTTGTTTTACGTGATCGTATTTGAAAAAATGGTTGTCAATACCTCCTACCCAAGCTTTTACGAAACCTGTACTAGGCTCCATGGACATCATACCCGTCTGCAAAAAACATTGTGAATACCTAATAGAATCTAGATATGTCATATACATCGTTTTGGGGCCATTCCAACTAAAAACTTCAATACTATCTAGTTGGTTTTTGAATATATACTGTATTTGTCTATCTGTTCTTCCATCTTTTTTATATTGTTGGTATCTTTCTGTTTTTTTCATTTCACCTAATAGTATTTTTTCTACTTGGTACTTGGATATTCCTACGAATGGTGCATTACGACTTCCTCTACATTGTGAAAAGAAATGTTTCTGTAAGCCACTTAAATGTTCTCTCACTGCTTCTTCTGCGTACTTTTGCATTTTACTATTGATAGTAGTATACACTCGCAAGCCATCTTTATACAAATCGTAAGAACTTCCATCTGGTTTTTTTAAGTTTTTACAAATCTCTTTTAAGTCTTTTTTTAGGTATTCTTTAAAATAAGGAGCTATACCATCGCCGTACACATCTTGTTTATATTTGGATAAATCGATAGGAAGTTGTTTGTATTTTTCACAATCTGCGTGGGATAAATAGTTGTATTTTTCCATTTGTTCCAATACAGTATTTCTTCTATCTTTTGCTGCTTTTGGGTGTCGTTTAGGGTTGTACTGGCTAGGGCCTTTTAGCATTCCTACTAGCATGGCAGCTTCTACTTGGTTTAGCTGGCTTGCATTTTTACCAAAATAAGTACGAGAAGCACTTTTTATACCAAAAGCATTATGCCCATAGGTTACGGTATTCAGGTACATTGCTATTATTTCATCTTTGGTATAGTTTCTTTCTAGGCGTATAGCGATTATCCATTCCTGTAACTTACGCATTCCTAGTTGTAGTTTATTCAAATTGGCTTCTCGGGGAAAAAGATTTTTGGCTAACTGCTGCGTGATAGTACTACCTCCACCTGCACTTACATCACCGCCTATGATAGTTTTTACTATTACCCTTCCTGTAGCTTTGTAATCTACTCCAAAATGTTCTTCAAATCGCACATCTTCGGTAGCTACTAGGGCATTCAATACTGTAGGAGATATTTGGTCATACGCCACATTAGATCGATTTTCTATGTAGTATTTTCCCATCGATTTTCCATCTCCAGAAAATACTTCGGAAGCTAAATTACTATGTGGGTTTTCTAATTCTTCGAAAGAAGGTAGGCTACCAAATGCGCCAGTCCATAGTAGTATGGTTAATAGTAGAAATAGTAGAAATGGCGATAAAATGATAAGCCAAGTCCATCGAATGTATTTTTTTAATTTAATAGTGTCCATAAATGTAGGATTAATAAATGAGATGCGAAAGTAAATAAAATATTTTTAATAAATAGTACTCTACCCGATGATTTTTATACTATGTTTACAATCAATTGTTTTAATTTCCATGATTGTTTCAAATTTTTGTATCCACTTATCTAATTCTGCAATTAGTATTGTTTCTTGTTTTCTAAATAGATCTCTG
>JAYUJA010000184.1:0-14067 GCA_043765495.1 Bacteroidia bacterium
AGCAGGGATTTATTTTGATTATAATGCTCCAATTTTTACCAATACTACGTACCATACCATAGGCGAGAAAACTACTTTTGCTACTGCTAGCATCAAAGACGGTATTAGTTATAATAAAAATACCAGCTTACAAGCCTACCCGAACCCATTCACGGATAATACTACGATAGAAATCCAAAGTACGAAACTACTCCCAAACCTACAACTACAACTCTACGATATCACAGGAAAAAACTACCCAGCTACCTACTCCCAGCAAGGAAACAAACTACAACTGCAACGAAATAACCTAGCTTCTGGAATGTATTTTTACCACGTATACCAGCAAGGAACTATCATAGGAATAGGAAAATTAATAATAGAATAAAATTATCAAATTATAGATAAAAAAAGTTGGTTCAAATAAATGAGCCAACTTTTTTGTTATATTTATACTACATTTATATTTTTTTACCATGCCACATTCTCAACCCGATAGTATACACCAAAGCCACGATGCATTGTTAGTCGAAATTTCTAAAATAGGTAATCTGCAAGGTGATGAAATAGAAAGTATAAAAACGTATTTCCAAGCAGTAATAATCCCAAAAAACACTATTGTAGAAGAACAAGATAAAACACCAAAATACCTTTATTTCCTTGTTTCTGGCTTTATGCGACTTTTTTATTATGACGATAACGGGGAAGAGCAAACGACTTATTTGTGTGCAGAAAATGGCTTTATTGCTTCTTTTTCTTCCTTTATAAACCAAACAAAAGCTTTTGAAAATGTAGAATGTATCACCGATTGTAACCTATTAAAAATTTCTTACACAAATGCAAAAATACTGATTGAAAAAAGTGAGCGATTTAAGGTATTTAGTGTCATGATGTTTGAAAAAGCAATGCACTCCAACACACTTCGAGCAAACGATTTGGCAAATAATAATGCTGAACAACGCTACCAAAAAATGATACAACAACAGCCTTACTTTATCCAAAACATACCTTTACAATACATTGCATCTTACCTTGGTATGAAACCTCAAAGCCTGAGTAGGATAAGAAAACAAATAATTAAGTAACATTTGTGTATTAAATTTCTAAAAAACAAGCCCATCTTTGCATCTATATTTTTTATTCTAAAAACACCATGCAACAATTTCAAGAAATTTTAATGCAAATACCCAAAGCATTCGCACAATCGCTAATCAACTACGTAATTATCGCAGGAATCTATTTAGTAGTGTGGAAATTATTAAAAAAACGTCTCACAAACTGGCGTATCCAACAAAAAAACCGAGTAGATGCCGCACAAATAAAATTCGAATTATGGAATAGTTTATTTAGCTTAATGACAAGTAGTGTATTTGTTGTCGTGATATACTATCTACAATCCCAAGGATATACAAAAATATATACCAACATAGCCGATTATTCGCCATGGTATGCCTATGGTGGATTTTTTGTTTTTTTAGTGCTAGATGATACATGGTTTTATTGGACACATCGGCTGCTACATCACCCAAAAATATACAAATACGTCCACAAAGTGCATCACAAAAGCATCGACGTAAATCCTTTTACTTCCTTATCGTTCCATTGGGTAGAAACGTTTGCATTGACTTTTTGGATTATTCCATGTAGCATGTTTTTTCCGATGTATGTACCGGCACTCGGAATATTACAAATATGGGGCTTTTTAGACAATGTAAAATCACACCTCGGCTACGAATTTTTTCCTAGCTG
The DNA here is from genome assembly GCA_043765495.1 of Bacteroidia bacterium. Taxonomy (GTDB): domain Bacteria; phylum Bacteroidota; class Bacteroidia; order JAYUJA01; family JAYUJA01; genus JAYUJA01. The sequence goes on from JAYUJA010000184.1 coordinate 1,729, forward strand.
GTGGAACAAAAGTTTTGGCAAACTAATGACTTCTAGTACGTATCACAACATGCACCACAGCAAGTTTAATGGTAACTATGGCATTCATTTTAGGATTTGGGATAGACTATTAGGCACAGAATTCAATGACTATGAAACCGAATTTGACAGCATACAACAACGAAAAAAAAACTAATTATTCATTACATTTCTAACCTTATTACTTCATGTATACTGTTTTGTATTAGCTTTGCACTTTATCTTAAAATCAAAAATTAGACAAATGAAATCTATTAAAAAGTTATTTCTTTCCATCGTACTTTTATTTTCAAATATTTCATTTGCGCAATCCCAAACGGATAATTTAGGCAAGACTGCACCAGCCATACCAACTACACCTATACCCATTGAAGTATTTGCTAGCAATAGAGGGGTAGCATTCCAAATGATTATAAGTAAACATTTTTCGCCTACAAGCAGGTTTGGCTTTTTTAATGTTACTAATTTTGTTGGCGATTATAAAACAACCAATCAAAAAAACCAATATTTATCCCAGTCATTTATCACAGCAGACATTGGCAAAGGAATATCTTTCAATGCAGGCGTATCCATGAACTATGTAACAGGATTCAGACCTTCTGCTGGATTGCAATATGTTTTGCCAATCGCCAGTTTTTAGCAGTATTGTTACCACGTTTTGACCTTACACAAACCCATAATTTTGAAATATTCGGGCTGTTACAATACCAACTGAAACTCAAAAACAATTACGGATTTTACACAAGAGTCCAAGGTCTTTATAGCCATAATACAAAATTTAATTTCCACGATCGTAGTTATGTTTTGCTGCGAGTTGGTGCATCGTATAAAAATTGCCAATTTGGCGTTGGTAGCAATATTGATTTTTATGGTCCAATGAAAATAAACGAAAATAGCATTGGTGTTTTTATTAGAACAGAACTATTTTAAATGTCCACTATTTTGCCTTCCTTTTCAGCTATATCTCTTCCCCATTTTGCGATAACGTCAAGTATTGGAATCAATATTTTGCCAAATTCAGTAAGCGAATATTCTACTTTCAAGGGCGGTTTTGTGGTATACACTTCTCTTAAAATAATACCATCGTCTTCTAATTGTTTTAACGTGATAGACAACATTCTTTCTTCAATTTTAGTATCATGAAATAAAAAACACATAATTAGTAACAACTATTTTACAAGTGAGGGTAATGGAAATACAATGAATTTAATATACATTTGTGTTTTATAGTCCTCACTTGCTTTTTCCCTACTATCGTATTGGTATTGAATTAGTATACAATAAAATACAAACTATCAATAATATAAGAAAACAAGTCCATCTTTGCATCTATATTAAGTTCTGCTTGTTGTATCTGAATAATAACGTCCCTCGCTCACTTTTTTATCCTAAAACCAATTTTATTTTAATTATTTTTTTGATAAATAAATTTTGGTATCTTACACCTATTTCGTACTTTTGTTTTTTTAGTAAAAAATTATACAAAATGAAATTATCAGAAGTAAAAAACAGCTTATTGACATTAGAAAATGTTGATTTTCAACTACAAGACGGAACTTTTATCCCTGCACATTTCCATGTTACAGAAGTAGGATTAATCGCCAAATATTTTATCGACTGTGGTGGCATAGTTCGAGATGAAAAAGTAGTAAATTTTCAGCTTTGGAGCGCAAATGATACCGAACATAGGTTAAAACCTAGTAGTTTTTTAGACATAATAGCACTAGCAGAACAAAAATTAGGAATCGGTGATTTTGACATCGAAGTAGAATACCAAACCCATACAATCGGCAAATACGACTTGGGATTTAATGGGAAAAACTTTGTACTAGAAACCAAAACTACAGCTTGTTTAGCACAAGATGCGTGCGGTATTCCTACCGAAACAATAAATGCCAACGTATCTAACCCAGCATCGTCTTGCTGTGCACCAGGTGGTAGTTGCTGTTAATAGTATAAAAAAACCTAGCCCTACTAAAATGATAAACATACTAGTGCTTTGTACAGGAAATAGTTGTAGAAGCCAAATAGCACACGGCTATCTAGAACATTTTACAGACCAAAGAAAAGTAAAAATATACAGTGCAGGAATCGAGACCCATGGCGTAAATCCGAGAGCTATAACAACCATGTACGAAGACGGAATAGATATCTTACACCATACTTCTAATAACATAAATGAGTATACTGCCATTGATTTTGATTTTGTAATCACTGTTTGCGATAATGCAAAAGAGCGTTGCCCATTTTTCCCATCAAAAGCAAAAAAAATCCACTGTGATTTCCCTGATCCAGCAAAAGCAATAGGCACAGAGATTGAAATCATAGCACAATTCCGAAAAGTTAGAGAAATGATAAAAGACTACTCCAAAAACTTTGTAAAAAATAACTTGACTCTTTTAACCTAGATGAAAATAAAACCAGAATTTAGGATTCTATCCGAGCAAGATGTACCATTATACCGAAAAATAAGGTTAGAATGTTTACAAAACTATCCTGATAATTTTGGCACACTTTACGAAGATGAAATAGATGCTAAAAATCTAAAATTCAATACTATATTACGACAGCAAAACTCCCAATCATTTTTATTGGGAGCATTTGTAAATAAGGAACTTATCGGTATTTGTGGTTGTATGCGAGAAGATAGGATTAAAACCAACCACCGAGCAGAAATTAGTCAGATGTACGTCCGAAACAGCTTCGCAGGGCAAGGAATTGGCACAAAGCTCCTAGCACAGACACTTGATAAGGGATTCGCAGATATAAGCCTTGAAATGATAGAACTCGGAGTAGTGGATAATAATCCCCAAGCAATTAAACTGTATTCTAATCTCGGATTTGTACAGTTCGGACAGCTAGACAATTATTTTAAACATAAAAACCAATACTATGCATTTACCTTTATGGTTTTGACACAAAAAAAGTATTTTTCCTTTTAGTCGGCTTGTACCTGTCACTAGTGCGATTCTATTACCCATAAAGTTTTTTATTCAAAATCCTTGTACAACAAATATTTTTTACGGATAAGCTTAAATTCTTTTAATCCCTTTTCCCACGATTTGCGAATTTGAGCTTCTGTTTTTCCTGCTTTTATTTGTTTTTGTAACATTTTCCCACCAGCTAGTTTTTCAAAAAAAGTATTAAAAAAATCTTTTTTCTTCTTATCACTATTTTTATACAATAATAATAACCACTCCAATGGTATTTTTTTGGTTTTGAAAATAATACTCGCTTTATCTTTTAAGGCATAGCCATTACATAGTTCTCCTTTGTATAGTGGTGCTTTGTTGCCAGTAGTCACTTCTGGCGTGAAAGAGTAGTTGCCTTTTGTGTAGCTAGGGTATCCTACTACCGTAAAAGGCTCGGGCGTACCACGTCCCATGCTTACTATAGTGCCTTCTAGCAAGCACAAAGCTGGGTACAAATAAATACTTTGCTGGGTATTCAAGTTCGGAGAAGGAGCGATAGGCAAGGTATACACAGTAGTATGGTCGTAGCCAAGGCAGGACACTACTTGTAAGTCACATTGAATTCCATTTTTTAACCATTTTTCACCATTCAGCATTTTGGCATATTCCCCGATAGTCATACCATGTACAATAGGGATAGGGTGCATGCCTACAAAAGAACGACTAGCCGTATCCAATATATTCCCATCTACATAAAAACCATTCGGATTAGGCCTATCCAGTACGATTACTTTTTTATTGTTTTCGGCAGCAGCCTCCATCACATACGTAAGGGTAGATATGTACGTATAAAACCTTGCCCCCACGTCCTGTATATCAAAAACCAATATATCCACATCTTCCAAATCCTGAACAGTAGGTTTATGGTGCTTACCGTATAACGATATTACTGGGATATTCGTTTCTTTATACGTAGAATTCCCAATCTTACTACCAGCGTCCACTATGCCTTGTAGCCCGTGTTCAGGCCCAAATATTTTCGTAATTTGTATCTTTTTTTTGTACAATGTATCGACGAGGTGCGTGTTTTTTACCATGGAAGTAGGATTCACTACCAAGCCTATTTTTTTATTTTCTAAAGTAGGCACATATTGGCTCATTCTATCCGCCCCTACTTGTATTTGGTTCGGCGTATACCTTATTCTATCTGCTAATGGAGAAATACTCTCCACACCAGCTTTTACTTTTTGTATATTGCGACCGTTTTCTGGAATATCATTTTTGCCAGCCGATTGACAACTTAAGACATTTAGTAATAATAATAACTTTAACATAACTTGTGGGTACATTTAATTACATAGCATTTATAGCGGACAAAATTATAAAATCTGCGTACAAAAGCAACCGATCCAAGCCAATTATTAAAATAGCCATCACCAGTGTAGCATTAAGCGTCAGTATCATGATTATCGCTATATGTGTAGTGAAAGGCTTCCAAGGCGAAATAACAAGTAAAGTAGTAGGCTTTGGTAGCCATGTTACTATCCATTCTTTTAGCCAAAACGATGTGATTGAGATAACTCCCATTACCAAAGATAGTAGTTTAGTAGCTGCTATACAAGCCAAAAAACACGTAAAACACCTACAATATTACTCCATCATCAGTGGTATAGCAAAATCGCAAGAGGCATTACAAGGAATAGTATTCAAAGGAGTAGACGAAGATTTTGAATGGAATTTTTTTAAAACCCAATTAGTAAAAGGAAGAGTACCAAGTATCCACAAAGATTCATTATCCAAAGAAATAATCCTCTCCCAACTACTCGCTAATAAACTAGAACTAGACGTAGGCGACAAATTAATCGTCTATTTTATCCAAAACCCACCCAAAAGTAGAGCCTTCAAAATAGTAGGAATATACGATACTGGAATGGGAGAACAAAATTTTGACGAAGCCTTTATTTTAGGCGATATAAAACAAGTTCAAAATTTACAAAAATGGAAACAAAACGAAGTAACAGGCATAGAAGTACTCATAGACGACCTACAACACCTAGACGAGTTAGGAACGCAAATATACACCGAACTGCCTAGCGAACTTACCTCCATTACCATCAAAGAACGTTTTCCGAGTATATTCGATTGGCTAGCTTTGCAAGATATAAACGTAAAAATCATCATCACCTTGATGGTAATAGTAGCTACCCTAAATATGCTCACCCTACTACTAATAATGGTACTAGAACGCACCGCTACCATCGGGCTATTAAAAACATTAGGTTTAAGCACAAAAAAACTATTTCAAGTATTTTTTATAGTTATGAATAATATACTATTCAAAGGACTAATAATAGGGAATGTAATAGGAATAGGATTTTGTTTATTACAAAAATATTTCCACCTTATCACCCTTAATAAAGCCATCTACTATGTAAGCTATGTACCTATTCATATTGATAGTGTAAATATTATACTACTAAATATAGGCTGTATAGGTATCTCTATCCTAGTAGTAGCCCTATCCACGTTATTCATAAGTAGAATTATGCCTTCCCAAAGTATTATCAAAAGTTAATAAAATAATTTTTTATAGAAATGAAATAATCATTACCTTTGCAGCCATAAATCCACTATCTTATTTCAACAAAAATTGTTATGAAAAAAAGTATTCTATTTCTTACCTTTGCAGCCATTACTTCTATATCTCTAATCAGCTGTGGAGAAGATGAAATCACCCCTATGGTTTGTACGAATGGCCTAGCAGGCACACTACAATATACTTCCCTAGAAGGAGGATGCTGGACACTACAACTAAACAGCCCAATAAGATACCCAGTAAACCCGTATACAAGCGGCATGGCTACTACTCTAGCTATTACTAAATTTCCACAAGGATATACAGGAGTAAATAACCAAGCAGTAAAAGCAGAATTCGTAATCACCAACCTACCAAGTGTTTGTAGAAATGGAGTGACTGCAGAACTAACTTGCGTACAAAATCAATAATTTTTTTCATTTTATATTTTTATAACAATGTCATTAATAAACGTAGGGAAAAAATTCCCATCTTTCAATAAAAAAGCAGTCATCAGCCTAGAAAAAGACAAAGAATTTGGTACTATCACTAGCGAAGACCATATCGAAGCTGAAAAATGGTTAGTAATATTCTTTTGGCCAAAAGATTTTACCTTCGTATGCCCAACCGAAATTGCAGAATTTAACAACGCATATAGCGAATTTAGAGACAGAGATACCGTATTAATTGGCGGCTCTACCGATACCGAATTCGTACACCTAGCTTGGAGAAACAACCACGACGATTTAAGAGGACTAAAATTCGCTATGCTAGCAGATACTTCTAAAAGCTTATCCCGTGAATTAGGTATACTTACCGAAGGAGAAGAAGTATGCTACCGTGCTACTTTCATCGTAGATCCACAAGGTATCACCCGCTGGGTAGCAGTGAACGACTTGAAAGTAGGTAGAAACGTACAAGAAGTATTACGCGTACTAGATGCACTACAAACAGACGAACTATGCCCATGTAATTGGGAAAAAGGAAAAGCTACATTAAGCGTATAATACACAGCATACAATAAAAATATATACCCAAAAAGCGATGCTAGCATCGCTTTTTGTTTTAAACAAAAAACCCCTACTACCTACATGCCATTTTCTAACGCCATATCCGATTATCGGATTCCCCTTCTTAAAAATAGAGCCTTACAACTATTCCTATTACTATTCGGCATAGTATGGCTGGATTCCATCATCAGTACCACCAATGTAGTAAACTGGATACTAGAAAACACCCTAGTAATACTTTTTTTAGGTTTCTTGGTGTATAGCTATAAAAAACACCAGTTTAGCGATGTAAGTTATTTATTGATTACTATATACCTGTGTATGCACATCTATGGTTCTAAATATACGTACTCCGAAAATCCACTAGGCTATTGGATAAAAGATACTTTCCATGCTTCCCGAAATCATTACGATAGAATAGTACATTTTAGCTTCGGACTATTGCTAGCCTACCCTATGCGCGAACTATTCCTACGATGGCTAAAATTCCCTACTTGGGTAGCTTGGGTATTGCCGATAGAAATCACGCTATCCATCAGTGGTTTTTATGAACTAATAGAATGGTCGGTAGCAGACATATTTTTTCCAGAACAAGGAGACGCTTATCTAGGCTCGCAAGGAGACATCTGGGACGCACAAAAAGATATGTTTTTAGCATTCCTAGGTGCGATAATTGCTACTACTATCGTATCTATACTAAAAAAAATATTCCGTATACACGAAAAATAAATTTCATACCCACAAAATAGTAACTTTTTGAAAATAGTAACGTATAACACTTTTTATATAAATATTTTATTAAAAATACATAATCCTATGAAAAATAACTGGTTAAAATATATCGTCACCGCATTTTTAATTACAGGATTGGCATCTTGTGCTCTTGGAACTAACAGAGCCAAAAAAGCAAACCCTTGCAACTGCCCTGGTACAGGTAGCAAAAAATCAAAGGGATTTGGGTATTAAAAATGAGAAAATACAGTTGCATATTAGTCATTAGTACAAGCTTGGTATACAGCTGTGGAACAAAATCCACAGCTGTTACCCCATTCAAGCTATTACCCAAAGAAACCATGCAAGCCGTATTACAAGAATTTATTACCATAGAAGCAGCGCAGCAACATTCCCACGCTCAAAACATGCATACCGCCTTTCCAAAAGAAAGTTTATACCGCAACGCATTACTAAAAAACAAAATAACAAAAAAAGAATGGGTGGAAAATTGGAATTATTACTCTCAAGATCCCACTAAAATGGTAGTGATATATGAAAAAATACTTCTTACGATGACTACCAAACCTTCTTCCTAAAATCCCAAAACTATGCCTATTGAAAGACAATACATACATTCTTTTTCTAAATTAGAATTGCTTGCCAAGCAAGTAGTAGAAGGTTTTATCACAGGATTGCATAAAAGTCCGTTTCATGGCTTTTCGGTAGAATTTGCAGAACATAGATTGTATAATTCTGGCGAATCTGTAAAACACGTGGACTGGAAGCTTTTTGCCCGTACCGAAAAAATGTTCCTAAAAAGATACGAAGAAGAAACCAACCTACGCTGCCAGATTATTATAGACAACTCCTCGTCCATGTACTACCCGATAGATAGTACTACGGTGGAGAAAATGAATAAAATAACGTTTTCTGTATACTGTGCAGCAGCATTGATAGAATTATTAAAAAAACAAAGAGACGCCGTAGGATTGAGTATATTCGATGCACAACTAGAAACCAACACCGCCGCCAAATCTTCGCCAGTACACCATTCGTTTTTATTTTCAGAACTAGAAAAACTAACCGAGAAATACAATACCAAGAATATACCCCGCACTACGAACCTTATCGAATCGTTGCATGTAGTAGCCGAAACCACACACAAGCGTTCCCTTATCGTACTATTTACAGATATGCTGGATAGTGTAGAAGACAATGAAAGACTTTTTGCTGCATTACAACACCTAAAATACAATAAACACGAAGTACTACTATTCCACGTAGCAGATTATGACAAAGAATTAAACTTTGAATTTGATAATCGCCCTTATCGCTTCATCGACCTAGAAACAAAAGAAGAAATAACCATTCAAAGCAATGCCGTAAAAGCAAGCTATGTACAAGCCGCCCAAAGCCGCTGGAATGAACTAAAACTACGCTGTGGCAAATTTGGCATAGATTTCATAGAAGCAGATACCAACAAAGGCTTCGACACCATATTATTAAATTATCTATTAAAAAGACAAAAAATGGGAGCATAATAACACTTGCTATTTATTATTCTCTTGCTATTATCTGAATCACTAAAAAATTTAACCTTAATTATACCATGAAAAAATTATTTTTATTCTCGTTTATATGGACAGTATCACTCACTGCCTATAGTCAATTACAAATTACAAACGGCTTTACTGCTAGTCAGCTCGTGCAGAATCTAGTAGGATCAGGAGTCAATTTCTCTAACGCCACCCTTACTGGTGCAGCGGTTAGTAATGGGGTATTTACGTACACTGGTGCAGATTTAGGCATCGCACAAGGCGTTATATTAACCTCGGGAGATGCTAACCTCGCCATAGGCCCTAACAACGATGGTGGAGTATCACTAGGAAATGCAGGAGTCGGCAACCAATTATTAGACGATATTTTAAGTCCCATTTTTAGCCAAGATGCTTGTGTATTAGAATTTGATTTCCAACCTACAGGCACACAAATATCGTTTAACTATCGCTTCGGTTCGGAAGAGTATCTGGAATTCGTAAATGGTGGATATAACGATGCTTTTGGATTTTTTATATCAGGGCCAGGCTATGCTACTCCTACGAATATCGCAATTATTCCCAGTACGAATATACCCGTAACCATTGATAATGTGAATACTTTCGTAAATAGTGGCTACTACTGGGATAATGGAGATGGATTTGTTACAGGTGGTACAGATTTGCAATACGACGGATTCACTACCTTACTAGCTGCCAAAGCAGCCGTACAGCCATGTTCTACGTACCATATTGTATTAGTAATAGGAGATGCTGGCGACGATGCATTGGATTCAGGGGTATTCCTAGAAGGAGGAAGTTTTACAAGCGAAAGCTACACTGCAAACATAGACATCGTAACCCCGCTAGGACCCAATACGGTATCCGAATGTAACCCTTTGGTTTACCTTGTATTTAATCGTCCTGATAGTACTACTGCACTCACTATACCTTACACCATTAGCGGCGATGCACAACCCAATGTAGATTACCTATCCTTGAATGGTAATGCTACCTTCCCTATCAATGTAGGTACGCTGCGTATCCCTATCGCTATCAACGCAGATGCAATAACAGAACCAGATGAACATATTATATTTACCATAGACCTAGGAGTGAATAACTGCTCTGGTATCCCCAATATCAAAGTATTGGACTTGATTATAAAAGATTTCACTGCTCCTATTACTACTATACCTTCTGTCACTATCTGCGACTCTACTACCGCTACTTTACAAGTATCCAACCCAAACCCTGCTACTACTTACCAGTGGTATACCGTAGCACAAGGCGGTACAGCGGTGTATACAGGCACTATTTTTACTACTCCTATACTATCCTCTACCAATGGGCTAGTACAAACCTATTACGTACAGCCAGTACTTACAGGGCTTACCTGCTCCGTACCACGAGTAGCAACACAAGTAAACCTAACAGTAGTAAAAGCAGGATTTGAATTAAATAAACACATAGTAGATTTGAATAGTCCAGTATTCCGAATCACTTCTACCGCAAACCCCATAGGCGCTATTACAAACTATGACATGGGAGATGGACAAAATCTACAAGCTACTAATCTGGAATATAAATACGACGATGCAGGGCTATATACTATCACACAAACAATAGATTTTAATGGCTGCATAGATGCATTTACAGATACGATACGCACGGTTGCCATCGGGTTTTATTTGCCGAACACATTTACGCCTAATGGAGACGGTAAAAATGATATATTTGTACCCGAATCCATGGGAATCATAAAATACGATATGCAAATTTTTGATAGATGGGGAAATAAAATATTCTATACCGATAACCTAACCATAGGCTGGGACGGAACAAAAACTAATACCAAAGCAGAAGATGCCGTATACAACTATGTAGTGAGTACACAAGATTTGTACAAAAGAAAGCAAAGTTATAATGGTAAAATCACACTTATTCGATAATCTTTTTTAATACCTAAAAAAATAATGGCATGTACCAGTTGTTCTTCTAATAGAGGAAATACCAGTAACGATAAAAAAGGAGGATGCTCAGGAAGCTGCTCAACAGGAGGTTGCAATCAAATGAATGTATTTGATTGGCTAGCAAATATGCAATACCCAAGCCAAGAAGCTACTTTTGACTACGTAGAAGTACGGTTCAAAAATGGAAGAAAAGATTACTACAAAAATCCTAATAAATGGAATTTATACGTAGGAGAATTGATAATGGTAGAAGCACAAGGCGGATACGATATGGGAGCAGTATCGCTCACTGGCGAGCTAGTAAGGATACAAATGCGCAAAGCAGATGTAAAAGTAGAACTAGCTACCAAAGAAGTATACGCAAAACCTCGACAAATGGAAATAGATAAGTGGGAAAGATCTTTTCAGCAAGAAGAAAAAGTAATGTTGCGCACCCGTAAGATTATCGACCAGCTGAAAATACAAATGAAACTATCCGACGTAGAATTTCAAGGAGATGGTACAAAAGCCACTTTTTATTACACTGCCGAAGATAGAGTAGATTTCCGACAACTTATACGACTACTAGCCGAAGAATTTCGTATACGTATAGAAATGAAGCAAATAGGTACACGACAAGAGGCCGCAAAAATAGGCGGAATAGGAATATGCGGTAGAGAACTATGCTGCTCCACTTGGTTAAAAGATTTTAGAGTAGTAAATACCAATGCTGCCCGCTATCAACAACTAGCCCTAAACCCACAAAAACTAGCTGGGCAATGTGGTAAACTAAAATGCTGCCTCAACTTCGAACTAGATAGCTACCTAGATGCCATAAAAAGACTTCCAGATACCTCTATCCCGCTAAAAACCGATAAAGGCAATGCAGTACACTTAAAAACAGATATTTTCAAGCAAGTATTGTGGTACTCCCTTACTGGCGAGCTTTCTACTTCGGTAATACTACCAGTAGCAAAAGTAAAAGCCATACAAGAACTAAATAAAACAGGCAAAACAGTACCTGATTTAGTAGAAAAAGAACCGTCTACTGAAAACAAAGAAGTAGCTAGAGAAACAAAACCTAGTAGAGAAACCAACAGTAGACCCAATAGACCAACCCATCAAAATAAGCCTAGACCAAAGCCACAAAGCCCAACTGCTACTACCAAACCAACAGAAAAATAAGTATTTTTAAAAATAACTATCATGTCCTCTAATCCACAACCATCTACTGCTAAAAAAGTAATAGGCTGGATACTGGCTGTATTGTTTACATTAACTTCTTTTACGACAATAGTAAATTTTGTGAATGGAAAAAACAAAGTAAATCCTGCAACTATAACAGCATTAGTTATATGTATTGCTCTTGCAAAGCTTGGATTTCGTCTAATAGAGTCAAGTAAGGGCAATAAAAAGTAATAGTGAATACTACCTACCTAACAATATTATTTTAGGAAATTACTACTCTACCCGATAAAAAATGTTGATTAAAAAAGAAAGGCTAATTTTGTAGTTCATAACAACACCTACTCTACCCGATGATTTTTGTACTATGTTTATAATCAATTGTTTTAATTTCCATGATTGTTTCAAATTTTTGTATCCACTTATCTAATTCTGCAA
>JAYUJA010000185.1:0-14004 GCA_043765495.1 Bacteroidia bacterium
CCTTACTATTTATTATTTTTCTTATTTGGATTGTTTCTAAAAAAGACCTACTTTTGCAGCAATTATTACGTCTATGACACTTGCAGAATTTATCCAACAGGACACCAATCATTCATGTAGGATTGAAAAAATACATACCATTAATCTAGCAGAAAGATTATTGGATATAGGCTGTACTACAGGGAGTATATTAGTAGTAGAAAAAATAGCACCTTTGGGTTGTCCAGTAGCTTTATCCGTAGAAGGCTACGTATTCTGCTTGCGTAAAAGTGAACTCAAAGACATAGACATACAACCCGATAACACCCTATGAATATAGCACTTATAGGAAATGCCAATACAGGAAAAAGTACTTTATTCAACTTACTAACTGGACTACAACAAAAAACGGGAAATTTTGCAGGCGTTACAGTAGAAAAATATACAGGAACTTTCTCTTATTCTAATATACGGCTAAAACAACAGGCTACTATTACTATCACGGATTTGCCAGGTATTAGCTCTTTGTATTACAATACGTTAGACGAAAAAGTAAGTATTAAATCCTTATTACAAGACTCTTACGACAAAATAGTAGTAGTAGTAGATGCTACGCAAATGAAACAGGGCTTGGTACTAGCTACCCAATTAATAGACTTACAACTACCAGTCCTAGTAGTGATAAATCGTATCGATTTGATAGAAAATAAAATAGATACAGGTTATTGGGGGCAGTTATTACAGACTTCGCTGGTACTCATCTCCGCTAAACAAAAAATAGGTATATCCGAGCTGAAAACAGCCATTGCAGAACCTAGCCTTATTTCGTCGCACCGTTTTACTACCGATGAAAATTATAGAAATACTATCCAAGAATACGTACCACAGAACGCCTCTACTACTAGAAGCAAAGATGTAGGTAATAGATACGAATTCGTACAAGAATGGCTATTAAAAGCTCCAAAAATGAATGCCAGTTCTATTATCACTACTGCCAAAATAGACAAGGTAATCACGAATAAATATACTGGTATCGCTATTTTTTTACTCTTATTATTTACTATTTTTCAACTTGTTTTCTACATAGCACCCATATTCATGGACTATATAGAATCGGCATTTGCATACCTAGCGGAGTACCTTTCTAGCATACTACCAGATGGGTTATTAAAAGATTTACTAGTAGATGGCGTAATAGCAGGACTCAGTGGTACGCTGGTATTTATCCCACAGATAGCCTTATTATTCTTGTGCATCGCACTGATGGAAGACAGCGGCTATATGGCAAGGGTAAGTTTTATATTGGATAAATTGATGCGAAAATTTGGTTTGAATGGTAAATCCGTCATACCACTTATGAGCGGTGTAGCGTGTGCCGTGCCAGCCATCATTGCTACCCGTACCATTGCCAATTATAAAGAACGCCTCATCACCATACTAGTAGTGCCATTCATGAGTTGCTCGGCACGCCTACCTGTATACACCATACTGATTGCATTAGTTATTCCCAACACCATTATAGGCGGCTTCATACAGCTACAAGGGGTAGTTTTATTTGGTTTGTATATGATAGGGTTTTTAGCGGCATTGATAGGGGCTTGGGTATTATCTACGATAGTAAAAAATACCGAAAAAAACGTATTCTTCTTACACTTACCCATCTACCAAATACCCAATTGGAAAAGTATCGGTATAGCTGTTTGGAATAAAATAAAACTATTCAGCTGGGAAGTAGGCAAAGTAGTAGTAAGCCTCACGATACTACTATGGGCGTTGGCTTCTTTTGGCCCTTCTAGTAGTAGAGAAACACTTACTGCGGATTATGAAAAAACAAAACTAACCTGTAAAGATAGCGCTGCACTAGCAGAAGCCCAAGTACAATACCAATCTACTATGCTAGAAAAATCGTACCTAGGTATAGCAGGCAAAGCCATAGAGCCAGTCATACTACCACTGGGCTACGACTGGAAAATAGGCATAGGATTGATTACTTCTTTTGCTGCCAGAGAAGTATTTGTAGGTACCATGTCGGTATTATATAGGCTAGAAGGAGAAGACACCGATAAACTAGCCCAAAAAATGGCAAAAGACAAAAATCCTATTACAGGCGAACCATTGTTTAACCTTGCAAGTGGTATATCGTTACTATTATTCTACACTTTCGCACTACAATGCATGAGTACACTGGGTGTAGTAGTACAAGAATTAAAAAGCTGGAAGATGGCTATTTTTCAGTTTATAATAATGGGTGTAATGGCTTACATGTCTGCTTGGCTGGCTTATAATGGCTTGAAGTAAGTGTATTGGTTTTATGTATTAAAAAAATAAATTATGCTAAAAATAGGAATTATAGGAACAGGACATTTAGGCAGTATCCATCTACAAAATTTATTAAAAATAACTAGTATACAAGTCGTAGGTATTTTTGATACGAACCTACTACACGCACAAAGCAAAGCAGCACAATACGCAGTTCCTTGTTTTGCTACTAGTGAAGAACTACTAATAGCCGTAGATGCTGTACTGATAGCCACTCCTACGCTTTACCATTTTGGGTATATACAGCAAGCTATTGCAGCTAATAAGCATATTTTTGTAGAAAAACCCATCACTGCTACCGTAGAAGAAGCAGAAAAAACACTAGAATTGTTAAAAAATACAAATCTAAAAATGCAGATAGGACACATAGAACGATTCAACCCTGCATTTCTAAAAGCCAAAGAATACCACCTTCAACCACTATTCATAGAAGCCCACCGACTAGCCCAGTTCAACCCCAGAGGGCTAGATGTACCAGTAGTATTGGACTTGATGATCCACGACATAGATATCGTATTATACCTCACAAAAAGTAAAGTAAAAAATATCAGCGCAAGCGGCGTAGCAATCATCTCCGATACGGTGGATATAGCGAATGCTCGGATAGAATTTGAAAATGGAGCAATAGCAAATTTAAGTACCAGTAGAATATCCATGAAAAATATGCGAAAAATTCGTTGTTTCCAGAAAGATGCGTACATATCCATGGATTGTTATAAAAAAACATTGGAAGTAGTACAGCTAAAAAATCATTCACCAGATACTACGAACCCCTTCACTATCACACTAGACTTGCCAGATAATACACAAAAAGAAATTTATTTTGATAATCCCAAAGTAGATGAATTCAATGCCATAGAGCTAGAATTAAGAGCGTGGATATACAGTATAGAACATGACCTTCCTACCAAAGTAACTGCCCAAGATGGATACGAAGCCCTGAAAGTAGCTTATTGGATAATAGAAGAAATAGAAGCCCATCAAAAAAGAGTAATTATCCCTAAATGATAAAAAAAAGCTACCTAAACCTAGGTAGCTATTTTAGTAGTATGCTTTTGTGCTTTCTTATTTTATCATTACTTTTCCGTTTGCTATTGGTGCATTATTCCCTTTTAGTTGGTAGGTATACAAGCCTGTGGATAAGTGGCTTACATTGGTACTGATGTTTTCATTGCTAAA
The DNA here is from genome assembly GCA_043765495.1 of Bacteroidia bacterium. Taxonomy (GTDB): domain Bacteria; phylum Bacteroidota; class Bacteroidia; order JAYUJA01; family JAYUJA01; genus JAYUJA01. The sequence goes on from JAYUJA010000185.1 coordinate 3,478, forward strand.
TTTTTGAGATGCTACTACCTTGCCTGTTAAGTCCAGTACTTCTAGTTCGTAGATGCTATATTTGCTATCTTTAATGCTTATATTCAGTACATCAGAAGCAGGATTAGGATATACGCTTATATTCGCATTATTTACCAAATCACGGATACCAGCAATACGATTATCGATAATAACTTCTTCGTTCCCTGCTACTATTTTGTAGATAGCATTGCCCATTAGCTGTGTGAATACCGTAGTTTGCGATGGGGCAGTAGTGCCTGTACGTAATGCTACTTGGTTCTCGTAGAGCGTCCAGTCGGTACTATTGGTAGGATTAGTATTTATTACCAAGCCTTCTAAAATACCTCCAGAAACGTTAGTGTTTAGGTCTAGACAATCGTCTACAACAATTATAGCAACAATACTATCACAAGTAGCTATCATAACAATGTTTCCATCATGATTAGTAAAAGGAACAGAATCTCCACAAATATAGTAGAAAGCACAATAATCATCTCCTACAAAATTAGCATTTGGTGTGTACACTATTGTATTATTTACAATAGTGATAGTCCCATTTAATGGGGTAAAACCTGCAACAATAGTATTATCAGGAGAATTATTATGATAAATGTCCACTGGAGTACTACTACATGTAGTAAAGGCTTCATTGTTTAAACAAGTATTGTAATAAGCATATACGAATACAGTATCACAAATATTTGCTATACATTTTTCAATAGTAAAATACATCGTTGTGTCTACTGCTGGATATGCATTAACCTGTAATAAGTTATCATTTAGTGTGAAGTAAGGAGAGGGCTGTAATAATGTGTAGGTTGCACCAGCTTCTAGTGATAGATTTTGCATAGATAAAGAATAATCTTTTTCACAAGTACGCAAAGTTAAATAGTCATTAACCAGAACATTAAGAGATAGAATTCCTGTATCACATAAACTTGGGCTTCCATTATCACAAATTACATATTCTGCATAATTATTTCCAAAATAGTTATGGTTAGGAGTATATTGAAAATCCCCCCCATTATCATACACTAGATGCCCATGTTGTGGAAAAGTAATAAAATGTACATCTTGTAATTGCTGTCCTTGATCAATATCATAGTCATTAAGCAAAACGTTTCCAGTAAGAGGTACATTAATTAGAGTACTTTTAAAATCATTTACCACTACTGGTTTGGTATTTTGTGCGTTAGCACTGTTGGATACTGTGAAAGCTAGTAATAAGCTTGCGAACATTTTTAGGATTGTCGTTTTCATAATTGAAAAGTAGTTTTAATAAACAAATAATAGTTTGTTGATTTTGATAGTGCAAAGGTGTAGCAAAAAAACTACATACACAATAACACAATTATAGATTTATACATGAAAATAAAACAGTATGTCATTTATAATGAAATAGAAAAAATATATTTTAGTTCAGTAATACGTATGAATAACATTTTTTTGTATATTTGCAGTAGTAATTTTTTGTTAGTTATTTATAATCAATGAATAAATACTTATTTTTAATCACAAAAAACGACTTTTTATGTACGCATCTCGTTGTTACCAATTATTTTTATCCTTATCTACTACCGAAAAAAAAACGCTAGCAGGGCTTATTCAAGCCTATGCAGTACGCAAAGATACGTTTTCTTTGTATACCTATTTTTTAGAAAACTATACCAATAGTCTAAAAAAACTGGAAATAAGCCGTATAAGCCAAGCATTAAAACTATCCGAAGCAGCCTTGCGGAACATATTAAGCGACCTCGCCCATTGCATAGAAAAACTATTAGTACAAAATGTATTGGATACCAATAAAGCCATGCACCTGTATTACCTTACCGAAGAATTACAAAACAAAGGATTAGAAAAATACAGCCTACAAGCCCTAGAAGAGCTACGCAAAGAAAGTAATATGGATAAATATACGGACTGGATATGGAAATATGCCACTGAAAAGCTTACGCAAGAGCTAGTATACCAAAAGAAAAGAACCACCAATAGCAATTATCAAGCTTGTATAGATACGTTGGATAGTTTTTATTCCATGGAAAAAATAAAACTAGCCATCTATACCAATAGCCATCAAGCCCTGTTTAATGTACCTTACAAGCATACTTTACTAGAAGAAGCTATAGCCATTCTGCAAGCTGGTAGCCCTATTCCATTGGTAGCGTTGTACCTAGCAGCGTATTCCTTCCAAAAAAACCCAAGTATAGAACATTACGACGCGCTCGAGCATACTATCCATGTCCATGCAAGCAGTATACCGTTTGAAGAATTGCAAAAGCTGTACTTAATATTGATTAATCTAGGTATTACAGAAATGAATAAAGGCGAAGAAGCGTATATCATCAAACTATTCACAGGCTACCAATATGGCGTAAATAAAGGGTATCTTTACATAGAAAATAAATACATCAGCCGATTCACCTATACCAATGTGATAGTAATGGGCTTGCGACTAAAAGAATATGAAAATACGTATAGAATTATTGAAGACTGGAAATCTCTATTAGAAACCCAATACGCCGAAATGATATATACCTACAACCTAGCTAGGTATTATTACGAAGTACAAGAGTATAAAAAAGCATTAAAACTACTCGCTAATCGCCAGTACGACGATACCCACACAGAACTAGCTGCCAAAGGTATTTTGGTAAAAATATACTATGAAATACAAGACTGGGATAGCCTAGAATATACCCTTCAAAATCTAAAAATGTATTTAAGTCGTAAAGATGTAACCGATTATTATAAAAATATATACACCAATTTCGTACTGTTTACGTCCAAACTACTGGACTGCAACGCCAGAAATGTACAAGAAGTATTACTCAAAATACAAGAAACACCGCTTATAATACACAAAGACTGGCTACTACTACAAATACAAAAAATACAAAGCTAATTCCCAAATTATATTTACCTTGCAAACAAAATCCAACCTTCTATTACTACTATGGATACAGCTGCTATCGCTATACGTATACTACAACTTACCAACGACTTGAACGCACACAACCATGCGTATTATACCTTATCCAGCCCTACTATATCGGATCAGGATTTTGATTTTTTGTTGAAAGAATTAGAACAATTAGAACAAGATAATCCTGCACTAGCATTGCCTTATTCACCTACCAAACGAGTGGGTGGCAGTGTGTCCAAAAATTTTAATACCGTGCTACATAAAGCTCCGATGCTATCGTTGTCGAATTCGTATAATATGGAAGATATAAAGGATTTTCACGAAAGATTGGAAAAAATAATAGATGAACCTATCGAATACGTGTGCGAACTAAAATACGATGGGCTAGCTATCAGCCTACATTATGAGAATGGCATATTCGTACAAGGCGTGACCCGTGGCGATGGCATACAAGGAGACGAAATAACCGCAAATCTACAAACTATAAAATCTTTACCATTACAACTACAACCTAGTAGCAACCTACCTGCTAGCTTCGAAGTACGAGGAGAAGTAATACTCCCACATAGTAGCTTCCAAAAGATGAACGCCAAGCGTCTGCAAGAATTAGAGGAAGATGGCTATTCACCAGAAGAAATAACAAATTTATTGTATAAAAATGCTAGAAACGCAGCTTCTGGTACATTAAAATTACAAGATAGCAAAGAAGTAGCTAAAAGAGGATTGGACTGCTTTTTATATTTTATGGTACAAAATAATCTACCCTTTGCTACCCACGAAGAATCATTAAACGCTCTAGCAAAAGCAGGTTTTCAAGTAGGGACTTATTACAAAAAATGTACTTCTTTGGACGAAGTTACAGCTTTTATCACACATTGGGAAACAAATCGTACTACCCTACCATTCGACACCGATGGCGTAGTAATAAAAGTAAATAGCTATGCACAACAAAAAATGGCAGGCAATACCTCCAAATCTCCGCGATGGGCTATCGCCTACAAATATCCTACCCAGCAAGTGACTAGCATACTAGAAAGCATTACCTACCAAGTAGGACGCACAGGAGCTATAACCCCAGTAGCAAACCTACAAGCAGTACAGCTAGGCGGCACCACAGTACGCAGAGCATCGTTGCACAACGAAGATTTTATAAAAGAACTAGACTTACACGAAAAAGATACCGTATGGGTAGAAAAAGGCGGCGAAGTAATCCCCAAAATCACAGGCGTAGTAATAGAGAATAGAGAAAGTAGCTCCACACCTGTTTGTTTCATCACGGAATGCCCCGAATGTGGTAGTATACTGCATAGAAAAGCCAACGAAGCAGCCTACTATTGCCTCAATGAAGCGGGCTGTAGTACCCAGCAAATAGGGAAAATAGCTCATTTCGTAAGTCGGAAAGTAATGAATATACAAGCAATAGGAGAAAAAACCGTAGCGAGCCTGTACACCAATGGACTGATAAAAAGTAGTATAGATTTGTATAATCTCACCATAGAAAATATATTAAAACTAGAGGGTTTTCAACTTACTTCTGCCCAAAATATAGTAGAAGGCGTAAAAGCTACTACCCTAATGCCGTTTGAAAAAGTACTGTACGCCATCGGAATACGCTACGTAGGCGAAACAGTTTCGAAAAAAATAGCACGGTACTTTAAAAATATAGATGCTATCATGAACGCCACATTAGAAGAAATAAACGAAGTAGGAGAAGTAGGCGAGAAAATAGCAGAATCGTTGTTTAATTTCTTTCAAATACAAGAAAATAAAGATCTAGTACAAAATTTCAGAATAGCTGGCTTGCAATTAGAAATACAGCAGATAGAAGCAGGTACTTTCCAACCGCTGCTAGGCAAAAGTATCGTAGTAAGTGGTACTTTTAATACGTATTCCCGAGATGAAATAAAAAGCTTGATAGAAAAATTAGGCGGCAAAAACGTATCTGCCATTTCTGCCAAAACAGATATAGTAATAGCTGGTGAAAAAATGGGGGCTGAAAAACTCAAAAAAGCACAGCAACTAAATATTACTATGCTAGATGAAAATGCGTTCACTTTATTGATAACTCCTACCGAAGCCGAAAATAATACTGAAAATCCTACTTTATTTTAATACTTTTGTCCCACTAATTTTATTTACCAAATCTATATGCGAATTTATTTCTGTTTTTTATGTAATTTTATTCTCTCCGTTGCCCATGCACAAGTAGATAATACGGTGAATGTAGTACGAGATTTTGAACCTACTATCAAGCAAAGTTACAAAACCATAGAAAGTGCTAACCTTCCAGACTCTAATGCTCAAAAAAAGATAAAAGTTACGTACAATTATTTGGATACAAAAGCTTCATTACAAGGCTTTGAGCCTATGAGTAGTACACTAGCAGATATAAAAGTACAAAATAATGCCAACTATAATAGCCCGCTGTATATACGCCTAGGAGCGAGTAGCCTAAAACGCCCTTTCGCCGAAATACACGGCAACTTATTCACGTCTTCGTCCTTGCTACTCTACACACAACTAGAATACCAAGCAGCAGAATTTGACAACCCAGACCCAACCCTTTTTACAAAAGCTAAAAATACACAGCTAGGAGCAACTATTGGACTCAAAAAAACATTTTATTCCAATGAATTAAAAGCAAACGTAGGATACCAAAAAGCAAATTTTTCTTACTTTGATGTAATACCTGATCTAGGCGAAATCAATATCGATAATATCCAATCTATTTATAGTAAAATACACGCAGAAGTATCCCTAGGAAGTATAGATGCTACGAATATAAAACAAAAAGAAGGATTACATTACACCGCAAAAGTAAATGCATACCAATTGAAAGATCAAACATTTGGGCCCCAAGAACGACACATCAGCGTAAGTGGGAAAGTACAATTCAATCTAGCCTCTTTTTATACTACACTAGAAGCCAGTGTGGATAATTATAACGCAAATATACCAGCGACACCTTACGTACCAGCTACTAATACCAATCTACCAAATACTATTTTTCAACAAACAGTGTTTCATTTCCTACCCAGTATTGCGATACAAAAAAACGGTATCCACGCCAAAGCAGGAATAGCAATATGGTCGAATATAGGTACTATGAACCAGTTTTATGCATTCCCAGTGATAGATGCTACGTACAAAATAAACAATAACTTACTACTAAAAGCAAAACTAGATGCAGATTACCAGCTAAATAGTATGGATAAACTACGACAAGAAAACCCTATGCTTGGCTTTATTACCCAATATACCAACACAATTACCCCTTATAGGCTGAAAGTAGGCGTAGAAGCAAAATCCAATGCTATTAATTACGGTGTGAATGTTTGTTACCAACGCTTATCTGGAACCTATTTTTACCTACATAATTGGAGTTCACTAGGTAATAGACTTTTTACTAGCCAGGATACTACTTCCTTGTTACAGCCTACTATTTATTTTAATTACGATAAAAAAAATATACAACTAACCGCACAAGCAACGTATTTTGCATTTGGAAAGCTCCGCCGTCATGCACAAGCCTACGAAGTACCTACACTACAAGCTACACTACAAGGCAAAGTTTTCTTTACCGAAAAATTGTATACAGAAATAAGCCTAAAAATCCTAGCCAACCAATATACTACTAATATAGATAGTGTAGGCAGCTACAAAGCTATAAAAGCAAAATCCGCTGTACTACTCGACGCAGAACTTGGCTACCATTTCCAATCCAATATAGGCGTTTTTGTCAAAGGGCATAATCTACTAAATGCTTCGTATAGCCGTTATTTATACTACGGACAGCCAAAAACCTATGTCACACTTGGCGTATGGTATACCCTAAAACCTAAAAAAATATAACCCCCCTTTTCTTATGTTTGTAATCAATAATATACTAGTATCGGAAGAATTATTTATACACGAATTTATATGCAACCTATCCGCCTGCAAAGGTGCTTGCTGTGTAGAAGGCGACTCTGGAGCCCCCCTATCCGAAGAAGAATTAGGCAAGATAGACGATGTAGTAGATATAGTAAAAACCTACCTTACGCCCCAAGCTATCCACGTACTAGAGCAAGAAGGCAACTATACCATAGATACAGACGGTGACTGGGTGACTCCGCTAATTAATAACAAAGAATGTGTATACACCGTTTTTGATGAGCGAGGCACTGCCTACTGTGGCATCGAAAAAGCATACCTAGATAAGAAAATAGACTTCGTTAAACCTATCTCTTGCCACCTGTACCCTATACGAGTAAGTACGCTCATAGATGGCACTATCGCCCTCAATTACGATAGATGGTACATCTGTAGCCCAGCCTGTAAACTAGGACAAGAAAAGCAAATGCCAGTATTCCGATTTCTGAAAAACCCAATCATACGCGAATTTGGAGACGATTTTTACCAACAAATGGAAACAGTATACCAAGAGTTTTTTCTAAACAAAACCAATGATTAATGCTATTTAAGTGAAACATTATAAGCTATTTAATTAATCTATATGTGTTTTTGAATATTTCATAGCATTACCAAGTATTTTGAATTTTATTGTATTAATAATAAGATTGTTACTTGTTTTTATGAAAAAAAATTTGCATAGTACACTTATTTAATACTATATTTGCAACCCTTAATAAAATAAGGAAATAGTACGCAAACTACTATTGGTCCTATAGCTCAGTTGGTTAGAGCAACTGACTCATAATCAGTAGGTCCCTAGTTCGAGTCTAGGTGGGACCACCACAGAAATAATTTTAGCCCCATTTGTTGGGGCTTTTTTTGTGTCATACAATAATGGGAATTTGGAGACCAATATTTTTCTTTTTTTCTGTAAAACACTTTTTATAATCGTAAAATAATTTAAACAGATTGATAAGGTTATTTTTCTTTTTTGTATGTAAAAAAAAAGTAGTTTTGTGCTTTTAGTTATACATCAGTCTACACTATATTTCATGAATATAATAATTCCTATGGCAGGAATGGGGAAACGCATGCGACCTCATACTTTAGTTACCCCAAAACCACTATTACATGTAGCAGGATTACCTATTGTAGAGCATTTGGTAAACGATATAGCAGGAGTTTGTAAAGAAAAAATAAACTCTATTGGCTACATTATCGGCAATTTTGGTACAGAAGTAGAAAACCGACTAATACAGTGCGCCACACACCATGCAGCCAGTGGCAAAGTATATATACAACACGAAGCACTAGGTACTGCTCACGCTATCCTATGTGCAGCAGAGCTACTAGAAGGCCCAGTAGTAGTAGCATTCGCAGACACCCTGTTCAAAGCAGATTTTGAGATAAATACCCAAGAAGAAAGCGCTATATGGGTGAGCGAAATAGAAGACCCAAGTGCCTTCGGAGTAGTGAAACTAGACCAAAATGGCTATATCAGCGAATTCATAGAAAAACCAACTACCCCAGTTTCTAACCTAGCAATAATAGGAGTATACTACTTCAAAGACGGTGCAGCCTTAAAAAAAGAATTGCAATACCTTATAGACGAGGATATTAAAGAAAAAGGTGAATACCAACTAACTACTGCACTAGAAAATCTGAAACAAAAAGGGCTAAAATTCTATCCTAAAACAGTAACAGAATGGTGGGATTGTGGCAATAAGGAAGCTACAGTATACACCAACGAAAGAGTACTATGGCATAAACACCCTACTTCCTACATAGCCCCTACCGTAACCCAAGAAAATGTAACCATACATCCGCCTTGCTACATTGCGGATAATGTACAACTAAAAAATGTGGTAATAGGTCCCTACGTTACTATCGGAGCAGATACTACTATCCAAGATAGCGCCATACAGAATAGCCTAATAGGACACAACAATAAAATCCAAAATAGTACTTTCACCGATAGTATGATAGGAAATAATACGGTAATACATTGCCAAAATAAAGTATTGAATGTAGGAGATTATTCTAGTATACAATAATTTATACCCCAAAAAATGTCCTTCGTAGTAAGTATTAGAATAGGAGCTATACTAGCAGCTATAGCCGTGGCAATAGGAGCTTTTACCGCTCATTTATTAAAAGATAAACTAACGCCTGACTTATTAGAAATAATGAAGACAGGAGCTACGTACCAGTTTTATCATAGTATAGCGATACTACTAGTAGGAGTACTACAGCTAGTAGCCAACCGTAAACATCTATCCCTTATTTCCAGTTTTTTTTTCGCTGGAATACTACTTTTTTCGGGTTCTTTGTACGCTTTGGTATACATAAAATACGCTGAACTAATAGCTTGGCAAAAAATAGGTATAGTAACGCCTATTGGTGGGTTGTGCTTTCTAGCTGGTTGGCTGGGATTAGCATTCTTATATTCTTCTCAAAATGAAAAATAAAAACCTAGAAGGACTTTTGCAAATTGTAAAAAACTTACCGCAAGAACCTGGAGTATACCAATATTTTGATAGTGAAGAAACTATTATTTATGTTGGAAAAGCCAAAAATCTTAAAAAAAGAGTTAGTTCTTACTTTACCTCCTCTGCCCAGCACACCAAGAAAGTAAAGGCATTGGTAGCCAAGATAGTGGATATTAAAGTAATCATAGTAGATACAGAATTAGATGCTTTATTACTAGAAAATAATCTAATCAAAAAATACCAGCCACATTACAATATCTTATTAAAAGATGACAAAGATTTTGCTTGGATTTGTATAAAAAAAGAACCTTTCCCACGATTATTTTCTACCCGTTTCGTAGTCAAAGACGGTTCGCAATACTTTGGTCCCTATGCAAATTATAAGGTAATAGCTAATATGCTGAACCTAATCCGAGATTTATACCCACGCCGTACGTGTGACTTACTACTAACACCTAAAAACATTGAAGCCAAAAAATTCAAAGCTTGTTTGGAGTTTTCTATGGGTAACTGCAAAGCCCCTTGCATCGGCAATCAGACGTCGGAAGAATATGAAAATGTTTTATACGAAATAAAAGAAATCTTAAAAGGAAATTTGTCTTCTCTTATCCAACACATGCGAGGACAAATGAATTATTATGCCGAAAAAATGCAGTTTGAGCTTGCTATGCAAATAAAAGATAGAATACAATCGCTGGACGGATTCCGAAGCAAATCCGCCATCGTAAGTGCTACCTTGAATAATTTGGACGTATTCACGGTATCCAGCAACGAAGACTATGGCTACGTAAACTACCTACGAGTAATGGACGGCAGAGTCATACAAACCATTACCCTAGAATTAAAGAAAAACCTAGAAGAAACAGACGACGAATTATTACTAATAGGAATAGCAGATGTATGGAATAGATGGGGCAAAACCTCGGTAGAAATAGTAGTAGAAAAAAACATAGAAGTAGACCTCAAAGACCTTAAACTAACGATACCCATACAAGGAGATAAAAAGAAATTACTGGATATATCGCTTGCTAATTTACGTAATTTCATGCGAGAAAAACAAGAATCCCGCTTACTCATAGATCCACAAAGGCATTCTAAACGTATATTAGAAGGCTTAAAAAAAGATTTGCGACTACAAGAGATACCCCAGCATATTGAATGTTTTGACAACTCGAATATACAAGGAGACTACGCAGTATCGTCCATGGTATGTTTCAAAGA
>JAYUJA010000186.1:0-13993 GCA_043765495.1 Bacteroidia bacterium
AGAATATTGCTCCTCCTGGTAATGCCCAAGAATCTACTTCTTTTGTGCCTACACAGGATACTACAGGATTCAGGTCTTGTACACCATCACAGTTGATTAAGTAACTATAATAGCAAGTATTGAAACTAGTTTTTGCTACTACCCAGTAGTTTATCCCGTCTTGGTGTTGGATAGCGGCTAATTTTTCACTGGAGTTTTCAAATAGAAGAAAGTTTTTGGTAGTGATATCTCCTAACCCTCCGTTGAGAGTCATATCTACTACGGAATAGTGTACGCCAGTATTCGTTGGGTATCCAGCAATACAAGTAAATATATAATACTTGTTAGCATTACCTGGTGCTGGTACAATAATGGCAGATTGCGTAGAAGAAGAACCTCCAAGTAAGCCAGTACCATTAGGCATAACTATGTGGTTACGATTGTACACAGTAACACCATCGGTATAAAAAAGTAGTTGCCCTTGTTTGGTAGAAATAGAAGAGCAGCCTTCTCCAGTAAAAAGTTGTCCATTGGTTAATGGAGTTACAACATTGTTGTTAAAATTAATCCCTGCATTATCTCCAAAGTACCAGTTGCTGGTTTCGCCTTGCGTTTGAGCAAAAGAGCAAGAAGAAGATAATAACGCTAAAGTAAGTAAAATTTGTTTCATAAAAATATATTTTGTGCAAATATAGCAAATAATTTATTACATATTTCAAGGCATAAAAATTTATATTCTGTAAAACATTGGATTGCAACACTAGAAATAAGCAAATGCAAGCTAGGTAGTATGTTTTTGTATGTAATTAAAAATAAGGCTATTCCTGTTTTTAGTATAAAATAAAGGATTTTCTATAAAATTATAAAGATTTTATTTCCTACTTTTGTTTTTTATTTCTTTAATCCTTTTTATTTATGGTATTCTCTTCTATCCTAGGGGCAATCGGCAATACTCCTCACATACGTTTAAGCAAACTGTATCCTACCCACGCTGTATGGGTAAAACTAGAAAAAAGTAACCCTGGTGGATCTATCAAAGATAGAATAGCGCTGGCTATGATAGAAGATGCAGAAGAAAAAGGTATTTTGAAGCCTGGATCTGTGATTATCGAGCCTACTTCTGGTAATACTGGTGTGGGACTGGCTATGGTAGCGGCTGCAAAAGGGTATTCTGCTATTATCGTAATGCCTGAATCGATGAGTATAGAGCGCCGTAGGATTATTACTGCGTTAGGTGCAAGATTAGAATTAACCCCTCGTGAACTAGGAATGAAAGGAGCAATAGAAAAAGCAAAAGAACTAGCAGCTACGATTGCTAATAGTTTTATACCTTCCCAATTCGATAATCCAGCCAATGTAGCGGTGCATGCTCGTACGACGGCACAAGAAATATTAAATGATTTTCCTGATGGCATAGATGTAATCATCACAGGAGCGGGTACTGGTGGGCATATCACGGCTTGTGCTGATATATTAAAACAACATTGGAAAAACTTAAAAGTATACGCAGTAGAGCCAGTATTATCCCAACTACTTGCTGGTGGCACGCATCAGCCTCACCTTATACAAGGTATTTCACCCGGGTTTATTGCTTCTATCCTACGTCCTGAATTATTAGATGGTACTATTACTGTCAGCAAAGAAGAGGCATTTGAGTATACTGCTAAAATAGCTAGGCAAGAAGGGGTTTTGGTGGGCATATCGTCAGGAGCGTCTTTGGCAGCAGTAGCAAAAAAAATAGAAGAATTGCCAGCAGAAACTCGTATCCTTACTTTCAACTACGATACTGGCGAGAGGTATTGGTCGGTAGATGGTTTATTTGCATAAGCTTTTAATTTGTTAATAAATGAATTGGAATATTTTTAATAAAAATATACGATACACCAAAGGCTGGGAATATATGTTCCTAGTCTTTGTGTTTTTAGTCACTTTCTACTGTTGCCATTATCCTTACATACACGAAGCTCCTATCTATGCCCATGCTGGCACCCAGTCGGATAGGTATGCCATTGCTTTGGGATTTTTGGACAATGGTATGGATTTTTTCCATCCTCAATTTTTTAATTTACATTTTGATCCTACTACTTTCCCTTTGGTAGAACAAGGAATTACAGCCATTGATTTTCCTATCCATGAGTATATTATTGCTTTTTTTATGAAAATAATAGGTAGCGATAGTCCTTTTATATTCCGTATGTATGTGTGGATAGTAGGTGTGGTAGGGATTTTTGCATTGTATACTACATTAAGGCGGTATAGTACTGTTTTTATTGCTTTTATCGGCACAAGCAGTTTGCTATTTAGTCCTGTATGGTCGTATTATTGGAGTGGGTTTTTGCCTTCTATTACTTCTTTGAGTACTATTTGCATAGGCTTGTTTTATTGGAGCAAATATACGGATACCAGTCGTAGCAGTGCGGCGGTGATTGGTGTTTTCTTTTTTACCTTGTCTGCACTTACGCGTACACCGATAGCAATATTACTCATTGCTTTGGTAGCAGAACGGCTGGTTTTTTATTGGCAATATAAAGTATACCGAGTACTGGAAATAAAATTATTAATAGCTTCGTTTGCGGTGTTACTATTGCATTTTATGTACAATAGGTATTATCTAAAAGCCTTGTATGGCGTTGGTTTTTTGGGCGAATTTATGTATTTTGATAACTGGAAAGATTTCAAAAGTGCTTGTATACAAGTATATAGCGACTGGGGGCTTACTCAATTTTCATTCTTACAATATGTATTATACGTAGGTTTGGTTATATTGGCTTTTTATAAAATTTATTTCCTGCCTAAAAAAACGGAGAAAGAAGTTTTTTCTTGGGTAAACTGGTTAATTATTATTTTTATAGGCTCTGTACTGTATTTATTTTTAATGCTTCGTCAAATTCCAACCCATGACTATTATTGTATAGATAGTTTGTTTATCGCTATAACGGTAAGTCTGGTTGTTATAACTAAAAAAATAGGAAATACTTTCTCTTTTCCTAGCTGGACGGCTTATATTGGAATAGGGCTGATTAGTTATTTTCTAATTCTTGGTGTCAAAGATTTTCAACACTATAGAAGAGCCACAGGAGACTGGGATAGAGCTACTATTACGTACGAAAATTTTAGCGATAGTGATGCTTTTTTAGATAGTGTAGGTGTTTCACAAACTGCTAAAATACTGGTGATAGATGCGTATGGAACAAATTTACCTTTTTTACAAATGCGACGAAAAGGTTACGCTGTACTCGTTACTTCGCCTGAAAACATACAAACAGGATTACAAGAAAAATACGATTATGTGGTAATTCAAAATTGCTACTTACTTTCCGATGTAGTACGTTGCTACTTGCCTATTACTAATGAGTTAGAGAAAATAGCTACCAATAATAAAATCACTATTTATAAAAAGAAAATACAAGCCCAATCATTAGAGCAATTTTTGGGAATAGATAGCACTACTACTTTATTTATACATAAAAACGATAGCCTACAACAGCTAACAGATGACCAAGTAGCCATTACCATAGACGATAATATCTCTATTTTGCCAAGAGAAATATATGTATTCGTAGATGTAAAAATACAGGATATGGATAAAAGTCCTGAAATAAGTATGCGTTTTTTTGATAATAAAGACAAAATCATAGTTGCTAAAACCTACAAAATTGCAGAATTAATACCCAATCCAAACGGCTGGAAAACAGCAATGTTATCCTATCCTATACCTGTTACAAATGCGATGAAAATGGATATTATCGTCCAAAATACCTGTAAGAATACTTCTTTTTATAAAAATGTAAAAATAATTGGAATAAGGTAAGAGGCTTTTTCTACCTTTGCGACGTTACCTTCTTGATTACCATGCACATGTTACTACCTAAAATAGTGTTCATGGGGACGCCAGAGTTTGCTGTCCCTTCTCTTCGAATATTGCTAGAAAATAATTTTCCTATTGTTGCAGTAGTCACTCCAGCAGACAAGCCATCGGGTAGAGGATTAAGTCTAAAACCTTGCCCTGTAAAGCAATTTGCCTTGGATAATAATCTATTAGTACTACAACCCGAAAAATTACAGGACGAAAGTTTTGTACAAAAACTCAAAGAATTAGCCCCTGATATACAAGTAATTGTAGCTTTTCGTATGCTACCAGAAGTAGTATGGCGGATACCTACCCTAGGCACTTTTAATCTACATGGCTCATTATTACCACAATATAGAGGAGCAGCCCCTATCCACCACGCCGTATTACAAGGAGAAACAGAAACAGGTGTAACTACTTTTTTAATAGATGAAAAAATAGATACAGGAGCAATATTATTACAAGCTAAAACACCTATCCACCCTGATGATACTACTGGCGACGTACATGACAGACTCATGCAAATAGGGGCAGAATTAGTATTAAAAACGGTGAATGGGTTGTATACAAAAACAATATTTCCCATTTTACAAAATACCATTGATACCGATAAACCTCTGCAAGCTGCCCCAAAATTACATACCGAATTTTGTAAAATAAATCATAATCAACCTGCTGCTACTGTATACAATTTTATCCGTGGGCTAGTGCCTTATCCAGTTGCTTATTATTATTACAAAGATACTTTATTGAAAATATATAAAGCTAGTATAGAGTACGATACCGAATCTGTTACGTCTATTGGAGAATACGATACTGATAGGAAAAGCTACTTAAAGTTGCGAGTGCAAGATGGTTTTATTCATTTATTAGAAGTACAAGCTCCTAATAAAAAACGCCTTTCTATCGCTGAATTCTTGATGGGATTCCAACCTTAATTATTTTTGTATTTGCTTTTCTACTTTTTTTATGATAAAAATATACCAACACCAACAAGGAAATCTAGTGGAACTACCCGATGTAGTGCCTAACACTTGGATAAATATAGCAGAACCAAGCCCTTCTGAAATCGCTACTATCTGCCAAAAACTCCCTTGGATAGAAGAATTTATTAACGACCCGCTGGATATAGATGAAAAAGCGCGTATTGAGCGAGATAACGAACTATTATTCACATTAGTGCGGATTCCTGTATTTCAAGGCAAAAAAGAGGAAGCGCCATTTATTACCATTCCATTAGGTATTATTATTTATCAGGAATACATTGTTACTATTTGTAAAGATCAAAATGTAATCCTACAAGATTTTGAAAGGAATACCGTAAAAGGGTTTAGCCAGGGTAAGCGGTATCGTTTTTTACTATTATTATTATTTAGAATAGCTGCAAAATACCTCAAACATCTACGGGAAATTAATCGTTATGTAGAGAAAATTGAAGATGCATTGCACTCTTTTATGCGTAATGAAGACTTGATAGAATTATTGAAATACCAAAAAGCGTTAGTATACTATGCTACTGCATTGAAATCCAATCAGTTGATGTTAAAAAAACTGAGTAGAATGGAAGTATTTAAGCAATACGAAGAAGACGAAGAACTACTCGAAGACGTGGATATAGAATTCCAGCAAGCCATTGAAATGACGAATATTGCCAGTAATATTTTGACACAGATGACTTCTTCTTATGCTTCTATTATCAATAATAATATGAATATCGTAATTAAAACCTTGACACTTATTACGATAGTACTATATATTCCTACGTTGATAGCTAGTTTTTATGGTATGAATGTGCCAGTGCCAGGAGCGGATAATCCGTATAGTTTTGTTTTTATATTATTCATATCCTTGCTATTTTGTGCGTTGGTAGTATTTATTTTTATCCGTCGTAAGTGGTTTTGAATATCGCTTGCGTATCCCCTTCCCAGCACTTAAAAGCAAATTTTTTACCGTCCCATGAAGCGTACATGCATTGCGAAAACCATTCTCCTAGGTTTATGTAGCGAGAGGCAGAAGGTAGCGTAATATCCAAGCACAAATGCCGATGTCCGAATATAAAATAGTCGATGTGTTGGGTATTTTGTACATAATCTACACAAAACTGTACTAGCCATTCTTCTCCCACGCCGTGAAATACGTTATCCTTGTCCCCGTTTTTTTGTCTACTTGTTTGAGAAAGATACGTGGCTACTCGTGTAGCTATATCTGGGTGTATGAGCCATTTATACAAAGCTTGACATACAGAATTATGAAATAGTTTTTTAATGAATTTATACCCATAATCTGCAGGGCCCAATCCATCGCCATGACCGATATACCACTTTTTGCCATTATTTTCCAGTACGATAGGTTCGTAATAAATAGTTGCATTGAATTCTTTTTTAAAATAATCGAATAGCCATACATCGTGGTTTCCTACGAAGATATGGATAGCAATACCAGCGTCGCTTAACTGGGCTAATTTTCCCAGAAATCGGATAAAATATTTTGGTACTACTTCTTTATATTCTAGCCAATAGTCGAACGTATCTCCTACCAAAAACAAGTCCGTGGCATCGTGTTTAATACTATCTAGCCATCTCAGTATTTTAGTTTCTCGTATCCTTGAACTTTGGTAATCAGGACTTCCTAAATGAAAATCAGAAGCGAAATACCATTTAGTGGTTTTAGTATTTTTCATTACCTATTTTCAAATAGATAAAACTTGTTTATATTTTAATTTCTGAACCACCCTGCCCATAAATACCCGATAAGGTTCCCTGATTTAACTTTATAGTATTTTTCATTATACTTCTCTAAAATCGTAACCAAGTCATTTTCTATTTGTCCTATTTGTTTAGAATTGATCATATCAGGATTTTCTAGAATTGGTGAGTAAGTAAACACAGCTTGAGTTCCTGTAAAATTTCTGCTATAAGGAGAACTATTTGAATGATTGGTTTTTGATTGATTATTAGTTGGATTAGAATAATCATAACTTTTAACTTCCCCTGTATTCATAACAATTAATTCATTGCCATCTAATTGAATTTTTCCAAGTTTAGCAATAGCTGTTTGACCTAATAATAGGGGAGCATCTAAATTATGAACTATGCTTGCCCGAACATTATAAAGAGTAAGGTCAGCTATAGATATTTCTCGAAGTAATATCTCTGTGTTTTCAGTTATATCGCCATTAGCAAGTTGAGCATAAGATGATCCATAAATATCTTCTTTATTTAGCTTACCATTTTTAATCATAAATAAAGCCTCCGTTAGAGATATAGTAACGTTACTAGCTCCTGTGTCAAAAATAAATTTTAACTGTAATCCATTTACTTTACAAGGTACAGTATAAACCCCGCCTTCTTTTTGCATCATAATTCTTGTTTGAGCAAATATGCTACTTGAAAATGCCATACTTAACAAGAAACAGAAAATATTTTTTTTCATTTTTTCATTGAAATTTAATTGCTTACTCTAAAATATTCCGTTTTCAGCTTTTCCGGATTTCATTGATAACTATAAACATTTAGAATTCTTATTTCGGTAATTTAAGTACTTATATAGGGAATAAATAAAATTTAATACATAATAATCAATTGTTTACACATAAAGAAACATATCATTAATATCTTTTAAGTACTTAACTTATCTAAAATATACCCATCAAATTACAAAGATAGAGAAAAATCAAAATGATTTATAATTTATTTTCCTACCCTACCAGATAATTTTTATAAGGTATTGATAATGAGCTATTTTTGTTTTGAATACTTTTACACTTTTTTATCCAATAATTGGATTTACAACTTAAAATTTTACTGATATTGTATCAACAATGATTTCTAAAGCTATTATAAGCTACAAAATTAGCCTTTGTTTTTTTATCAGGTAGAGTGTTTATTTCTTAAATTGTGTAGAAGTAGCTGTTTTTTATTATTCCATTCGTAATTTGTGGATTTGTTCCATAGTTAAGCCTGTATCTTCTGCAATATCTTCATTTGAAAAACCTCGTTTGATTAATTTTTTTGCAATATCTTTCTGAATTTTTGATTGAGCGAAAGTTAAACGACCTCTGTCATCTTGTTCTCTCATTAGCACGTAATCGTAAGCATCTAATTCTTCTTTTGTCCAATTGTGTTTGTCAGCATCTTCATAAGCATTTTTCAACCCTTCGTCTTTCACATTTTTTGGGATTACTTCCAGATCTTCTGCATTCTTAAGAAAGTAAACCCATTGATCAATTATAGTCGTTAATTCAGTTTCTTTCTTGTTAAATTTCGGAAGTTCTATAAAGTTAAACTCTATGTCTTTTATAAAATTTTCGCCTGTATCCGTATCAATAATTTTATGTCTGCTTATATAATCTTTATTTTGTGTAACCTCAAAATCTAAAATTCCAATAAAAAAAGTTGGATTTAGTTTTTCATATAAATCTCCTCTTTCTATTTGAGAAGAATAACTTTTAGAGGCGTAATATAGAACTCGTTTATCAAAGCCTTCTACCTCTGCAACTTGCATTTCTACAATATAGTTCTTGTTGCTTTGGTCTTTAGCCTTCACATCAACAATAGTGACTTTGCCTCCTTTCAATGCAGGAAGCTGATAAGGTGTTAGAATATCAACGGATACAATTTTTTTATCGTTTTCTAACAATAAAACAGCATTCAGGAAAGAAATTAACACTTCTTTTCTATTTTCATTACCAAAAATTTTTCGGAATGCTATATCATTTTTTATGTTTACAAATTTCATAAGGCAAGGATGTTTTTTATTACTTACTCATTAATATTTCTTTTCTGAAATTCATTACTTTTTATTATTTCTACTGCTTTTTTATACACCTCGTTTTGTTCGTTTATTATTTCGTAAAGCTCGGATTCTGTCCATACATTATTAGCAATATTGGCTTTTAATTGTATTTTTATCCATTTATCCGCGATTTTTGCATCGGCTTTATTAGGTTTTTCTATTTTTTCCTTTTCAGCCAATGCCATAAAATCTTTCATCATCGCATCAGTAATAGTAAATTTATCTTTATAATCTTGGAAAGTAGGATATTGAGTTTGTAGGCTAGTTCTGTTCTTGTCTAGGAATCGGTTTATAAATTTATTGTACAAGCCTTTTCTAATCACATCTTTTAGGAATTTTACATTCTCTACTGTATCTAGTGTTACGTATACATCTGGCATCACGCCACCGCCTGCGTATACTTCTCTTTTGTTTTTAGTGTAAAATACTTTGCTTTTATCTAGTTTTACACTATCTAGGTGAAATAGTTCACCGCTTTTTATTCTATCGTATATATCTTCTCTGTATTCTTCTACTCCTTTATTATAAGGTCTTTGTATGCATCTGCCCGAAGGTATGTAGTAGCGGGAGGTAGTAAGTCGCATCGCCGAGCCATCTGGTAGGTCTATGGTGTTTTGTACTAGTCCTTTTCCGAATGTTCTTCTACCTACGAGTATAGCTCTATCGTGGTCTTGCATACCGCCAGATACTATTTCTGAAGCTGATGCAGAGCCTTCATCTATCATGATGATTAGTTTCCCTTGCTCGAAGGTATTTGCGGAGGCTACTCCTGATGTGTACGAGGTTTTATATTCTCTTCTTGGGCTATGTACGCCTTCGGTGTATACCATTAGTTCGTTTCCTTTTATAAAAATATCGCCAATATCTATTGCAGCACTTAAGTATCCACCACCATTATCCGTAAGGTCGAAAATAAGATTTTTCATTCCTTTTGCTTTGAGTTTTTGGATACCCTCTTTTATTTCTTGGGTAGAAGTGGCAGCAAATCGGCTTAATTTTATATAGCCTGTTTCGGTATCTACCATATAGCACGCGTATACACTGTGCAATGGGATTTTGTCGCGTGTGATGGTATAATCCAGCAAATTTTGTTCTCCAAATCTTAAAATACCTACTTTTACTTGTGTTCCTTTTACGCCACGTAGTTTTTTCATTACTTGTCGTTGGCTTATTTTTACGCCTGCTACTAGGGTGTCGTCTACTTTTACTATCCTATCTCCTGGCAGTAATCCTGCTTTTTTGGAAGGGCCACCATCTATCACATCTACTACTAGTATGGTATCTTCTTGTAAGTTGAAGGTGATGCCTACGCCGTCAAAATTCCCTTTCAGAGGCTCATCGCTTACTTTCAGTTCTTCGGCGGTAAGGTATACGGAGTGTGGGTCTAGATTTTTCAACATTGCTCGCATACCGTCTTCTAGTAGCTTACTATTGTTGATAGTGTCTACATAGTTTTTGTTTATACTGTATAAGAAATAGTTGATTTTATCCCCAGCTTGTTGTATTGCTTCATTAGACTGGGCGAAGGTAGTAGTATAAGAAGTAGCTAATAAAGCTAGTAAAGCTAATTTTTTCATGGGTAGATGAATAGTGTTTTTATAGAACGTAAATTTTGTACAATAATTGTGCCTAAATTACTAAAATTGTATATAAGGTAATATTTTTTCTATTTCTAATGTAGAAATTCCTTCTTCGACTAGGTCTTGTATACCATCTATTTTTCCTTTTTTATTGCGTATGTACATTATTTTCACCCCTAATTCTTTAAAGTAAGGGTGTTTTTTTAGCTCGTTGTAAGCGATGGTATTGATGGGTATTTTTTTTATTTCGGTGGGTACTACTTCTACTTGGGAGGCTATGAGTTCGAAATTCTGATCGGTGATTCCCCATACTTCTTTTAGTTGATTGATAGAGGTATACCCGCCTAGTAGTTCTTTGTATTTTAGTATTCTAGTGGCTAGTGTACTGCCTATTCCGCGTAGCGATTGTAGTAGCGAAGTATCTGTTCTATTGAGGTCTATGCGTATGGCAGTAGTAGTAGGGTGGCTAGTAGTGTTAGGGGTATACGGTTGGTATTTTGTAGGGTAGTTATTGGCGTGTGGGGTGTAAGAATGAGGCGTTTTAGGATATTCTTTTTTGGTATATTCTGGTTTATTAGGAAGGGAAATATAGGGTTCTAGTGTAGTGTATAATTCGGGCGATATGCCGTATATTCTTTGTATGTCTTGTTTGTATCGAAAATCCCAGCCCTTTTCTCGAAATTTTAATAACGTGTTTGCAGCTCGCGCATCTAGTCCTAGTTGTAATAATTGTGCAAAGGTGGCTGTATTAGGGTTGAAGGGTTGTAAGTGTATGGCTACAGCAGGCTGTGCTTTGTTGGTATTTTTATTTTTTGTGTAGAAATGGGAAGGATTAGTTGGGTAAGAAAAACTATCTACTGGTAAGTTTGCTATTTTGAATTCCATATTATCCAAGGCTTGCAATGCTGCTTTTTCATCACCCATACTAGGTAGGAAGTAGATAGGCAACAGTATACGGATTATAAGCAAAAGTAGCATCAAAAATAGTAATGCTAAAATACCTTTTTTTTCAGTCGCTGTAAAATAAAAAGGAGAAGTAGGTTGTATTGGCATTTCTAGTAGTAAAAAATAGAAGCTATAATGTAAAAGAATTAAAAATTAATGGTTATAAAAAATACAGGTAACATCTGCACCATTGTTATCAAAAATGACTTCGTCAGCAAGTTGTTTTATAATATAAACGCCTCTTCCTGAAAGTTTTGTAAGGTTTTCAGGAGCGGTAGGGTCTGGTATTTTTTCACAACAAAAACCCTTACCTTCATCTTTTATAGTAAAACAAAGTTTGTTATCTTTATAATAAAAACAAAGTATGACTTTTTTGGTGCTATCATTGTTGTTACCGTGTAGTATAGCGTTGGTTACTGCTTCGGTGAGCGAAATAATGATATTACCTTGTACATCTTCATTTACTTTGTATTCTTCTATAATCTCTGCCACGAGGTTTTCTACTAGGATTATATTATCTATACAAGATGCCATTTCTAGCACATACACATCGTTTTGTATTATCATTCCCATAATTATAGCTATTTCTTGGGGGGTTATTACTTACCTTTGTACGAAATAAAATAACGAATAGTTTCAGTTTTTTGGTATAATGTAGGTGTTTTTATTATAATCCTGTTGTATTGTATTTCCATACCAAATATAGGTTTATCGGGATTAGCAAATACAGGAATGGCAAAACGATTTTGTATTTACTTTCTTTCCATTGGGATAATAATAACGCTAATGGTATCGCAAATACGGGATAACTTTGTACTAATGCTCGGCACGAAAAGGTAGCACCATATTTCCAGTCACTCCATGCTATTACTATCCATATATTAAGAAATATAAATACCCATAAAGCATTTTGAGTACGGTGTTTTTTTAGATACAATAAGCTTATTATAAATAAAATACTTATTGGTGTGTAGATAAACCAGCCTAGTTCTGTGCCAAAAAGTACTCTAAAAAAAGGATTTAGAAAAAACCATTTACTCCCTACACTAAATATCCAACTTCCCGTACTATATTTCCAATACACCAATTGCGGTAGTATTCCAATCACGCCACCTAGTAGTATAGAAGCAATTAATAAAGGTTTTTTTTGTAATAATGTACTCTTTTTTTGTCTGCTAGCGCTATCGAATGTATCCCATAGTAAAGGTATGAATAGCATTATTATTTCCGTAGGTCGGCTTATGGTGGCTATCCCTATGATGAGTCCAATACCAAAAGCAAGGGATAAAGTAGGAGTTTCGTGCCATTTTTTTGTAGCAAGTAATACTGCTGCATACAATGGGAAAATATATGCATGCGACATTGCATTTTCTATGGCGATGTATTGCAGCCAGTTAGATCCGATACTCATAAGTAGTAGTACCATTGCTATGGTAGTATCTGAAAAATCAGGGGATAATAGTTTTCTAATCAGTACTAAACCTAGTATCCCATAGAATATAGATGCAGCTACCAATGCCCAATGGTAGGGTGGCGAAAACCCATCACTAGGATAGTTATTTATTTTTGCATAGCAATGCCCCAAAGCACAGAAGGGAGCTTGTAGTATAGCTACTCCACAAAGGTATTTGCCTGTGTATCCACCTTGTGGTAAGGTTACAAACTGGTATAGTTTTCCATCTCCGCTTAATGTATATTGTTTTTCTTTTTCGGGAAGCCATTGCAGTTCTTTTACATCTTCATAAATAAAAATGGCTGGCAAAAACCAATAGTAGCCAAATGCGTCATAATTAATTACATTCACCACTCGCGGTTGTATGCCTATTTCTGAAAAACAGAGGCGCGTACTTACACTAGTGATTAAGATAAAGAGAATAGCGAACCAAGAATAGCTTTTTTGCATAATGAATTAAAACTAAAACTTAAAACGGTGTTTTGTAAGCAGGATTATTTATAAAATCGTCGTCGGTAAGTGTTTTGAGGAAGTTGATCAAATCTGTTCTATCTTGTGGCGTAAGTTCTAATCCTACTCCTTGGTGTTTCATTAGCACGTCTACGGTGGGGCTGGCTACTCCGCCACTGTTATAGTGGTTCACTACTTCTTCTAAAGAGGTAAACCTGCCGTCGTGCATGTAAGGAGCTGTGAGTGCAATGTTACGTAGCGTTGGCGTTAGAAATTTTCCATCGTCGTAGGTTTGGTGTGTCACATCTCCTCTACCTTTGTCTATAAAAGTAGCATCTAACCCGTTGTTATGAAATTGATTATCTGTACCTTGCCCATCTGCGGCTAGGCTATGGCAATGAAAGCAATCGCCTCTTTCAGTAGTATATATCTGAAATCCATTTAGTTCCGAAGGAGTCAAAACGGCTTGGTTGCGTACAAATTTATCATAGGTAGAATTGCTAGATACCATGGTTCTTAAAAACTGTGCCAAGGCTTTAATAGTTAGTTCTTTGGTGATTTCTTTCGTGCCAAATGCTTTGTAGAACAAGGTTTTATAGTCCACTGTCGTATGGGTTTGTAATCTTTGTATTGCTTCTATCCATTCCAAGTGCATCTCGATAGGATTAGGTACAGGTCCTTCTATTTGTTGTTCTAGGGTAATAGCTCTTCCATCCCAAAAGAAAGAATTAGGACGAAATGCAAGATTTATAAGCGGTTGTGCGTTTCTATGACCAGCGATATTATCCACGCCAGTACTTACAGCTTTATTATTATCTGTGAATGCCATCGCTTGGTTATGGCAACTGGAACAGGATTGTGTTTTATTTTTAGATAAGGTAACATCGTAAAATAAGTGCTTTCCTAGGTTGATGCCTTCTTTGGTGAGTTTGTTATCATTGG